>JAOPVE010000473.1 GCA_025963185.1 Actinomycetes bacterium
TCAGCGGATCCGGCGACAGCCACCGTCTGGGTCCGCGGTCCCCAGGCGGGTGAGGGTGGCAGGCTCAGGACGATCCGGCCGAGGGGACGGGACGCCCCGAGGTCGACGGTGAGCGACTGCGGGAACGCGTTACCCGTGGACTCCCAGTAGCTGGTCGGGTTCCCGTCGACGGCCGCCGAGCCAGGGAAGCCACCGACCGCGCTGGTCACCGTCACGGGCCGCCCGGCCGCCAGGTTCCCGTCCGCGGGAGGCAGCGAGGGTGAGGGTGACGGGGAGGGCGAGGGGGAAGCAGAGGGTGAGGGCGGGGTGGACGGGCCGCCGCCCCACTGCGGCGCGGGCCACGGTCCGCAGAACGGCGTGTCCGTGTACCAGCCGGAGTTGCCCGCGCCCTGGGTGATCTGGAACCCACTCCCCACGCAGTTGTGGATCGGCGTGGACTGCGCGATCCCCGACGCGTGCACGTTCGTGAACGTGACCTGGCTGGCCGCCTGGACCTGGAGCGCGTAGGTGCCGGCGCCGACGATGTTGACGTCGGTGAACGAGATCCCCCGGGTGGCGCCCTCGATCCAGTGCAGGGCCGCGTACGAGCTGTCGAGGATGTCGGTCGCCGAGATGTTGATCGCCACGTCCGGGGCGAACGCCTCGTTGAGCGCCGAGAACCAGATCGCGCCGACCCCGAACTGCCAGTTGAAGTCGTTGTTGCCGTTGCGGATCAGCGTGTTCCGGGCGATCGTCCAGGTGCCGTGGACCGCGGTCGGCCCCTGGACCCCCGGGTAGCGGTTCGCCACGTGGATCCCGCCGCCGTTGGTGAGGGAGTCCGCGGTGACGTTGTCGGTCATCGTGATGTCCCGGCCGCCGTAGCTGACCAGGTTGTTCGCCAGCAGGGTCACGCCGACGGTGTCGTGGGTGAACGAGTTGCCGACGTTGGGCACGGTCTGGGCCCACATCGCGAGCCCGTCGTCGCCGGTGTTGCGCACGAACGTGTTGGTCACCGTCGAGTTGGTGACGCCCCAGTGGAAGTTCACGCCGTCGGCGGTCTGGTCGAGGATCCGGCTGTTGCGGATCGTCAGGCCGTCCATCGGCCCGTCCATCCATAAGCCGACCTTGGTGTGCTGCACCCAGACGTCGTCGATCACCGAGTTGCTCAGGGCCCCGCCGAACGCGTTGACCTGGTCGTCGTCGATCCGCTCCCGGATGTCGCCGATGACCGCGAGGTCCCGGACGGTCACGTTCCTACTCGGACCCCCGGCTTCCTGTGGCCGGATCGCACCGGAGTAGCCGCCCCCGGCCACGTACTTGCCGTAGATCCCGGCGGCCCGGCTGCGGTCGGTCGGGTTCCGTCCGCCGAACACGGTGTACCAGGGCCCGGCGCCGCGCAGGGTCACGCCGTCGACCACGACGTGGTCCCACAGCGTGTAGTTGCCCGTGGGCACCCAGACGGTCTTGCCCTGCGCCTGCCCGGCGTCGACCGCGGCCTGGATCTTCGCCGTGGAGTCGGCGGCGCCGGTGGGATCGGCGCCGAAGTCGGTGACCACGTCGAGGGATCCGGCGGGCTTGGCGATCGGGGCGCCTACCAGCTCGAAGTCGGCGAGGTCGATCGTGAACGACGGCGACAGCGCGGTGGAACTGACCTGGACCCGCAGCGCCGAACCCGCCGGAAGCGTGGTGCTGAGCAGGGTGCGGGCCTCGTCGTAGAAGTGGTGGGGGTTGGTGTCGCCGGGGTTGTTGTTGAACGGGTACCCGCCGTAGTACCAGCCGTACTTCGAGGTCACGGGCAGGGTCTTGAGCACCGATCCGCCGGATCGCAGGTCCAGGCTCGCATCCCGGCCCGTCCCGGCGGCGCTGTCGGGAATGCTGTAGCGGATCGTGACCGCGTTCGCGGCGGACGGCAGGGTGAACTCGACGTACTGGCCCACCGAGTTCAGCGTGACGGCCTCCCGCCCGGACGCCTCGGAGGGCAGCGTCCCGTAGATCCGGTCGGGACCGATCTTCGTGCCGGTGTAGCTGGCGTTCTCGGCCTCGACCTCGTGGAACGGCACGGTGGCGCCCCGGCCGGGGACGTCGAACGGGGACAGGCCCGCCGCACTGGCGGGGGTCGCGCCGGCGGCGAGTGCGGTGAGCGCTCCGGCGCACAGTGCCACGCTGGACAGCGCGGCGAGCAGGATCCGGCGGCGGTGCACGCCTGGGGAGTGGGACATGGAGTTCTCTCTTCGGTGGTTCGCGCGGGACCCCCGTGGCGCACCGGAGTGGGATCCGGTGCGGAAGAGCGTGGGCCGCGCCAGCCCGTGGGGGAGATCCACGGGCTGGCGCGGCCGGTCGCGTTACGGCGCCCAGAGCTCCACTTCGGAGAGCTGGGCGGCGGGCCAGCCGGTGTTGGCCGTGACGGTCAGCCGCACGTACCGGGCGGATCCGGTGAGCGGGATCGTCACCGTGTTCCCGCTCGCGGGGCTGAACGCGTAACCAGCGGCCGGCTTGAGGCTGGTGAACGCCGACCCGTCAGCGGATCCGGAGACCGCGATCGTCTCGGACCGTGGCCCCCAGACAGCGGCAGGCGGGAGCGTCAGGACCGCCTTCCCGAGCGCCTGGGACTGGCCGAGATCCACGGTGACCGACTGGGGAAAGGCGTTGCTGGCCGACTCCCAGTAGGTGCCGGCGTCCCCGTCCACCGCGTAGACCGACGGGTACCCCTGCACGTGGCTGGTCTCGCTGGTGGCCGCGCCTAGGGCGAGGTTCCCGGCGGGCGGCGGCCCTGGCTGGGTGCCGCCGGCCGCGTAGGCCTCCACCTCGGAGAACTGGGCGGCGGGCCAGCCGGTGTTGCCGGTGACCAGCAGCCGCAGGTACCGGGCGCTGGTTCCGGCGCGCAGCGCGACCGTGACGGTGTTGCCCGTGGCCGGGCTGAACGCGTAGCCCGCCGGCGGCTTCACCGTGGTGAAGGTGGACCCGTCGGTGGATCCGGCGATCGACAGGGTCTCGGTCCGCGCGCCCCAGGCGGGGTTCGGCGGGAGCTTGAGGACCAGCCTGCCGACGGTCTTCGCCGATCCGAGGTCGACCGTGAGCGACTGCGGGAATGCGTTGTTCGCGGACTCCCAGTACGAGTCCGCGGAGCCGTCGGTCGCCTTCGATCCCGGGAACCCGCCCTGCTCGCTGCTCACAGTCACGGGCCGTCCGGCGGCGAGGTTGCCGTTGGGGTCCTGTGACGGCGGCGGCGAGGACGGCGGCGGGATCCCCGGGGACGACGGCGGGGGAGAACCGGGTGTGTCGCCGCGCGGCGGGAACGCGCAGCCCGGCCACACCGACGACCAGCCCGAGTTCCCGCTGCCGTAGACCGGCGTGAACGTGCCGCTGTTCGCCGGGTACACGCAGTTGTAGACGCCGGCCGCGCCGACTCCGGTCGCGGTGACGTTGCTGAACGAGGCCGTGCCCTGGGTCTCGGCCTGGAGCACCACGGTCCCGGCGCCCTCGACGACCGCGCCGTTGACCGTCACGTTCTTGATCGGCAGTCCCTGCCCGTTCCCGGATACGAGCTGGATCACGCTGTACGGGCTCTCCCAGAACGTGTTGTCCGTGACGTTGACCTGGACCCCGTCGCCGATCGGGTAGTTGTTCGAGTCGATCCGGATCGCGCTCATGGGGTGGCCCCAGTTGGGGTTGAGCATCCCGGTGCGGATCAGGTAGTTGCCCGCGACCGTGATGGTCCCCTTGAGGATCTGGAAGTTCAGCGCCACGAACTCCTGGTTGGAGATGTCGATGCCGCTGCCCAGGCCGTTGGTGTCGGCGATGACGTTCTTCGACAGGGTCGTGTCGATGCCGCCGTAGATGCCGATCCCGTTGGCGAGGTTGGGTTCGACGATCGTGTTGTTCGCGAACGTCGTGGCCTGCACCGGGGAGTGGATCGACCAGATCGCGAGCGAGTCGTCGCCCTGGTTGCGCAGGAAGTTGTTCCGGATCGTGCCGTTCTGCACGTACCCGTTGAAGTTCACGCCGTCGGCGAGGAAGTCCAGCATCCGGTTGTTCTCGATCACGATGTTCTGGTTGCTCGGGTGGACGAGCCAGAGCCCGACCTTGAAGTTCTGGATCCACACGTTCGACACGGATCCGCCGGCGCCGAGCCCGCCGTGGACGAAGTTGCTCGGCTCGCTGTCGTTGCGCACCGCGACCTGGCCGAACGCCGTGAAGTCGCTCAGGTGCAGGGTGCCGGACTGGCTCTCGGCGGAGAACAGCGCGTTCGAGGGGTTGATCGCGGTGATCTCGGTGTACCAGGGTCCGGCGCCGCGCAGGGTCACGCCGTTGTTGACGAGGAGCGATCCGACCCGGTACTTGCCGGCGGGCACCCAGACGGTTCTGCCCGCGGCCGAGTTGATTGTCTGGACGAAGGCGCTCGTGGAGTCGGCGGCCCCGGTCGGATCGGCCCCGTTCGACACCACCGAGACGGATCCGGCCGGCTGGGGCAGCGCGGCCCCGACCTGCTCGAAGTCCGCCACGTCGACGTAGTACGGGGCGCCCCCGGTGTCGGTCGCGTCGATCTGGACGCGCACCTTGGCCCCGGCGGGGGCGTCGGTGCCGAGGCGGATCCGGTAGTCGTTGTAGAGGTGGTAGACGGGCGGGGATCCGCCGATGTTGCTGGAGATGTGTGTGTACTTGCCGTGCACGTCGAAGCTGGCCGCGGTCCTGGTGCCGTTGACGTACGCCGACAGGCTGCCCGCCTTGCCCTGGTCGAGGGCGACCGAGATGTCCACGGCGTTGGCGGGCTTGCGCAGGGTGAACTCGACGTACTGGCCCTGGGCGGCGAGCTTCACGGCGGCGCGGCCGCTGGCCTCGGATCCGAGCGATCCCCGGGTGAGGTCCGGTCCGATCGTCGTGCCGTTGGTGGCGCCGGACTCGGCCTCGTACTCGGTGAACGGCACGGTGGCGCCGTAGCCGGACGGCACGTCGAACACGGACCGTCCGCTGGTGGCCGCCGACGCGGAGTGGACCTCGGCGAGCAGGGCGACCGCGCCACCGGCCAGGGTGGCTGCGACGGCGGCGAGGATCGTGAGTCGGCCGATGCGGGTGGGGGGCTGGGCGCCGCTGTGCGGGGAGATCGTCACAGTCCGGCACCTCCTTACTGGGCTGGTGATCAGTGGGGATTTGCGGCCTTGAGCGGCCGGTGCGGGGAATCCCTCCCTTGTGGTCGTGGGCTGGGGGATCGGGGTCAGTGGGTCCGCAGCCAGGCCGCGGTGTCGGTGGGCAGGCGGCCGCCGGGCAGCGGTCCGCTCGTGAGGAGAATTGCCTGGTGGGCGGGCAGTTCCACCGGGTCCGGCCGGAAGTTCACGACGCAGGCGAAGCCGTCCGGCCGGGCGAAGGCGAGCACGCCGGGGGGCGAGTCCAGCCAGCGCAACGGGCCGTCCCCGAGGGCCGGACACGAGCGCCGGATCGCCAGCGCGTCCCGGTACAGCGACAACATCGACTGCGGATCGCCGTCCTGCGCCTCGGCCGTCAGCGACTTCCACTCGGGCGGCTGGGGCAGCCACGGATCCGCCGAGCCGGGCGGCGAGAACCCGAACGGGGGCTCGGCGCCGGACCACGGGATCGGCACCCGGCACCCGTCCCGCCCCGGATCCACGAACCCGGACCGCGCGTACATCGGGTCCTGCCGCAGCTCGGGAGGGATCTGCTCGGCCTCCCACAGCCCCAGTTCCTCGCCCTGGTACACGTACGCGGCGCCGGGCAGCGACAGCGAGAGCAGCGCGGCGGCCCTGGCCCGCACCCGGCCGAGTTCGAGGTCCACGGGGGTGCCCTCGCGCTTGGCCGCGAAGCTGAACGAGGTGTCGTCGCGGCCGTAGCGGGTGACATGACTGGTCACGTCGTGGTTGGACAGCACCCAGGTCGCGGGCGCGCCGACCGGCTCGTGCGCGGCGAGGGTGCCGTCGATCGAGTGCCGGAGGGCGGCCGCGTCCCACGGGCAGCCGAGGAAGTCGAAGTTGAACGCCGTGTGCAGCTCGTCGGGGCGCAGGTAGTCGGCGAAGCGCTGGCGATCCGGGAGCCAGACCTCGCCGATCAGCGCGCGGTCGCCGGGATAGCCGTCGGTGATCCGCCGCCAGGACCGGTAGATCTCGTGTACCTCGTCGCGGTCCGTGTGCGGGCTGGGCACCCCCTCGGCGACCTCGGGCAGGGCCGGATCCTTGACCAGAAGCGCGGCGGAGTCGATCCGGATCCCGTCGGCCCCGCGGTCCAGCCAGAATCGCAGCACATCCTCGAACTCGGCGCGGACGGCCGGGTGGTCCCAGTTGAAGTCCGGCTGCTCGGGGGCGAACAGGTGCAGGTACCAGTCTCCGGGGGAGCCGTCCGGGTTCGTGGTTCGGGTCCAGGTGCCGCCACCGAAGTTGCCGGTCCAGCCCGTGGGGGGCTGGCCGCCGTCCGGTCCCTTGCCGGGGCGGAACCAGAACAGGTCCCGCTCGGGGGCGGCCGGATCCGCGAGTGCGGCCTGGAACCAGGGGTGCTCGCCGGAGCAGTGGTTGGGGACGACGTCGATGATGATCCGGATCCCGAGCGCGTGCGCCTCGCCGATCAGCGCCTCGGCCTCGGCGAGCGTGCCGAACGTCGGATCGACGTCCCGGTAGTCCGCCACGTCGTAGCCGGCGTCGGCCATCGGCGAGGGGTACCAGGGTCCGAACCAGATCGCCTCGACGCCGAGCCGCGCCAGGTACTCCAGCTGTGCGCGGACTCCGGCGAGGTCGCCGATCCCGTCGCCGTCCGCGTCGGCGAAACTCCGCGGATACACCTGGTAGATGACGGCGTTGCGCCACCACGGGCGGTCCGCCGTGGACCGTTCTGCAGACAAGGGGCACCTGCTTTCCTGGGTCGGATCTGGGCAGGGCGGGTCACCGCGCCGTCGCGGCCGCGGATCCGGGAGTGCGGAGGTCAGCCCTTCATCGCTCCCGCCGACAGGCCGCTGATGATGCTGCGCTGGAAGATCAGGAAGATCGCGATCATCGGGACGGACGCGATGACCAGGCCGGCCATCATCACGTTCTGGGGCACCTGGCTGGTGGCCGAGAGCCGGGACAGTGCGACCGAGAGCGTTTGCGTGTCGGGGTCCTGCAGGACGAGCAGCGGCCAGAGGAAGTCCTTCCACATCCCGATGACCGCGAAGATCGACACCACCCCGAGTACCGGGCGGGCCAGCGGCAGGACGACCGACCACAGGGTCCGCAGCGGCCCGGCCCCGTCGAGGCTGGCCGAATCGATGAGGTCCGACGGGATCTGGTCGAAGAACCGCTTGAGGATGTAGACGTTGAACGCGTTCGCGGCGCCCGGCAGCCACAGCGCCCAGGGTGTGTTCAGCAGGTTCACGCCGATCAGCGGCACGTGGCTGACCGTGAGGTAGGCGGGCACGAGCAGCGCGGCGGCGGGCAGCATCAGGCTCGCGAGCATCGCCCCGAGCACCACGTTGCCCAGCACCGGGCGCAGTGTGGACAGCGCGTACGCGGCCGTGACCGCCACCGCCAGCTGGATCGCCCACCCGCCGAGCGCGTACAGGGCGGTGTTGGCGAAGTACCGGGCGACCCGCATCTGGCTCCACGCCGTCGCGTACGTCTCGGGGTGAAACGTCCGGGGGAACAGCGTCGGGGTCGGGCTGACCAGCTCGGCGGGCGACTTGAGCGCGCCGGTGGCCATCCAGTACACGGGAAAGAAGAACACCAGCACGAAGAGGATCGTCACGACGGCGAGCACGGCCCAGTAGGCGGTGCGGCGCCAGCCCCGGCGCAGGTCCGACGCCGAGATCAGGGTACGGGTGCCGGTGAACTCCTTCGGGGGCCGCTTCCTCCGGGCCGGGACCGGGACGGCCGCGGGCGGGGTCCGCTGCGGGGCGGTGAGGGTCATCGCGTCCTCCTAGTCGGCGGCGCTGCGGGTGAGCCGCAGGTAGAGGGCCGAGAACAGCCCGAGGACGAGGAACAGCAGCACGCTCATCGCGGCGGCCAGGCCGAAGTCGTTGTTGACCGTGAACGCGTACCGGTAGATCAGCACCATCACCGTGATGGTGTCCGGATTGGACGTGCCGGTGAGCTGGTAGGGCTCCAGGAAGACCTGCATCGTGGCGATGACCTGGAGCAACAGCAGCACCAGCAGGACGAACCGCATCTGCGGGATCGTCACGTGCCGGATCCGCTGCCAGACGCTCGCGCCGTCCAGCTCGGCCGCCTCGTACAGCTCGCCCGGGATGTTGCCCAGGCCCGCGAGGTAGATCAGCGTGGCCCCGCCGAGGTTCGCCCAGGTCGAGACCAGGACCAGCGAGAGCATCGCCGTGCGGGGCGACTGGGTCCACTGCGACTCGGGCAGGTGCAGCCCCGACAGGATCGCGTTGAACAGCCCGTTCCCGGGGTCGTAGAAGAACTGCCACAACAGCACCACCACGATCGGCGGGAGCATGACGGGCAGGTACACGGCGATCCGGAAGAAGGCTTGGAAGTGCCGCAGTTCGTTCAGCAGGATCGCGATCGCGAAGGGCAGCAGGTAGCCGAACACGAGCGCGATGCCGGTGAACAGCAGGGTGTTCTTCCAGGCCGTGACGAACAGCGGATCGGCGAACAGCACCCGGAAGTTGTCCAGCCCCACCCACTGCGGATCCGTGACGAAGTTGACCTGCTGGAAGCTCAGCAGCACCCCGCGGACCAGCGGATACCAGGAGAACAGCCCGAAGCAGAGCAGCCCGGCCGCCAGGAAGGCGTAGGCGCGCAGGTTGTCGGTGAGTTTGCGCATGACGTCCCGTCCCTCGGTGGGGGCGGGGGGCCGTAGCTGGCGGCCCCCGCCCGGAACTCAGCGGACCGAGCGCAGGATCGTGTCGACCTGCTTGGACGCGTCCGCGAGCAGCGCGGCCGGATCGGCGTTCCGGTCGGTCAGCACCTTCTGCATCGCCACGTCGAGGACGGCGTAGATCTGCTGCGCGTTCGGCGGCTCCACCTTGAGCGGGACGCTGCTCATCGACGAGATGAACGGCTTGTAGTTCTCCTGCGGGACGTTCGCGTACTGCTTGGTCGCGGCGCCCTGCTTGCCGGCCGCGTCGCCGGTCCAGATCATCGGTTCCGGCAGCCCGACCGGGAGCTTGTGGTCGGCGTCGAACTTCTTGTCGGTCGCCGCGCGGTCGGGATTGTCGAACTTGAACGTCAGCCACTTGAGCCCGGCCTTGATCTTCGCCGGGGACGCCTTGGCGTTGAACATGTACCCCTCGCCGCCGGCCAGGGTGCCCTGCCCGCCGGGGATCGGCCCGAGTCCGTAGTCGGCGTAATCGCCCTTGAACTGGTTGACGATCGTGGGGATGTTGTCACCGGTCGCCACGTACATGCCGAGCTTGCCCGACGCCATCATCTGGAGCAGGTCGGCCCATTCGAGCAACTGGCGGCTGCCCATCGAGTTGTCGGCCCAGCGCATGTCCTTGAGGTGCTGGAGGACCTGCTTGCCCTTGTCGTCGTTGAACGCGGCCTTCCAGGTGCCGCCGTCGTTCTTGGCGATGTCACCTCCGATCGAGTACAGCTCGGCGGTGAAGTGCCAGCCGCCGGTGTTGCTCTTGGAGTAGTCGCCGTAGCCGGTGGTCCCGCTGCCCAGCGCGGCGATCTTCTTGGCGTCCGCACGTACGTCGTCCCAGGTCGTGGGCGGGCTGTTCGGGTCGAGTCCGGCCTGGGTGAACAGCTTGCGGTTGTAGAGCAGGCCCATCGAGTAGTTCTGGGACGGGAGGCCGTAGACGCCGCCTTTGCCGTCGGAGAACACCTTGACCAAGTCGGGCCGGAGCTGGGCCGAAGCCGGGACGTCCTTGAGGTAGGAGGTGATGTTCGCGACCTGGCGCTTGGCGATCAGGCTCGCCGGGTCGGTGAAGTAGACGTAGAAGACGTCTTCGAGCTGGCCGCCGGCGAGCTTGGCGGCGAACGTCTTCGGGTCCATCTTGCCCTCGTGGGCGACCACGTGGATCTTCGGATTCGCCTTCTCGAAGGCGGCCACGTCGTCGAGGAAGCGCTGGTGGTTGACCGCCTCCGTCGCCGGCGGGAGCCCGTTGACCGTGATCGTGACCGTTCCGTCGGCGGAGGCGCCGTCGCCTCCGCTCGCGGAACAGGCGGCCGCCGAGAGTCCGAGTCCGGCGACGAGCACTAAGCCCGCTGCGCCGCGCTGCAGAGATGTGTTCATGGCCGGAGCCCTTCGTCGAGTGTGCGGGGACACATGTGTGACGCGGCTGACACCAATGTTTCGTGGCGGTGACGGTACCGAGACGAACACCTGACCGCAAGAACTCAACGAATCTTAGAAAAAATTCGACGCCCTGCTCCCCGGGTGTGGGCGCGCCGCGTGCGGCTCCGCCGCCGCCGCACGCCCACGCCGAAGTGCGGTACCTGCGACCGGCCAGGACCGGTCGCAGGTAC
>JAOPVE010000001.1 GCA_025963185.1 Actinomycetes bacterium
TACGGCGCCAGCGCCATAACTGGTGACGATCGCTCGCCAGTGGCGCCACCGACTGTTGTCGCCGATCGGACGCCCGTCGTCATCACTGTGAGGATTGCTGCGTCGGTCAAGCGCCTCGGTCATGTGACGGCGGTTGAGCCAGCTGACGATCATGGCGGATAGAGCGCTGACAGCTGCTGATGCTGTTCCTCGGTCATCGGAGCGGTCTCGGGCGGCAACAACGTGATCCTGGTGGTCTGGGGCTTTGCGCGGCGGGCTGGGTGGCGGGAATCCATCATGCGGCCAGCGTCGCAGCCAGTAGGCGCTGCAACTGTCCCTCCATGATCCGTAGAATGGCCTCGTGGCAGATGCACAGGTGGCGCGGCGATTCCGCCTCGCCCTCGAGATGTACGAGTTCGGCGAGCGCGCACAGCGCTCGCGGCTGCGTCGCACCTTTCCCGACGTGCCCGATGAGGCGATCGAAGCTCGCGTTCGCGTTTGGCGGCTTTCCGGGCCTATCGCCTCACTCGGAGACGCGGTGGGACGGCCCTCGCACCGATTCGATTGAATCTCCTCGAGGCCGCCCTCCGCCGGACATCAGCCGACCTCTGGCGTCACGGGCGGGACTGGGCTCTGGTAGGCGGATTCGCCGTATCTGCGCGATCTGAACCGCGGTTCACCCGCGATGTCGACGTTGCCGTAGCGGTCGATGACGACGCGGGCGCCGAGGCACTCGTGCGTTCACTGATCGCCGACGGCTACCGGTTGCTCGGCTCGGTCGAGCAGGACACGACCGGACGGCTGGCGATGGTTCGGCTCGCATGCCCAGCCGGGACCGATGAGGACGTGGTCGTCGACCTGCTGTTCGCGAGTTCCGGGATCGAGCCCGAAATCGCGCACTCCGCGGAGCACACGGAAATTGTGCCCGGGCTTGTGCTCCCCATCGCCTCGACGGGGCACCTCATCGCGCTCAAGCTGCTCGCCCGGGACGACGAGACGCGCCCGCAGGATCTCGCGGACCTACGGGCCTTGCGTGCCGTCGCAACTCCGGCCGACAAGGCGGTTGCACGCGCTGCGGTCCATCTGATCGCACAACGCGGGTTTGCCCGTGACCGCGATCTCCCTGCCGCGCTCGACGCACTGGAGTCAGCCTGAGGCGGCTGGAGCATGCTGCCCTTGCGACACACCTGAAGACTGTGTGACGCGCCCTGACGAACGATGCAGCGGCAGGTGTTCGCGCAATGCCACAGATGGTGGGGCGGGTGGGGCTCGAACCCACGACCGACGGATTATGAGTCCGCTGCTCTGACCGGCTGAGCTACCGCCCCGCGCGGTGCCACAGCTTACCGGCTCGGCGCGAGCCAGAATCGCGCCACTCGGAGTGCCCGCGGCGCGCGCCGGCGTCAGCCGCGGATGATCGCGGCGGTCCGGACTTCGCGGACGACCACGGTCGCCTCTTTGACCGTCCGGTTCGGGAGGCGGAGGACGCCGATGCTGCCGTGGTCGGCCCAGGCGCAGATCACCGAGTTCGCCCCGTCGGCGTTTGCGGTGCCGCACTGGACCGTGCCGCCCGGCTTCCCTGCGTCGACGCGCTTGAGGTTCTTCACGGCGATCCCGTCGCCCTGGATTGTGTCGAACGCACCGGCCACCTCGAACCGCGGCAGCAGGACCCGCTGGGTGCTGCCCGCGAGGAAGATCCCGTGCTGGCCGTCGGCCTCGTCCTCGTAGAAGGCGGCGAACGGCTGCTTGAGCCCGGTCTTGCGGGCCTGTGCGACGACCTCTGTCTCGCCGGCGCGCAGGGTCGGATCCGAGGTGTGGACGAGGGTGCCGATCCGGTTGGGGGCGCCGAAGCGGGCGGGGTACTGCGCCGCGTAGTCGCCGTACATGGCGATCGCGGTGATGCCCGCGGCGGCGATGGCGAGCAGCACGAGGGTCGCGAGAACGAGTAGGGCGATCCTGAGGATCCCGAGCTTGCGGCCGGGGCGGCCGGCGGCGGTGCTGGCGGTACTCGCGCTACTGTCCGGCGCGCCGCTCACCGGCGCGTCGGGCCACGCGGACTGCGTCGGGCTGGTCATGGCGGTCCCATCGTCGGCTGGCAGTCGTCTCCCGCTCCTGGCTGGGATTATCCGCGCATACCCGCTCAAACCAGACCATGAACATCGCGCGTCGCTGCAATATTCTCGGGACCGACGAGAGGAGCTCAGCCCGTGGATCCGGTCTTCTTCACCACGCCGTCCGAGTTCCGGGCCTGGCTCGAACAGCACCACGAGACGGAACCCGAACTGCTCGTCGGCTTCTACCGCACGAAGACCGGCCGCCAGGGCATCACGTGGGCGCAGTCCGTGGACCAGGCGCTGTGCTTCGGCTGGATCGACGGGGTACGCCGCGGCTACGACACGGACAGCTACACGATCCGCTTCACGCCGCGAAAAGCGACGAGCATCTGGAGCACGGTGAACGTCCGGCGGATCGGCGAACTGGCCGGACAAGGGCTCGTCGCACCGGCCGGGCTGGCCGCGTTCGCACGGCGGACCGACACGCGCACGTCCGTGTACGCCCACGAGCAGGAGCCGGCCGAGCTGGACCCCGCCGAGGAGGCCGAGTTCCGCGCCAACGCCCGGGCCTGGGAGTTCTTCGCCGCCCAGGCACCCTCGTACCGCAAGGTGGCCCTCCACTGGGTTGTGCGGGCGAAGCGCCCGGAGACGCGCCGGCGCCGCCTCGACGCGCTCATCGCCGGATCCGCGATCGGCGAGCGCGCCGGCCCGGGCGCCTGGCGCCCACGAGTGGAGACCGCGGGACCGAGCACCCCGGCATCGGAGGACACGCAGTGACCGAGGTGCCGATCCGCATCACCGGACGCGGGCTGCCGGGCCTGCGGTGCGGGGACCACTCGCAGGTGCACGTCGGTGTCCAGCGGGGCAGCGAGGTGATCGGCCTGGTGCCGGGCGACGCCGCCGAGGCGGTGTTCGACCTGACCGTCACGCTCGCCACGACCGCCGACGGCCCACGCTTCCGCGGACCGTACGTGCACGGCCGCGCGGGTGAGCGCTTCCTCTACCTGAGCTGGGGCGAGCTGCACGACGGCGAGTTCACGATGTTCCGGCGGGCCAAACTGCACCTGCCCGATCCGGCGGACGGCCCGGCCGGGTTCGACGCCGAACTGGTCCTCACCGACGCCCGGGGCGGGCCGCTGTGCGCGTCGGTCCGCCCGCCGGTGATCACGTGGCGGCCGCGGTAGCCTCGGCCCCGCGCAGCACCCGCAGCACGTTTCCCCTGGTTAGTGCCGCGAGATCGGCATCGGACCAGCCCCGGCCGATCAGCTCGGCGATCAGCGCGGGGTAGCACGAGACGTCCCCGAGCCCGGCCGGCATCGGATCGCATCCGTCGAAGTCGCCGCCGATCCCGACGTGGGCCGCGCCCGCGACGTCCCGGACGTGCTCGACGTGGTCCGCGACCTGGGCGATCGTCGCGACGGGCAACGGCGTGTGCGCCGCGTACTCGGCGACGGTCCGCTTCTCGTCGGCGGGGTCCTCCGCGCTGATCCGGATGTCGAAGCCCCGCCGCTCCAGGTCGTCCCGTAGCCCAGCCTCCCAGTCGCACACCTCCTGGGACACGAACGCGGGCACGAACGTCACCATGCACAGCCCGCCGTTCGCCGGGAGCTGGGCGAGTACGTCGTCGGGCACGTTGCGCGGGTGGTCGCACAGCGCGCGCGCCGACGAGTGGCTGAAGATCACCGGCGCGGACGTGGTCGCGAGCGTGTCCCGCATCGTCCCGGGCGAGACGTGCGAAAGGTCGGCGAGCATGCCGATCCGGTTCATCTCGCGCACGACGGACCGGCCGAAGTCGTCGAGGCCACCGATCCGCTCGTCGTCGGTGGCGCTGTCGGCCCACGGCACGTTGAAGTTGTGGGTCAGGGTCATGTACCGGACGCCCAGCGCGAAGAGCATTCGCAGGACCCCCAGGGAGCTGCCGATCGAGTGCCCTCCCTCGGCGCCGATCAGGCTGGCGATCCGGCCGCTGGCCTGCGCTTTCTCTACCTCGTCGGCGGTGGTGGCGAGCGCAAGCCGGTCGGGGTAACGGGCCACGAGCGCGTGCACGGCGTCGATCTGCTCCAGCGTCTCGGCGACCGCCCGCTCGCCGTCCGGGCCGGCCTCGGTGAAGACGGACCAGAACTGGCCGCCCACTCCGCCCTCGGCGAGCCGCACGAGATCGGTGTGGGTGCGATCCTGGCGGACCCCCACGTCGTACCGGCCGAGGTCGTAGGACACCAGACGGCGCAGCTCGAAGGGCAGGTCGTTGTGCCCGTCGATCAGCGGGTGCTCGGCAAGCAGCGCGCGGGCGCGTTCGGTCGTCATGCCCACCACCCTGCCAACGACGGGCAAACCCCGCTGGCATTCGCGTCCGGCCGCGGCGCGATCCGCCGGGCTGCCGAGGTCGCCGAACCGAACGCATCCCGCTGGCCGTACCCTGTTGCGAACCGCGTCACGCGTCCACTCGCGTGGCTGGCGGTGCTGCTGTTGCCCGGCGGGGGGTCGGGCTGTGTCTCGCACGAGAACGTTCCGGCCCCGAAGGAGCAGCGCGTGACGTCCCACGGCACCCCCGGCCGGCCCGCCCCTCCCCCGGGGCCGCCCGCGCAGAACGGTGCCAGGCCCGCGCGGCCACGGCTGGTCGTCCTCGACGGGTTACGCCTGGTCGCCGCGCTGTCCGTGGTCGTGTACCACTACACCGCCGGGGCGGACCGGTACTGGCGCAACCCCGGCCTGCACACGTTCCCCACGATCAGCGCGGTCACCAAGTACGGCTGGCTGGGCGTCGAGCTGTTCTTCCTGATCAGCGGTTTCGTGATCTGCATGAGCAGCTGGGACCGTGGCCTCGGCGACTTCCTCGTCTCGCGGGTCAGCCGCCTCTACCCCGCCTACTGGTTCGCGGTGCTGTTCACGACCGCGGTGATGTGGCTGGCGCCGACGCCGATCCGCTCGGCCCCGAAGCCGTACCAGGTGCTCGCGAACCTGACGATGATGCAGACGGGGATCGGCTCGGGCGACATCGACGGCCCGTACTGGACCCTCTGGCGCGAACTGCTGTTCTACCTGCTGTTCGCGGTCGTCGTCTGGCGCGGCGTGAACTACCGCCGGACTGTCGTGTTCTGCGTGATCTGGCTCGCCACCATCGCCCTGACCTGGACCAACGGCGGCTTCTTCGGCGGCGTCCTCGATCCGCGCTACTCCGTGTACTTCATCGCCGGCATCGCGGTCTACCTCATGCACCGGTTCCGCCCGACCGCGCTGCTGTGGGGGCTGGTCGGGGTCTGCTGGTTACTCGGGCTGTACGGCCTTCCCCCGCAGTTGCCCTACCTGGAGATCTACCTCCACACCCACGTGAGCTGGACCGTCTCGGCCGTGATCGTCACCGCCTGCTTCGCGACGATCATCGCGGTCGGCCTCGGCTGGCTGAACCGGATCCAGTGGCGCTGGCTCACCCCCGCGGGCGCGCTCACCTACCCCCTGTACCTGATCCACGCGACCCTCGGACTCACCGCTATCTGGTACCTCTCGCTCCTCGTGCCCAAGTACCTGCTGGTCGCGGGCCTGATCGTCGCCGTACTCGGGCTCGCGTGGCTGATCCACCGGTTCGTGGAGCGGCCCGTGGCGAGGCGGCTGCGGCGCGGGCTGCTGACCGGCGTGGCCGACCTGCGGCACGCGACCGATCCACCGGTGCGCGAGCAGCGCACGTCGATCCGCACGGATCTTCTCAAAACGGACGAGTCGCCGGCCCAGCGCGCGACCCCGGCCGACACGGCAGGCTGAGGCCCCTCGGGCAGTGGCTCGTCAGCGGTGGGCGCGCAGGCGGGCGGCCTGGGTCGTGAGGTACTGCTGCTCGGGGGTGCTCGTGGTGCGGCTCGCGGCGGCCCGGTAGTGCGCGATCGCGGCCGCCTCGTCGCCCGCCATCTCCAGCAGGTGCGCGCGTACGGCGTCGAGCCGGTAGTGCCCGGCGAGCCGGTCCGCGACGCCGTCGAGAAGCGCAAGACCCGCCTGCGGACCGTCGGCCATGGCCGCGGCCACCGCCCGGTTCAGGGTCACCATCGGGTTTCCGGTGATCCGCTCCAGCAGCCCGTACAGGGCGAACACCTGCGGCCAGTCCGTCGCCGCCACGGCCGGGGCGTTGTCATGCGCGGCCGCGATCGCCGCCTGGAGCTGGTATTCGCCGATCGCCCCCTCGTGCAGCGCCGCCGTGACCAGGGCCGTGCCCTCGGCGATCAGAGCACGGTTCCAGCGGGATCGGTCCTGGGCGTCCAGCGGCACCAATTCACCGTGCGGACCGGTGCGGGCGGGGCGGCGCGCGTCGGTGAGCAGCATCAGGGCGAGCAGCCCGGTGACCTCCGACTCGCCGGGCAGCTCGGCGTGGGCCAGCCGCGCCAGCCGGATCGCCTCCCCCGACAGCTCCGTGCGCGCCAGGTCCGGCCCGACGCTGCTCGCGTAGCCCTCGGAGAAGATCAGGTAGAGGACCCGCAGGACCGACCGCAGCCGCGGCGCCCACTCGTCCTGGGCCGGCATCTGGAACGGCACACCCGAGCTGCGGATCCGCTGCTTCGCCCTGCTGATCCGCTGGGCCATGGTGGCCTCGGGGACCAGGAACGCGTTCGCGATCTCGGCGGTGGTCAGTCCGCCGACGGCGCGCAGCGTGAGGGCGATCGCCGAGGCGGGCGTGAGCGCCGGGTGACAACACAGGAACAGCAGGATCAGCGTGTCGTCGCTGTCCGCCACCTCGCCGGGCTCCGGCTCGACGGCGACGGCGCCCTCCCTGCGGCGGCGCGCCTGCTCACTGCGGATCTGGTCCACCAGCCGCCGGATCGCCGCGGCGACGAGCCACCCGCGCGGATTGTCCGGGATCCCCTCGCCGGGCCAGTGCAGCGCGGCGGCGAGCAGCGCCTCCTGCACGGCGTCCTCGGCGGCGGTGAAGTCCCCGGACCGGCGCACAACCGCGCCGAGGACCTGCGGCGCCAGTTCGCGCAGCAGGTCCTCGATCGCCCGCTCATCGCTCACGCGTCGGGCGTCGGGGCGCCCATCACCTGGCGGACCTCGATCGGCTGCTGGATCGGCACGCCCTTCGGCCCGGGCGCCGCCGAGCACATCGCGGCGATCTCCAGCGCCCGCGCCTCGGACTCCACGTCCACGATCCGGTAGCCCGCGAGCAGCTCCTTCGACTCCAGGAACGGCCCGTCGGTGACGACCGGGGTGGTGCCGTCGGACGTGACGGACTTCGCCAGGTCCGGTCCGGCGAGGCCCTGCGCGTCGACGTACTCGCCCGCCTCGATCAGCGCCTTGTTGACCGCGTGCTGGAAGTCGATGTGCGCGGTGATGTCCTCGGGGGTCCACTCGGGCATCGGGACGTCGCAGCCGGCGCCACCCTCGTACTTCTGCAGCAGCATGAACTTCGGCATCGTGACTCCTCAGGTCCGGTGCGCCCATCCTGGCGCACTCACCTCAGGGACGGAGCCACCGCCACGTCCTCGACATCCCCGCCGAGATTTTCCGCGAACTTTTTTGGCGGCCGGCCGCGATAGCCAAGCCGAGGGCAGGAACGACACACCCCCGACCAGCACGACGGCCAGCAGCACACCCCAGTTCGCGGCGTCCTGAGCGATGGCCGTCCGCCGCACGGGATCGTCCTCGCCGAACGACACCGCCGACGGTAACGAGACCGGTCAACACCGGTCCCACGGCGGAAGTGCGGTAAGTCCAGCCGGTCAGGACCGGCCAGAATTACCGCACTTCGCCGTCGAATTGATTTCGCGCCGGATCGGGGATGAATGCGACGGCGGCGGTTCAGGCGTAGGTGTCGGTGCCGGAGGACTTGCGCTCGGCGGCGATCGCGACCGTGTCTTTCGCCACCGCGGCCTCGTCAGCGGCGATGATCGCCTTGCTCGCGTTGGCGGCCGTGTCCGATGCCAGTTTCTGCTGGTCCTTGCGCAGCTGGACGGTGGGATCGCTGCCCGCACCCGTCGACGCGCTCGTGGCCGGAGTAGCGCCGCCGATTCCGCTGACTGCCATGTCGTTTCCTCTGCGATCCGTGGCGGGCACAGCGCCCGCCGTCACCCCTCTCATCGGCGGCGCGGGACGCCGCCCATGCGCTATCGCCTGTGTGCTGGCTGTGAACGCCCACGGCGCCGGCGCGACCCCAAAGCGCCGAATGGACGCTCGAATGGAATGGCACGGTATTCGGCAGCGCGCAAAGAAACGATGTCAACAAGGCGTAGGAGCCGAGAAATAAATGGGGAGTGGTAATGCGCTCTACCCGCTGGAATGCTCCCCCGACTGGACTCGAACCAGTAACCCTGCGATTAACAGTCGCATGCTCTGCCAATTGAGCTACGGGGGAAAGCGCGCCGCCTTGCGGTGCGGCAGAACCCTACCTTACAACATGCCCCGGACGCGTCCCGAATCCGCCCTGGCGGGTCCACGCCGGTCCAGCCGCCGCACCCCCGCCACGCCAGGACGGAGGACGCCGCGCCAGGACAGGTGTACAACGAGAGCTGCCAGGGCACGTACAAGTGAACTGCATCCAACCAGGGAGCTGATCATGCGGAACAGGCTCATCTTCCTCACTGGCGTCGGCATCGGCTATGTGCTGGGGGCTCGCGCCGGACGCCAGCGCTACGAGCAGCTGGTCCGCGCGGGGCGCAAGCTGAAGGAGAACTCGACGATCCAGGAGACGGCCGGGATCCTCCAGGCGCAGGCCGGGGAGCTCATCACCACGGCGAAGGACACCGTGACCGACAAGATCGGCCACACGACCTGGGGCGCGAAGGTGTCGAACTACCTCGGTGACGACTCGCGCTCCGAGCACCGCGCCCAAGCCGGATCGAACGGGATCCCCGCCACGACACCCCGCACCGACCTGTAACAACCGCGCCCCTGGCGAAGGCGCTGTGCCCTAGACCAGCGTCTTCGCCTCGGCGAGGTAGACCTCGGCCGCCGCCCGCACCGACGGATCGCCGATGTCGGCCTCACCGTCGTAGCGGACCACCCACGCGAGCCCGTCCTGGCCGGGGATCCGGCGGGCGATCACGCGCACTCCCCCGCCGGGCACGGGGTGCAGGGCCGAGTAGGCGACGCTGCGGGTGACGCGGGTGCGCACCTCGGCCGGTAGGTCGCGCGGCTCACCGAGTTCCACCGTGAACGGCGGACCGTCGGCGACCACTCCGGGGGCGACCTCGATCGAGGGCACCACAGTGAGGGTGCCCTCGTTCCAGACGGCCTTGTGGATCAGGTGCCAGTCGTACCGGGATCCGTCGGGGAGCAGCAGCCCGCGGGTGGTGGCGAGCACCGCGGATCCGTCCGGGGCGAGCCCCCAGGCCGTCAGGCGCTCGCCGGGCTCGATCCGGGCCCGTGCCTCGGCCGGCGGACGGGCGAACAGGTTGCCGAACACTCTTACAGTCCCCCGATCGCCTGTTCGCGCAGGCCACGTTTGTGCTGTTCGAGCGCCACAAGTTCGCCGAAGAGGCGGGTGTGCTCGTCAGCCTGCTCGACCGGATTGATCCGCTGCAGCTTGGACTTGAGCTCGACGATCTGCCGGACCGTGGCCAGCTCCTGGAGCCGGGCGAGCACCATCGTCGCGTACCGCGAGTCGGGCTCCGTGGGACTGCGCAGCGGCTCGACCACCAGTTCGGACACCGCCGCCCGGGCCACGAGGTCGTCGCAGGCCTGGACCACCGAGTCGGCCCACGCGGGCCCGGCTGTTCCGGACGCGGCTCCCCCGGCCGCGGCGATCCCACGCCGGACCCCCCGGTAGACGGGGTGGGTGTAGGCGATCTCGTCGACGGCGTCGAACATCGGACCGGCGAGCACCGGCTCCTGCACCGCGAGCTTGAGCGCCTCGCGCTCGACCTGCAGCGCGGGATTCTCCGGATCCGGGCGACCGGACTGTTCCCGCACCGGCGGACCGCCCTGCTGCGGCGCGCGCTGGCCCCGCGACGACGGCGGCGCTCCCCCGGCGGCGGCGACCGCGCGCGTCACGGTCTCGGCCTCCATCCCCAGGTCACCGGCCAGCTTGCGGGCGTACTCGGGGCGCAGGGCGCGGTCCTTGATGCGGGCCACCAGCGGGGCGGCCGTCCGGAGCGCGGCGACCCGTCCCTCGGCGGTGTCGAGGTCGTAGCGCTTGATGGTGCTGCGCAGCGCGAACGCGATCAGCGGCTCGCGGCGCCCCACCAGGTCACGGACCGCCGCGTCGCCCTGGGCGAGCCGCAGTTCGCACGGGTCCATGCCGCCCGGAGAGACTGCGATGAACGTCTGCGCGACGAACTTCTGCTCGTCCTCGAATGCCTTGAGCGCGGCCTTCTGCCCAGCCTCGTCGCCGTCGAACGTGAAGATGACCTCGCCGCGGAACTCGTCCTGGTCCATGAGCAGCCGCCGCAGGACGCCGATGTGCTCGCCGCCGAACGCGGTGCCGCAGGTGGCGACCGCCGTGGTCACGCCCGCGAGGTGGCAGGCCATGACGTCGGTGTAGCCCTCGACCACGACGGCCCGGTGCTGGCGGGCGATCTCCCGCTTCGCGGTGTCGACTCCATACAGGACCTGGGACTTCTTGTAGAGCGGCGTCTCAGGCGTGTTCAGGTACTTCGGCCCGTCGTCGTCGTCGAAGAGCCGCCGCGCGCCGAAGCCGATCACGTCACCACTCAGGTCGCGGATCGGCCAGAGCAGCCGGCCGCGGAATCGGTCGATCAGCGATCCGGACCGGGCTTCCTTCGCGATCCCCCCCGTGATCAACTCGTCGTTCGTGAAGCCTTGTTTGCGCAGGTGCTTGGACGCCGAGTCCCAGGTGCGCGGGGCGTATCCGCAGCCGTAGGTGGCCGCCGCGGCCTGGTCGAACCCGCGCTGGGCGAGGAATTCGCGGGCGATCCGGGCGTCCGGAGTACGCAGTTGCTCGCGGTAGTACTCGGCGGCCGCGGAGTGTGCGGCGACCAGCCGCTGCCGCTGCCCCGTCTGCCGGACCGGCGACGGACCGCCCTGCTCGTACTGCACCTGCACGCCGGAGCGGCTGGCCAGCCACTCGACAGCCTCGGCGAAGTTGAGCATCTCAGTCTTCTGGACGAAGTCGAAGACGTCCCCGCCCTCGCCGCAGCCGAAGCAGTGATAGAAGCCACGCGCCGGGTTGACGTTGAACGACGGGGTCTTCTCGTCGTGGAACGGGCACAGGCCCTTGAGGTTGCCGCCGCCCGCCGACCGCAGGGTCACCCGCGCGGAAACGACGTCGGCGATGTGCGACCGCTCGCGCACCAGCACGACGTCCGCGTCCCTGATGCGTCCAGCCACACCGCGCAGTCTAGGTGTCCCCCCACCGCGCCCGCTGACGTGGCAGGCGGTGTCCCATCTCCCGCCAAGCGCGGTAACCGAATCCGGTCAGGACCGGCCACACTTACCGCGCTTCGGGAGAAGAGCTTGATTGCGGATCGGCGGGCGGGCAGCGTGGCGGCATGACCGAGCTTTATGTGCTGCGGGTGTTTGCCGGGCCGGGCGATGTGGGCGGGAATCCGCTGGGTGTCGTGCTTGCCGGGGGCGAGGTGCCTTCCGGGGCCAGGCAGGGGATCGCCGCGCGGCTGGGGTTCAGCGAGACGGTGTTCGTGGACGGCGAGTGGGTCCGGATCTTCACCCCGGCTGCGGAGCTGGGGTTCGCCGGGCACCCGACGGTCGGCACCGCGTGGCTGCTCCGCGAGCACGGGCGGCCCACCGAGGTGCTGCGGACGGCGGCCGGCGAGGTCCGGACCTGGACGGAGGACGACCTGACCTGGGTACGGGCGCGCGCCGAGTGGGCGCCCGCGATGGAGCTGCGCGAGTACGCGAACCCCGCCGAGGTCGACGCCCTGACCGGGGCACCGGACGGCGTGCCGTTCCTCTACGCCTGGGCCTGGGACGGCGACAAAGGGAACGGCGAGAACGAGGTGCGTAGCAGGGCGTTCGCGCCCGGGGTAGGGATCGCCGAGGACGAGGCG
>JAOPVE010000017.1 GCA_025963185.1 Actinomycetes bacterium
AGTGCGGTAACTGCGGCCGGTCAGGACCGGCCGCAGTTACCGCACTTCGCAAGGGGCGAGCGGGGCGGGCTAGGAGCGGGCCTTGGCCGTCTTGCGGTTGTTGGCCTTCCCGATCGCGTCGACGAGCTGGTCTTTCGTCATGGACGAGCGGCCCGGGACGTCGAGGCGCTGGGCGACCTCGTAGAGATGCTTCTTCGAGGCGTTCGCGTCGACGCCGCCGGCGGTCTTGGCCGTGCTGCGGCGGGCGGCTGATCCGCTCTTGGCCGCCTGCTTGTCCGACGGGCCCTTTTTCTCCTTCTGCTCCCAGTGGTCGCCGACCTTCTCGAAGCTGTGCTTGAGCGACGCGAACGCCGTGCGGTGGGCGCGCTCGCCCTCCCCGTACTCCTCGACGGCCGAGTCGTGCGTCTCGGACCAGGTGTCCTGGGCCTTCTTCGGCGAGCGCTTGAGCGTGGACGGCAGCTCCTTGCGGGCGGGCATCGGTACCTCCTAGTTCGGTTACCGATCGCATACCCGCGCACCGGGAGTCCTATTCGCCCGGCGGCTGATCCGGGCGCCGGGCATCCGCCGGATGAGCCATCCGTGTCGCTGATACCACGTCCACTGTGCGTGCCGTTCTGCAATGGTCTGGACCAATCGGCACCCCACGCCGCCGCACCGAGGAGGATCGCCGTGTCGCGTCTCCGTGTCCTGATCGCCGTCGTCGCGGTCATCGTGCCGATCGCCGCACTCGCCGCCCCGGCGCAGGCCGCGACCGGGCTCACCGCCGCCTTCTCCGCCGAGGACCGCGGATCCTGGTGGCTCGGCAAGTACATCGTCGCCAACCCCACCACGGCGGCGGTGACCGGCTGGACCCTGGAGTTCGACCTGGCCGCGGGCGTGACGATGAGCAACGCCTCCAACGGGACCGTCACCCAGACGGGCAGCCACGTGAGCGTCGCGGCCGCGTACTACAACAAGACCGTGGCGGCGGGCGTGACCACCGAGCCGTACAGCTTCCAGTTCGTCGGCCAGGGCGCCAAGACCGCCCCCGCGAACTGCCGGATCAACGGGAACAAGTGCGACGGATCCGCGGACAGGGCACCCTCGGCGCCCGGCACGCCCACCGTGACCGGCAAGACGACGAAGACGGTCGCGCTGTCCTGGGCGGCGGCCACCGCGGGGGACTTCCCGATCGCGGGCTACGACGTGCTGCGGGCCGGATCCGTGGCCGCGACGGCGACCGGCACGAGCGCGGTCGTCACCGGACTCACCCCGAACACGGCGTACTCGTTCTCGGTGCGGGCCAGGGACTCCCGCGGCAACCTCTCGGCGGCGAGCGCGGCCGTGGCGGTCACCACCAGCAACCCGGCGGACGACACGCAGCCCCCGTCGATCCCCGGAAATCTGCGTTCGACCGGTAAGACCAGCAGCACCGTGACGCTCGCGTGGACCGCCTCGACGGACAACACGAGCGTCGCCGGCTACGACGTGTCGAGCGGCGGCAGCGTGCTGGCGAGCGTGACCGGGACGACCGCCACCGTGAGCGGACTGGCCCCGTCGACGGCGTACGCGTTCACGGTCCGGGCCAGGGACGGCTACGACAACCTGTCGGCCCAGAGCGCGGCCGTGAGCGTGACCACGGACGACGTGATCGGATCCGGCAGCTACGCCCGCGTCGGCTACTTCGTCCAGTGGGGCATCTACGGGCGGCAGTTCTTCGTCAGCAACCTGGACAAGAACGGATCCGCGGCGAAGCTGACGCACCTCAACTACGCGTTCGGCAACATCGACCCGGTCAACCTGACCTGCCTCCAGGGCGTCACCCGCGCCACGACGGTGAACCCCGAGGATCCGAACCAGGGCGACGGCGCCGGAGACGCGGACGCCGACTACGCGCGGCCCATGGCGGCCAGCCAGTCGGTCGACGGGCAGGGTGACACCGGCTGGGAGCCGCTGCGCGGCAACTACAACCAGCTGCGCAAACTCAAGGCCAAGTACCCGAACCTCAAGGTGCTGATCTCGCTCGGCGGCTGGACCTATTCCAAGTACTTCTCCGACGTGGCCGCCTCGGACGCCTCCCGCAAGAAGTTCGTCTCGTCCTGCGTCGACACGTACCTCAAGGGCAACCTCCCGCTGTACAACGGGGCGGGCGGCGCCGGGTCCGCGGCCGGGATCTTCGACGGCATCGACCTGGACTGGGAGTGGCCGGGTGCCGCCGGACACCCCGGCAACCACGTCGGCGCGAACGACAAGGCCAACCTGACCCTGCTCTGCGCCGAGTTCCGCAAGCAGCTCGACGCGCTGTCCTCGACCTCGGGCAAGCGGTACCTGATCACGGCGTTCACCCCGGCGGACCCGGTGAAGGTCGCAGCCGGCTGGGACGTCACCACCAAGGACGGCACCCCCAGCGTCTTCGACTACATGGACATCGCCAACATCCAGGGCTACGACTTCCACGGCGCCGGCAGCGACAACTCGTGGGAGCCCAACCGGACCGGCCACGCCGGCAACGTCAACACCGACGTCGACGACCCGTACTCGTTCCACTTCAGTTATGAGAACGCGCTCAAGCCCTACCTCGACGGGGGGGTGAACCCGCGCAAGCTGACGATGGGCCTGGCCTTCTACGGCCGCGGCTGGCAGGGCGTCACCGACGGCGGCAAGCACGGCGAATGGCAGGCCGCGACGGGCGCCGCCCCGGGCCAGTTCGCCGAGGAGGCCGGCACCCGCGGGTACAGCAACCTGATCGCCTCGGTGCCGAACCTGACGATCTACCACGACGAACAGGCCATCGCGACCTACGGCTACACCGGCAACGGCGGCCAGTGGTGGACCTTCGACGACACCTGGTCGATCGGCAAGAAGACCGCGTGGATCAAGTCCAAGGGCCTGCTCGGCGGGATGATCTGGGAGATGTCCGGAGACACCGGCACCCTGATGTCCGCCGTGGACACCGGGCTGCGGTAGTCACTGGGTGTGATCGGCCGGCCCCCCTGGGAGGATCTGCCCCAACGCACGCCGGTGTCGGTCCGGAGGGCTCATTTGCGCTCGTCGGGGCTTGCGGGTATCGGCGATCGGACAACAAGATAGGCCGTTGTGGCTGGCTGGACGCCCATGGCCGGGCGGTACGGTGGGTAACCAGTGGCCACAGGCCGACCCGCCGGAGGTGAGATGGTGAGCAGGGAGCCGCTGCACCCGGACGACCCGGAGGCGATCAGCGGCTACCGGCTTGTAGAGCGGCTGGGCGAAGGCGGTATGGGCGTCGTCTACCTGGCGCACGGGCCGGACGGCCGGAAGGTCGCCGTCAAGGTGATCCGGGCGCACCTGTCCATGCACGAGGACTTCCGCGCCCGGTTCCGCGCGGAGGTCGAGACCGCGAGCAAGGTCGCCCGGTTCTGCACGGCGCCGATCCTCGACGCGGACACCGGCGCCGATCCGCCGTACATCGTCACCGAGTACATCGACGGGCCGACCCTGGGCGCGGTCGTCGACGAGCACGGTCCCTTACCCGGGCCGCAGTTGCACGCACTCGGCGTGGGGGTGGCGAGCGCGCTCGGGGCGATCCACCACGCCGGCGTGGTCCACCGCGATCTCAAGCCCAGCAACGTGCTGCTGTCCCGGTTCGGTCCGCAGGTCATCGACTTCGGGATCGCCCGCGCGATCGACGCCGTCACCGCGATCACCCAGCCAGGCCGCATGATGGGATCGCCGTCCTACATGGCGCCCGAGCAGTTCCGCAGCGACAAGCTCACCCAGAAGGTCGACATCTTCGCGTGGGGCTCGCTGATGATCTTCGCGGGCACCGGCCGCCAGCCGTTCGGCGCCTCCACCGACGCGGTGTTCTACCAGGTGCTCTACGGCGAACCCGACCTGCGCGGGCTGGATCCGCAGATCGCCGAACTCGTCGGGTGGTCCCTGCGCAAGGAGGCGGACCAGCGGCCGACCGCCCAGCAACTGCTCGACGCGCTGGTCCGCAGCGGCGAGCCGGCGTCCGCCTCGGCCTGGCCCCTGGACGACAGCGCGGAGCCCGCCGAGGCCGATCAGGTCGCGGCGCTCGCCCGCGAGACGACCTTTTTCCGCGGCCGCCGCGCCACCGACCGGCCGTCGACCTCGGGCGACTATCCGCAGTTCACGGGTACCGGCGAGCAGAGCGCCGAGCGGATGGCCATCCCGGTCGAAGCGCTCACGGGCGCGGCCCGGCCCACGTCCGGCGGCCGGGGATATCTGCCGCCGCCACCCGCGCCGGAGCCTCGGCGGCCGTCGTACCAGCCCGATCCGCCCGCCGCGCCCCCAGGCGGCACCACGTCCGGGGAGCGGGACCAGCCCGGCACCGGATCGCGGGCAGCCCGCCGCCGCACGGCCGCCCACGGCGGGAGCAGCAGGCACGCGCCGCGCCGCCGCCCGATCCTGCTCTGGATCGCCGTCGGGATCCTCGGCGTGCTCGCCGGGGCCGGTGGCTCGTACGGCACGGTCAGCTACCTGGACTACCACTCCGCGCGCAGCGGATCGATCGTCGTGCTCGACAAGTACCTTGCCGACATCCGGGACAACAACCTGTCCGGCGCCTACGACCTGCTCTGCGGGGACATCCGCGACTCGGTCAGCCGCGAGCAGTTCACCGGGGACGTGGCCAACGCCGTCGGCATCAAGACGTACACGATCAACGGATCCGTGCCGTACACGCGGAAGCCGCCGTTCAAGGTCCGCGCCCGGATCATCGAGCGCGACGGCAACGTCCAGAACTCGCTCTTCGACATCAAGACGGTCAACTCCGGCGGCCGTACCCAGTACCGGGTGTGCCAGGTCCACTCAACGCCGTAGCCGCCCGGCGCGCGCCCCGGCGGGACAACGCCGTCGGCGTTCCGGCGGGCAGGCCACTAGGGGCGATCGGGCACGTCAGGGCCCTGGTGCCCTTGCCGGCCGCCCCGCAGCGAGCAACGGTGTTGGCCTCATCCCCGGTCGTAAAAGGGACCCGCCGATGCGCACGAGCAGGACAATCACGATCTTCGCGGTCACCGCCACTGCGGGCACCGCCCTCGTGCTCGGCCCGCGGATCGCGAGCGGCGAGGGCGTGTTCGGCGGCGATTCGCCCGTGCTGGCCAGCGTCGGCGCGGTGCCGTCCGTGCGGCCCACCGTCGAGCTGAGCAATCCAGCCGCCGAATACCAGGTGCGCAACGGGATGAACGGGCTGGTCCTTGAGCTGCCGGGCGACGACACCGCCATCGAGAGCGGCGTCGCCGTCCAGCAGTGGCACAACCTGCACGCCACCGACCAGCGCTGGCGGATCGAGTCCACCGGCGACGGCGACTACGTCACGTTCACCAACGTCCGCAGCGAGAAGGTGCTGACCGTCAAGGACGACTCGGTGACCAACGGAGCCGCGCTGATCCAGGTCGAACCCAAGCCGGGCGACGACACCCAGGAGTGGGGCCTCGAGGACGCGGGCGACGGCCAGGTCTGGATCGTCAACCGCGCCACCGGCAAGGCCGTCGACGTGCCCGACGACGACACGAACCGCCGCGACGGCACCGTGATCCAGCAGTGGCGCCTACAGGACTACGCCAAGGATCAGCGCTGGGTGCTCGTCCCCGTGGCCGTGCCCTGAGGGCTGGGCATGAGCAGCGAGAACGACCGATCCGAGCGGATCGCCAGCGGCCGGATCGGCCCGTCCAGTGCCAGGATCAGCTGACCGTCTCCCGCCGCGGCGAGGGCCTCCAGCAGGAACTCGCGGTTGACCTGCACGCCGCCGTCGAGCTCCGCGAGCTGGCAGTCGGCGCCGTCGTACTCGCGCACCACGGCCCTGGCGGGCCTGGCCGCGACGGCTGCCCGCAGCTCGTCCGCCGTGCCGGTCAGCGTGGTCTCGCCGCTCTCGGCGGGCGCTCCAACCAGGCGACGGTAGTCGGGGAAGTCGTGGTCGAGCCGGGATCCGGTGCGCGCGCCGACGGTGATCCGGTCGCCGTCGAAGGTCAGGGCCACTTGCCCGTCCGAGGCGGATCCTGCGAGCAGGCGCGGTGGGACGATCGCGCTCACCGGCGGTCCGGCGATGTCGGCGGGCACCTCGGCCACGGCGAGCCGGTACCGGTCGGTCGCGACGAGCCGCAGCAGCCCGTCGTCGCCCGCTTCGGCGAGCACACCGGTGAGCGACGGGAACTCCGGATCGGATCCGGCGGCGAACTTCACCGCACGCACGGCGGCCGCGAACTCGGGACCGGGAACGGTGACACGGGTGACGGACATGGTGCTCTCCTCGCAGATCAGGGACTCGATACGGGAGAGCTCGCGCCGGGCATCGGCGAGACCGTGTTCCAGGCGGCCCAGGTGCGCGGCCAGCAGGTCCCGCGCGACCACCGGATCCCCCGCCGACGCCACCACGGCCGCGATGCCCGCCAACGGCATCCCGACCCTGCGCAGCCCCGCGACGAGCCTGGCCGGCCGCACCTGATCGCGCCCGTACCAGCGATAACCCGTCAGCGGATCGACCAGCGTGGGCACCAGCACCCCATGCCGGTCGTAGAACCGCAGCGCGCTCACGGTCAGCCCGCTCGCCCTCGCCAGGTCCCCGATCCTCGGCAACTCGCTCTCCACCCCCCAAACCCTCCGCCCTCAACCAGATCGAGAGTCAACCTCCGCGCCCACATCCAACCCGCGCCCCGGAAGTGCGTTCCGCTGGACCGGGTATGACCGGCGTAGCGGCACGCACTTCGGTGTTTGGGCTACGGCGGGGGTGCGGTGCCGAGCGGGTCGGGGAGTTGGGTCTTGTCCGTGAGCGAGATCGGGTCTGCTTCGGGGGCGTGCAGCAGATCACCCAGTAGGCG
>JAOPVE010000037.1 GCA_025963185.1 Actinomycetes bacterium
TCCGCCGCGGCGACCTTCATTTTGATCAGGCTCGCGCCGGGAGCCATGCCGACGAAGTGGTTCGGGTCGGTGTTGGTGCTGTCGTCCCAGCCGTTGCCCCAGTTTCCGCCACCCCAGCCGCCCGACGATCCGCCGGTCGTGGCCGGCACCGGGTCGCGGCCGAGGATGATCCCGGCCATGTGGGTGCCGTGCCCGAACGTGTCGAGGTGGCGCAGGTTCGGCGCCTGGGATTCGAAGGACAGGTCGGGGCCGTTGATGATCCGGTTCTTGTCGTCCAGGCCCTTGACCGGGGCGATCCCCGAGTCGATCAGCGCGATCCCGATGCCCTTGCCGTCGATGTAGTTGCCGGCGGCGTCCTTGCGCTGCCAGATCCCCTTCGCGCCGGTGCTCGTGGTGATGTTGAACATCGAGTTCTGGTCGGCGTCCGCGCGCCACACCTTGCCGGCCAGGGAGACCTTCCCGTCGGCGGTGACCGAGCTGATCCCCGGGGTGCCGCGAAGGGCGGCCAGTGCGGTGGCGGGCACGGCGGCGGTGAGGCCGCCGATCAGGTGCAGGCCCGTCCCGGGCTTGCCGCCGAGGTCACGGATCTCCGACCGGGCCGCGGCGGGGTCCCCGCCGGCGTACTGGACGATCACGCTCACCAGCGCGCCGGGCTGCCGGGCGGCAGCGGGCACGGCGAGCGCGGCGGCCATCCCGGCCGCCCCCACCGCGACCGCGAGGGCCGTGACCATCCCGATCCGCATCGCCGGCACCTTCGCCGCAGCGTCCTCGTAGACCCGCACAGAGACTCCTATGACTCGTTGTAGTCACAGAGTGACCGAACGCTGCGCGCGGCGGGCTCGGGTGCGCGTCGCCTGTGGTCTGGCCACCTGGACGCCCCCGCCGGCCGATCGGCGTCACCCACAGCGACTGATTGGTCACACCCGGGTGCGAGCCGGGTGCCGCCCGGTTGCCCCATCCCCGGCGTGGGTGCCGCGCTGCCGGTCAGGATTGGCCCGCACTTCCGCCGTTGGGCCCCGCTCGGCGGTGTGGGCTCCTAGGCTGTGAGCCGGCGTCGCCGTTGGCTGGAGCTACCGCGGGGAGAGAACATGCGCCGTACCGTCCTTGCCCTGTCCGTGCTGCTGGCGGTCCTGCTCGTGACTCCCGGCGCGGCGGCCGCCGCCCCGTCCGGCGGTGGCTGGCAGCCGGCCCCGTCGGCGCCGTGGGACCGGGCCGCCGGAGTGCTGTGCGACTTCCCGATCCACGCCGAGCCGATCAGTGACCACGTCCGGTTCCGGACCCTGACCACCGCACCTCGTCGCGAGCTGTACGCCGGCGAGCTGATCGTGCGGGTCACCAACACCGCGACCGGCCGGTACTACGACGCCGACGCCAGCGGATCCGCGCTGGTCACCTACAACGCCGACGGCGGGTCGAGCTGGCAGGTGGCCGGCCCGACGCTGATCGGGTTCCGGGCCGGCGGCGGGACCCTGCCGCGCGGGCTGTGGCGGCTCAATGGCCTCTACCGGATCGACTTCGACGCGGCCGGCTACAAGACCGTGACCACGGTGGCCGGGCACCACGAGGACGTCTGCACCCGCCTGAGCTGACCCTCGTCCGCACGCACCCGGCGCTGCCCGAAGGGGCAGTGCGAGGGGCGGCCGGGCACATTTCCGGGCCCCGCGGACGGGCGGCAGCAGCCGTGAGCCGGCCGCCGAGCCCGCCTGCCGCACCGAGCTGACCAGCACAAACGCGATCACGGATCGCCATCGGCGCAGCACAGAGCGTTTTGTGGCAAGCACCGGAACTGTCGGATTTCTGGCGGCGCATCCTGCGGATCCGTGTCTATGGTTACGCAGCGTTCTGGACGTTAACTGTGAGTACATCGGTCGCCGGAGGTATCACCGGGCGGGCCGCCCGCATCGGGACCACAGTGGACGAGCCCGGGGGAGGTGCCCGCCACTAGCCAGTCACATCACGATCACTAGTCACCACCGAACATGGGGGAACCATGAGCTGGACGCCGTCGCTGGACGTGCCGCGGCCGAGGACGGCCCCGCCGGGCGGCGCCGTTCCATCCCTGGACGCGGACCCGGCGGGGCCGATCGTGATCCTGGGGGTCGCCGCGAGCGACGCGCACGTGGTCGCCAACCAGCTGATCGCCTTCCAGCTCCGCCAGCTCGGCTATCACGTTGTCAACCTCGGCGCCTGCACGCCGGTGCGCCAGTTCGTCGCGTGCGCCGCCGAGCACCCTGGCGTGCTCGCGATCGTGATCGGGTCCATCAACGGCCACGCCGTCGAGGACCTCACCCCGCTCCGCGCGGCGAAGGACCGCGGCGAGATCCCGTGCCCGGTGATCGTCGGGGGCAACCTCTCGGTCGGCAGCGCCAAGACCGGCAACGAGGCCGCCGTGCTGCACCGGCTCGGCGCCGACCACGTCCTGACCGGCATCGGCGAGCTGATCGCCCTGCTCGGCGAACTGCGCGCGGTCCGGGCCGGCTTAGCGGGCCCCGGCGGTATCTGCGCCGCCGTCCGGTCCCCTGCACTGACACCGGCGTCCTGAGGCCGAGTCACTCCCGACACGCGAGCTTCCGGCGGCGCGCCTCCGCGTGCCCGCTGCCGTTCCCGCTGCCCAACCCTGCCTGCTGCTCGACCCTGCCGCTGCCCAACTCTGCCCGCTGTCCTGCCCGGTATCCCTGCGGCCGTCTGTCCGCCGGTGAATAGCCCGAGGAGAATTCATGTTCCACCGCCAGTCCGCCCGTGCGAACGGCGATCGTTACCTGCTGCTGCTCGGCGCCGATCCGCTGCTGCGCGAACGGGCCGTCGTCTCGGCGCTGCGCACCTATCCCGGCCCGGTGGTGGGGATGGCCAGCGATCCGGTGACCGGCGCGAACAGGTACTTCGACCACGTGCTGCCGGCGAGCTACTACGACGCCAAGGCCGCCCTGGCCGCCGTCGAGAACTTCGAGCGGGACACCGGGCTGGTGCCGGACGCCGTCGTGCCGATCCTCGAACTGAATTTGCATGTGGCCGTCGCGATCGCCGCGCACTACGGGCTGCCGTCGCTGTCCGAGCGGGCGCTCGCGGCCAGCAGGGACAAGCACACGATGAAGCTGGCGTTCGAGGCGGCCGGGATCCCGTGCGCCCGGCACCGCGCCTTCTCGACTCTGCCCGAGCTGCGGGCCGCCGCCGCCGAGCTGACGTTTCCGCTGGTCCTCAAGCCGCGGGACTTCGCGGGGAGCGTGGGGACGATCCGGGTCGACGGCCCGGACGGCCTCGCCGGCGCCTTCGCCCACTGCCGGGGTGCGCTGCTGGAGATCGCGCCCACGTACGACTTCGCGGACGGCCGGTTCCAGGCCGAGGAGTTCGTCTCCTCCACCCACGAGGTGTCCGTCGAGGTCATCAACTACGAGGGCCAGCGTGCGGTGCTCGCCGTGACCGACAAGGCCAAGGGCACCCCGCCGTACTTCGCCGAGACCGGCCAGCTCATCCCGAGCCGGGAGACCGGCAACGCCGCGCTGCGCCAGCTCGCCCTCGACGCCTGCGCGGCCCTGCACGTCGACCGGGGGATCGCCCACGTCGAGGTGCTGATCGGCCCGGACGCCATGACCGTGGTCGAGGTCGCGGCCCGCCCCGGCGGCGACGGGATCATGGACCTGATCGACCGGGTCTACGGCTTCAACCCCTACGACCTGCACATCGCCGCGTACCGGCGGGACATCGGCACGCTCCCGGCGATCCCGGCCGAGCCCGCGGGGATCGCGTCGATCGGCTTCCTCAAGGCCGAGCCGGGCACGATCGGCGCGGTCGCGGATCCCGGCGAGTACACCGATCGCGAGCGGGCGCTCTACGTGACCGCGGTCCCCGGCGGGACCTCCCGCGAGCCGTCGTCCTACCTCGGCAGGGAGGGCGTGCTGGAGTGCTTCGATCCCGGCGGCGACCCGGCGGAGGTCCAGCGGGCCACGGCCGCGCGGGCGAAGACCCACAGCGCCGAGCTGTTCACGGTGGTGCCCGCATGAGCGCCGTCCATGATCTGGCCGGGATCGGCTTCGGCCCGGCGAACATCTCCCTGGCGATCGCGCTCGAAGAGCTCCAGCCCGCGATCCGGCCGGTGTTCTTCGAGGCCAGGGCGCAGGTGGCATGGCAGTCCGAGATGCTGCTGCCCGGCTCGGACATCCAGAACAACCCGGTCCG
>JAOPVE010000057.1 GCA_025963185.1 Actinomycetes bacterium
TGTTCCTCGCGGCGGCTCTGCTGGCGAGCGCCGCCGTGGCTGGCTGCTCTTCCAGTGACTCGGCAGACACCCTGACACCGCCGCAGACGGCCTCATTCACCGGATCGGGGTTCCCACCCTGCCCCGCCCAGACCGGACCGCCGCTGGGCACTCCCACCGCTCTGCCCCACCTCACCCTGCCCTGCATGGACGGCGGCGGCTCCTACACGCTCGACCGGGCGCCCGCCGTGCCGCTCGTGGTCAACCTCTGGGGCTCGTGGTGCCCGCCCTGCGCCAAGGAACTGCCCGTGATGCAGCGCCTGCACGAGCGCGGGGCCGGCAAGGTCGAGGTGCTCGGCATCGTCACGAAGGACTCGGCGAGTTCGTCCATCGCCGCCGCCAAGGACCTGCGGCTGACGTTCCCCAACGTGTTCGATCCGCAGGACACCGTGGAACGGGCGCTTGGGCGGATATCGCTGCCGATCACGGTGTTCGTCGATCCGACCGGGCGCGTGAAGGGCATCTACAACGGCATCCCGCTGACCGATGCCACGCTGCGCGCGCAGGTCCAGAAGTACCTCGGCGTGGACGTCCCGTGACCGAACTGCCCGCCTGGTGGCACCCACTCGCCGAGAACGCGGCGACGGTCCGCGCCGACGAGATCTCCCGGCTGCCGGCCCCGCGCGAGGGTGGGCGGGCGTCGGCGGTGCTGATCCTGCTCGGCGAGGGCACCGATCCGGACGGGCCCGACGTCCTGCTCCTGGAACGGGCCCACACCATGCGCACCCACGCGGGGCAGCCCGCGTTTCCCGGCGGCGCCACCGACCCGGGTGACGACGGACCGGTCGGTACGGCCCTGCGCGAGGCCAGCGAGGAGGTTGGGCTCGATCCGGCCACCGTCTCCGTCGTCGCCACCCTGCCCGCGCTGTGGCTGCCGCCGTCGAACTTCGTGGTCACCCCAGTGCTGGGCTGGTGGCGCGAGCCGCATCCGGTGTACGCACGGGATCCGGCCGAGGTCGCCTTGGTCGTGCGGGTACCCGTGGCCGAACTCGCGGATCCGGAGAATCGCATGCGCGTGCGGCACCCGAGCGGCTACACCGGCCCCGCGTTCTCGGCCGGCGGACTGCTCGTGTGGGGCTTCACCGCGGGGCTGCTCTCGGCGATCCTCGATCTCGGCGGCTGGGCCCAGCCGTGGCAACCCGGCCGGCTCGCCGATCTCCCGGTGCGGTGAGGCTGACCGGCCGACCCCGCCGCTTGGCGGCAGGCCCTAATCTTGCAAGCGTGGGGGCCGTTTCCGGCGCCGGGTGCGGCCCCGCACCGCCAGTCGAACACGCTGGGCACTCATTCCGTGTCTTGTAGTGATACGTCAGCGGCCACAGCGACAGGAGAGACTGCATGCAGGGCAGCACACTCGATCTGGTGCTGCTGGCCGCCGTCGTCATCTTCGCGATAAGTGGGTACCGGCAGGGATTTGTCGTCGGAGCGCTGTCGTTCGCCGGATTCTTCGGCGGGGCGCTGCTCGGGGTCCAGCTCGCGCCCGTCGTGGCCGCTCAGCTACACGCCGACGTGACCCGCCTCGCGATCGCGCTCGCCGTCGTCTTCATGTGCGCGGTCCTGGGCCAGACGGCCGCGGTGATCGTCGGCGGCAAGATCCGCGACCGCATGCACCACCAGCACCTGCGCGCGATCGACAGCATCGGCGGCGGGGCTGTCTCGGCGATCGCCGTGCTGCTCGTCGCGTGGATGGTCGCCGCCCCGCTCGGTAACGCGCCGTCCCCGTGGATCGCCTCGCAGGTCCGCCGGTCGGCCGTGATCGGGGCCGTGAACAGCATCGTGCCCGCGCCGGTCCGCAACCTGTACACCGCGTTCGGCGACGTCGTCGGGCGCGGCGACTTCCCCGAGGTGTTCGGCCCGCTGACGCCGACGCAGGTCACGAACGTCGATCCGCCGGACCCGAGGCTCGCCGCCCTGCCCGTCGTCCAGTCGGCCGCCCGGTCCACCGTGAAGGTGCTCGGTATCGCGCCGTCCTGCGACCGACGGCTTGAGGGCACCGGCTTTTTCTACGCCCCGCACCGGATCCTCACCAACGCCCACGTCGTCGCCGGGGTGAAGCAACTCCGCGTCGAACTGTCCGGGCGTGCCGTCGCGGCCAGGGTGGTTGTCTACGATCCCGAGCGCGACCTCGCCGTCATCTACGTCCCCTCGCTGGACGCGCCCGCGATGCAGTTCGCGCCAGCGGCCAAGACCAACGACGACGCCATCGTGGTCGGCTTCCCGCTGGACGGCCCCTACAAGCCCTCCGAAGCGCGGATCCGCGACGAACGCGTCATCAAGGGCCCGAACATCTACAACACGGGCACCGTCCGGCGTCAGGTCTACACGCTGCGATCGACGGTGAAGAGCGGCAACTCCGGTGGTCCGCTGCTCGCCCCCAACGGCAAGGTCTACGGCGTGATCTTCGCCGCGGCCGCCGACGATCCGCAGACCGGCTTCGCCCTCACAGCCACGGAAGCGGCCCCCGTAGTCAACGCAGGCCGCACCACCACATCCCCCGTAAGCACCCAAGACTGCGACTAACCCCCGCACTCTCTCTCCGTTCGCCCGCCCGAAGTGCGTGCCGCTACGCCGGTCAGGACCGGCCTACCGGCACACACTTCGGCGCAAGGACGGCCCGCGTCGTACGCCGCCGACCACGGGCACACGCCTCGCCGCCGGTGGTGGACCCCTTGGAAGTGCGGTAACTGGTACCGGCTATGACCGGCGCGGATTACCGCACTTCCGAGGGGTTGTGGGTGGCGGGAGGCGTTGCAGGGTGAGGGCGGTGGCGATTGGCGCTGGGGTGTTGTGGGGGGTGTGCGGCGGGATCCGCGACAAGCGTGTTGTCTTTGTGCCGGCGCGGACTTCGCGGTGGTGGCGCCCGTGGAAGTGCGGTAATTGGGACCGGGTATGACCGGCGTGGGTTACCGCGGTTCGGGAGGGGTTATGGGCGCTGGGTGAGGCGGCGGAACGCGTTGCGGACCTTGTTGGGCTTCGCTGTCTCGGCGGTCGCCTTGGGGGTGCGCTTCGGGGCCGGGGCGGGTGCGGGGATGGGCTGCTTGGGGAGGACCCGGGCGATCGGCTGCTTGACGAACGGGCGGCCGGTGTCCACTGGTGGCGAGATCGGGCGGACCGCGTCGGCGTCGTGGAGGCGTCCGGAGGTGGTAGCGGCGGATTCGGAGTCGATGTCTTCGGAGCCAGCGTCGTCGGAGTGCGTGTCCTCGGCGGGCGTTTCCTCGGCGGGCGCGGGCTTGACCTCCGGCGGCGTCGGGTCGAACCAGCCGCGGCGGTCCGTCTGTTCGGTCGTGGCCTCCGTCGCGTCCTTGGCTGTCTCTTCCGCGGGCGCGGGCTTGACCTCCGGGGGCGCGGGCGGGGCCGAGCGCTGCTTGAGGATCGGGCTGTCGCTGAGGGTCCGGTGTCGCCATCCACCCCCGCTGACGGGCTTGGCCTCGACAGCCTCGACGGGCTGGTCGGGGGCCGGAGCCGCGTCCGGGTTCGGGACCTCGCTGGGCTCCGGGACCTCGCTGGGGGCGGCCCCGTCCGCGATCCGGCGCTTGGGCGGATCCACAGGGACGGGCGGTAGGTCGGGCAGCGGCGGGAGCTTCGGGACGGCGTCCGGATCCTCTGCCTTGCCGCCATTCGGATCCAGCACTGCGGCGAACGTGGCCGCGGTGGCGGGGTCGAGCTGGGCGAGCCGGGGGAGATCCTCGACGAAGGATCCGGCGAACGCGGGCGAGACCGGAGCCACCGGCGCCGAACCCACAGCGGGCGGGACGGCCACCCGCGGAACAGCGGCGGGCGGAGCGGTCTCCGGGCGCGCCACCTGCTCCATCGCGGCGGCGGCCACGGAGGGCTTGCGCGGGGCCGGGCGGCGAGCGTCCTTCGGCGCATCGCCGGGACCTGTCGACTCAAGCCACACGCTCAGGGACTCCGCCGGCTCGGTGGCCTTCTTCTGAGCCGGCTTCTCGGCGCGGCGCCCGAAGAGCCCACCGCGCGCCTTGACCGGCTTGGCAGCCGCGGTGGC
>JAOPVE010000108.1 GCA_025963185.1 Actinomycetes bacterium
GCCCCCGTTCTCGACCGCCGGTCCCTGCCCCTGCCCTCGTCCGCTTCCCGCCACCACCTGGAACGGACTATTCGGGTATTCGCGGCCACGGCTGTCCGATTTATGGACGAATACCCGAACAGTCCCGTAAGAGGGCGGCGAGGTCAGAGCGCGTCGAGGGGCGGGTGCAGCGAGGCGCTGCCCAGTTGGAGTGCGGTAACTCCGGCCGGTCGGGACCGGCGGGAGTTACCGCGCTTCGCCGGAGCAGGTCAGTGGGGGCCGACCGCCGTGACGTGGAGGACCGCGGCGGCGGCCTCGTCGGATGCGGCGAGGTCCACCTCGGCCGAGATGCCCCAGTCGTGGTCGCCCGCCGGATCCTCGAATGTCTGCCGCACGATCCAGCTCCCCTCTTCGGCCTTGATCGACAGCAGGCCGGGCCCGCGCGCGTCGGGTCCGGTGCCGAGCGAGTCGTACTCGGCGAAGTAGGACTCGATGGCCTCGCGCCAGCGATCGGCGTCCCAGCCGGACTCCGCGTCGAGTTCCCCGAGCACGTTCCAGTGCCGCAGGGCCGCCAGTTCGACGCGGCGGAACAGCGCGTTGCGGACCAGCACCCGGAACGCGCGGGCGTTGGCCGTGACCGGCGGCGGCGTGTCGTCGATCGGCTTGTCGGGGGCGAGCGGCGACTCGTCGGGGTTGGTCAGGCGCTCCCACTCGTCGATGAGGCTGGAGTCGACCTGGCGGACCATCTCGCCGAGCCATTCGATCAGGTCGGCGAGGTCCTCGGTCCGGGCGTCCTCGGGGACGGTCTGCTTGAGCGCCTTGAAGCAGTCGGCGAGATAGCGCAGCACCAGCCCCTCGGACCGGGCCAGGTTGTAGTACGTGATGTAGTCGCCGAAGGTCATCGCGCGCTCGTACATGTCGCGGACCACGGACTTCGGCGTCAGCTCGTGCTCGGACACCCACGGGTGCCCGCCCCGGTAGATCTCGTAGGCGGCGGTCAGCAGCTCCTCCAGCGGCTTGGGGTAGCTGACCTCGTCCAGCAGTTCCATCCGTTCCTCGTACTCGATCCCGTCGGCCTTCATCTCGGCGACGGCCTCTCCGCGCGCCTTGAACTGCTGCGCCGACAGCACCTGCTTCGGGCTGTCCAACGTGGACTCGATGACCGAGACGGCGTCGAGCGCGTACGAGGGCGACTCGCGGTCGAGGATCTCCAGCGCGGCCAGGGCGAACGGCGAGAGCGGCTGGTTGAGTGCGAAGTCGGCCTGAAGATCCATGGTGAGGCGGATCGTGCGGCCCTGCTCGTCGGGTTCGGCCATCCGCTCGACCACCCCGGCGTTGAGCAGCGCGCGGTAGATCGCGATCGCCCTGCGGATGTGCCGGAGCTGCTTGGGCCGGGGCTCGTGGTTGTCGGTGAGCAGGTGCCGCATGCCCGCGAACGCGTCGCCGGGCCGGTCGATCACGTTGAGCAGCATCGAGTGGCTGACCGCGAACCTGCTGTTCAGCGGCTCGGGCTCGGCGTCCACGAGCCGGTCGTAGGTGGCCCTGGTCCAGGTGACGAAGCCCTCGGGTGGCTTCTTGCGGACCACCTTGCGCCGCTTCTTCGGATCGTCCCCGGCCTTCGCCAGCGCCCGCTCGTTCTCGATGTCGTGGTCGGGTGCCTGCACGACGACCGTGCCCGCCACGTCGAACCCAGCCCGCCCGGCCCGCCCGGCGATCTGGTGGAACTCGCGCGCCTTGAGGTGGCGCATCCGGACGCCGTCGTACTTGGTGAGGGCGGTGAACAGCACGGTCCGGATCGGCACGTTGATCCCGACGCCCAGGGTGTCCGTGCCGCAGATGACCTTGAGCAGCCCGGCCTGGGCCAGTTGCTCGACGAGCCGGCGGTACTTGGGCAGCATCCCGGCGTGGTGGACGCCGATCCCGTGCCGGACCAGCCTCGACAGCGTCTTGCCGAAGCTGGACGTGAACCGGAAGTGGCCGATCAGCTCGCTGATCGCGTCCTTCTCGGCCTTCGTGCAGACGTTGATGCTCATGAGCGCCTGGGCCCGCTCGACGGCCGACGCCTGGGTGAAGTGCACGACGTAGACCGGCGCTTCCTTGGTGTCGAGCAGCTCTTCGAGCGTCTCGTGCAGCGGGGTCATCGCGTACCGGTAGTGCAGCGGCACGGGGCGCTCGGCCGAGGTCACGGTGGCCGTCGGGCGGCCGGTGCGGCGGGTGAGGTCGGCCTCGAAGCGGGTGACGTCGCCGAGCGTGGCCGACATCAGCACGAACTGCACGTTCGGCAGCTCGATGAGCGGCACCTGCCAGGCCCACCCGCGATCGGGCTCGGAGTAGAAGTGGAACTCGTCCATGACGACCTGGCCGACGTCGGCCGCCGCGCCGTCCCGCAACGCCATATTCGCGAGGATCTCGGCCGTGCAGCAGATGATCGGCGCGCCCGCGTTGACGCTCGCGTCGCCGGTCATCATGCCCACGCTCGACGGGCCGAACATCGCGCAGAGTGCGAAGAACTTCTCCGACACGAGCGCCTTGATCGGGGCGGTGTAGAAGCTGCGCCGGCCCTCGGCGAGCGCCGCGAAGTGCGCACCGGCCGCGACCAGGCTCTTTCCGGATCCGGTGGGGGTATTCAGAATCACGTTCGCGCCGGAGACCACCTCCACGAGCGCCTCTTCCTGGGCGGGATAGAGGGTGATGCCTTCGCTGTCGGTCCAGCTCACGAAGGCGTCGAGGATGGCGTCGGGCGTGGGATCGGCGGGCAGCACGTCAGCAAGGTTCATGGTGGTCCTGATCGTGCCCGGTCGGCCCCCCTCCCGGCCAGCGGGGCGCGAGTCGAGTCGTGTTAGCGGTTCATGGCCCGACTCGCCGGAGGCGGCCGGCCATAACCGCTAACACTGCGCTGGGCACGCACATACTGCGGGAGGCGGGAAAGCTGACTGTGGCCCGTGTGGGGGCCGGGCCACAGTGGGTTGATCGTAAGGTCTAGACCACCTCTAGCAAGGGGCAAGAGGGAAAAACGGAGCATCCATTCCCCGGATCGTGGGGCGGCAGTAGCGGATGATGTCCCACGTGACAGATGAGGCGCCCGACTCGCGGACCCTGCTGGCCAACGAGCGCACCCTGCTCGCGTGGGTCCGGACCGCGCTCGCGCTCCAGGCGGCCGGCGTGGGGGTGCTCCAGTTCGCCACGCAGATCCGCGCGCGGGCGGTGATCGGGCTGGTCCTGGTCGCGCTCGGCGCGGCGGCGGGCGCACTCGGGTACCGGCGGTACCGGCAGGTGGACCGGGCGATCCGCGGCGGGCAGGTGCTCCCCCGCGCCGTCGCGCCGGACGCCGTCGTCCTGGCCGTCGTGGTCCTCGGGATCGTCCTGGCCGCCGCGGCGCTCACCGGCCGCCTGTCCTAGCGGCTCGGCGGGGTCTGAGCGGCTCGGCGGGCCGGTGATTACGGCGGCGATCCGGGTGCCCGGGGCGAACCGGCCCTGGGCGGCCAGGTCGTAGATCGCCGCGAGCAGTTTGGCCACGTAGATCCGGTCGAGGGCGATGCCGTGCCGGCGGGTGAAGTCCGCGGCGAAGGCCTCCAGCGCCGGGGTGGTCTTCGCGTAACCGCCGTGGTGGTACCCGGTCTCGATGGCCCAGTCGCCGCGGCGGCCGCCGAACGCCTCGGTCTGGAGCCGCTCGGTGTCGTGGGTGAGGAACGATCCGCCCTTGAGGACCGCCACGCCGAGCGCCCGCTGGCCGGCGGTCAGCGCCCCGGCGATCCCGGCCAGGGTGCCGCCCGTGCCCACCGCGGTGCAGATCACGTCGACGGGCACCTGCGCGTTGATCTCGTCGGTGACGTCCGTGCAGCCCCGGACCGCGAGCGCGTTGCTCCCGCCCTCGGGGAGCAGCCGGAACTCGCCGAAGCGATCGTGCAGCGCAGCCACCACGTCCGGATCGCCCTTGCGCCGGTAGGTGGCCCGATCGAGGTAGACCAGCCGCATCCCGGCGTCCGCCGCGGATCGCAGCACCGGGTTCAGCGGATCGTGCTCCTCGCCCCGCACCACCCCGATCGTCGCGAAGCCGAACAGCCGCCCCGCCGCCGCGGTCGCCCGCAGGTGCCCGGAGTACGCGCCGCCGAACGTCAGCAGGGTGCGGTCCCCGGCCCGGGCCGCCGCGGCGAGGTTGAGCCGCAGCTTGCGCCACTTGTTGCCCGGGATCTCGGGGTGCACGAGGTCGTCCCGCTTGAGCCACAGCCGCACGCCGAGCCGCGCCAGCCGCTCGTCGCCGACCTCCGCGACCGGCGAGGGTCCGCCCGCATTGCCGAACTGCGGTAACTCCGGCCGGTCAGGACCGGCCGGAGTTACCGCAGTTCGGGGTGTCACTACGACTGCGGGAGTTTGACGGTCTTGCGGGTGCGCGGGGCGGACGGCGGCGGCACCATCGGGCCAATGTCACCGTCCGGGGCCTCGTCCAGGTCGACGATCACCGGGGCGTGGTCGCTCGGGCCGGTGCCCTTGCGGGCGTGCCGGTCCACCCAGGCCGCCTCGACCCGCCCGGCGACGGGTGCGCTGGCGAGCACGAGGTCGATCCGCATGCCGAGGTCCTGGTGGAACATGCCGGCCCGGTAGTCCCAGTAGGTGAAGACCCGCTCGGACGGCCAGCGGTCGCGCACCACGTCCCGCAGCCCGAGCGCCTGGAGGCGGGCCAGGGCGGCGCGTTCCGGCGGGGTGACGTGTGTCGATCCGGCGTAGGCCTGGGGGTCGAACACGTCCGCGTCGGCCGGGGCGATGTTCATGTCCCCGCAGACCAGCGCCTGGTCCGGACCGTTCTCCACGACCTCCGCCAGCGTCTGGAGCCACGCCAGCTTGTACTCGTAGTGGTCGGAGTCCGGGACCCGGCCGTTGGGCACGTAGACCGAGTGCACCCGGATCCCGCCGCAGGTCGCCGACACCGCCCGCGCCTCCTGGTGCGGGAACCCCGGACCTCCGGGCAGCCCCGCCACGACGTCGTCCAGCCCCACCCGGGACAGGATCGCCACGCCGTTCCAGCGCGCCTCGCCGTGCGCCGCCACTTCGTAGCCGCGATCCGCGAGTTCCTTGGCGAGCAGGTCGGCGAACGCGTCGTCGGCCAGCTTGGTCTCCTGCAGGCAGAGCACGTCCGGCTGGCGCTGGTCGAGCCAGGGCAACAGGCGCGGCATCCGCTGCTTCACCGAGTTCACGTTCCAGGTCACGACCCGCATCCCCCTACGGTATCGCCGGTGGTGGGGCTGGACGGCCACGACGGCCGCCGTGGCCTGATTGGATGGTGGGGTGGGCTGGTTCTCCGACGCGGATCTGCGGGAGCTCGCCGGGGCGCGGCCGTACGAGCGCGGATCGCGGTACCTCGGCAAGATCCTGTCCGTGACCGAGGTGCCCGGCGGAGCGGTAGCGGTCGTGCAGGGCACCGATCCGTACCTGGTCCGCCTGGGCGGGCGGGATGGCCAGCTCACGGGCGGGTGCTCGTGCCCGTTCGCCCAGGAGGGCGCGTTCTGCAAGCACTGCGTGGCCGTGGGGCTGCACGTGCTCGGCCGCCGGGAACGCACGGATACGGCCCCGCTGCGCGGCTACCTCTCCTCGCTCGGCGCCGACGGGCTGGCCGACCTGGTGCTCGGGGAGGCCGAACGGGATCCGGCGCTGTACCGGCGCCTGGCCGCCCGGGCCGTGAACGGACCTCCGGTGGGGCTCGCCGAGCGGAGGCGGGCGTTCGAGGCCGCGCCGGATCCGGGCACGTACGCCCTGCTCCGGTCCGCCGCGCAGGAGGCCGGCGAGTGGCCGGGCACGCGCGAGTGGGCGCTGCGGATCCTGCGCGGAACGGCGGGCGACGGGGCGGATCCGCTGGTCCTGGCGCTGCTCGGCGAAGACGACGTGGACGGGGCGTGGGCCGCGGCGGCCGAGTTCGGGTGCACGACGCCGATCCGCCTCGAAGTGGCCGCGCGGCGCGGGGGCACCCATCCGGCGGACGCCATCGGGGTGTTCATCGCCGCGATCGACGAGGTGGTCGAGCTGAAAACGCCGGGCGCCTACCAGCGGGCCACGGGGCTGATCGGCGCGCTGCGGATCCTGCACGAGCGGGCCGGTCGCGACTTCCGCTGCTACCTCGATCCGTTCAAGGACGTGCACCGCCGGAAGCGCCGGTTCCTCGACGAGTTGCGCCGCGCGGGCCTGTAGATCGCGAACTGAAAGCGGGCCGCTATCGCAACGAAAGCGGGCGCCTTTCACTTGTTGCCATTTCATTGACGGTCCACAGCCCCGGGGTTAACTTTCCCGCAAGTGGTGCGCAGGCGATCACGGAGGGTGGTGAGGACATGCCGTCGGTCGACGAATTCGCTCGGGAACAGGCCGTCCTCAGTTCTCTCCGGATCAGCGGGCACGTCACCGTCACCGCGTTAGCGACCGAATTCGGCGTCTCCACGGTGACAGTCCGGAAAGATCTCGAAGCACTCGAACGCCGCGGACTTCTGCGCCGGGTGCGCGGGGGTGCGGTCAGTGTCGACGCCAGCGACGAGGGCACCTTCGAGATGCGGCTGCGCCATTCCCGGGCAGCCAAGGAGGCGATAGCGCGCGCGGCCGCCGAGGCGGTCCGGGACGGCGACGTCATCGCGATCGACTCCTCGACCACCACGTTCTACCTGGCCCAGGAGCTGCTGGACCGGCGGAACCTCGTCGTCATCACCAACGGGCTGCGGCTGGCGATGCTGTTCATGCAGCAGTCGTCGGCGCGGGTGCTGGTTCCGGGCGGGGTGGTGCGGCGGTCCGCCGGATCGCTCGTCGGGCCGATCGGTGACGTACTGGCCGGCCGCGGAAAGATCAGCAAGGGCTTCTTCGGGCTGGTCGGGCTGTCGGCGATCCACGGGCTGATGGACATCTCCGTCGAGGAAGCGCAGACCAAACGATTCATGGCCGCCGCGTGCGACCGCGTGTACGGGCTCTTCGACTCGTCGAAAGTCGACGGTTTCGGGTTGCATTCGTTCACCGAGCCCGGCCGGATCGCGGGATTGTTCACCGACGACGGCATCACCGCCGAATTCCGGTCCGAATGGGAAGGCCTCGGCGTTCCCGTGACGGTCGCCGCGGCCGCGGCCGTGCCCGCTCCGGGGAGTGGCCGGCGCCCCGCCCTGAGACGGATCGACGGGGCAGCCCGAAGAACCCGGTTCTCCTAACACGCACACAGCTGCACCCGGTGACGGCGGATCGGCATTCGCCGGTAAAAGCCGTGCCCGCACCACTCCCTCCTTTTCTGCAGATCGTGCTTATCCAGTGATCGTGGCCCGAACAGGCCGGACTACGCAGGAGCCCGCCATGCGCTCACCCCGCACCCTCACCATCGCGGTGGCATTGACCGCCGCCGCCGCGGTCGCCCTCAGCGGCTGCACGAAGAAGAATTCGAGCACCACCGGATCAGCGGGCGGGACCAGCAAGACCGTCAAGGTGGCGTTCGTCCCCAAGCTGCAGGGCGTGCCGTACTTCGAGGCCATGAACGCCGGTGGCAAGAAGGCGGCCACCGCCATGGGTAACGTCCAGTGGCTCTACCAGGGGCCGACGCAGGCCGACGCGGCCGCCCAGGCCGATATCGTCCGCTCCTACATCCAGCAGAAGGTCGACGCGCTGATCGTCGCGCCCAACGACCCGAACTCGATGGCCCCGCTGCTCCAGCAGGCGAAGGCGGCCGGGATCCACGTGGCCACCGCCGACACCGACGCGCCCAGTTCCGTCCGCGAGGTGTTCGTCAACCAGGCCTCGGTAGAGGGCATCGGGCAGGGCCTCACGGACGCGCTGATGAAGGCGATGGGCGGCAAGGGCAAGTACGCGATCGTCTCCTGTGGCCAGACCGCGGAGAACCTCAACGCGTGGATCAAGGTCCAGAAGGCCTACACCGCGTCGAAGTACCCGGGCGCGCAGATCGTCGACACCGTCTACGCGGGCGAGGACCAGGCCAAGGCCACCCAGATGGCGACGGACCTCATGAACGCCCACCCGGACCTGACCGGCCTGGTCGGCGAGTGCACCTCGTCCGCGCCGGGCGTGGCGCAGGCCGTCAAGGACGCCGGCAAGATCGGCAAGGTCTTCACGGTCGGGCTGGGCACCCCGCAGTCGATGAAGCCGTACCTGGCGGACAAGTCCTCGTCGGCGTCGATCCTGTGGGACGTCGAGAACCTCGGCTTCCTGACGGCGTGGGCGGGTGCGCAACTCGCGGAGGGCAAGCAGTTCGCGGCCACCAACAAGGTCAGCGACAAGCTGCCGGCCGTCGCCTACGACCAGGCCAGCAAGGTGCTCCTGCTCGGCCCGGCACTGGCGATCACCTCGGCGAACGTCGACCAGTTCAAGTACTGATCCGCCTCACGTATTGATCCGCTCAGAGCGCCCGGGCCGGTGATCTCCCCCGGCCCGGGCCGCCCCCGCACCTCACGCCGAACGGAGGACGGATCAGTGACCATCCACGACTCCCCCGCCGCGCAGCCCTCGCGCCCGAACGCCACAGACGGCACCCACGGCACGGACGGCACGCAGCCGCCGGCCACCACGCCCCGGCTGCGGCTGACCGGCATCTCCAAGCGGTTCGGCGCGGTCAGGGCGATCCGGCACGCGGACTTCACGGTCCACGCCGGACGGGTGCACGCGCTCGTCGGCGAGAACGGCGCCGGAAAGTCCACGATGATCAAGATCGTCGCGGGCGCCGAGGCCGCCGACTCCGGCGAGATCGAGTTCGACGGCGAAGCGGTCCGGATCGCGACCACCACCGACGCGATCGCCCTGGGCATCGCGACCGTCTACCAGGAGCCGCAGCTCTTTGCCGATCTCACCGTCTCGGAGAACATCTTTTTGGGCCGCGAACTGCGGCGGCACGGACGGGTCGACTGGCCGGCCCAGAACGCCAAGGTGGTCGAGCTGCTGGACCTGCTCGGCCTCCCGGCCCGGTACGCCACGGCCGGCGTCGGATCGCTCTCGATCGCCGAACAGCAGCAGGTGT
>JAOPVE010000109.1 GCA_025963185.1 Actinomycetes bacterium
CGACTGGGCCACTCGCGTGCGTAGGCGCTCCAGCTCGCTGTACCGCGGATTCGCCACCTTGTCGGTCATCCCCGTACTCCATCCCCGCTCCACGCGCTGACGCGTGCACGGGCGGAGCGTACCGGCCCGGTCCACAGTCCAGAGTGGCTGTTCGCGGAGGTCCGTACCATTTCCCCATGATCCGGGGGGTGCGCGGGCTCGCACTGGTGGTGTCCGTCGCGGTGCTGGGTACGGCGTCCGCCTGCGATCGTCCGGCCAGCCGGCCACAAGGTCAACAGGTCGAGTCCGTCGCGGGCGGTATCGGCCGGAGTCCACTGTGCCGGGGGGTTCAGCCCCCGGTACCCGCCGCCGCGATGCCGTGCAGGATCGCGAACACCTCGCGGCGTTCGGTGCGGGTGGGGCTCGATGCGTCCTCGGCGAGCGCCTGCGCGCTCACTCCCTCGGCGAACACGGGCCCGACGACGGGGGTGAGCCCGCCGAGCCAGGCGAGTTCGGGGACCGTCACGGGTTCCCCCCAGGCGTCCCGCAGCAGGTGCGCGAGCCGGACCGCGCCCGCAGGCAGCCGGACGGGCGGCACCCGCACGGCCCCGCCGGCGGCGACGAGCTGGTCGCCGATCCGGTCCTGCCAGAAGGTGACTTCCCAGCCGGACCACAGTGCCCGGAACCGGCCGCCGCGCCACCCGGGAAAGGTGCTCGCCGTCCACAGCGAGACGGCGCGGCGGCCCAGGTCCAGATGGACGCCGCAAGCGGGCCAGCTTGCGGCGTCCAGCTGATGCGCGCCGGGTGGCATCCGGCCGACCAGCGCAGGACCCTCCCAGACTGGGGCCAGTTCCCGGTCCAGGGAGTGCACGAGCACGGCGCCGGCGGCGTGCCGGACCGTGACGAGGGTGCCGATCGAGTCGCTCCACCAGGGCGCCTTGAACTGGCTGACCGAGACGGGGAAGGCCCGGCGGTCGACGAGCGGGATCGCGGCGGGGCTGTCTTCGGACCGGCGCTCGGCGCCGACGTAGGCGCGCAGGTCCGCCAGTCCGCCGTAGGCCCACAGGACGGTCCAGCCCGGCCAGGTGCGGGCGAGTACCTGGAAGAGGGCGGCGCGCAGGTCCAGGTGCATGACCTGGCGGTGCGCGCCGAAGAACAGCAGCACCCGCCGGGCCGGATCCACGAGCAGCCCGGCCTCGCACTCGGTGTCGCCGAACCAGGCGTCTGGTTCGGACTTGTGCCGGGCCGAGATCCGCTGGATCGCGAACTCAGGCCCGGCCACGATGTCGGCGAGGACCGCCGAGGCGCCCCACTGCGAGTGGTGCAGGTTCCAGCCGCCGGGCTCGACGATCACGTACTGGGTGCGATCGGCGCGGCCCCGGGTGGGAGCCGGCGCGTCGAGCACCGGGGTGCTCGCGGTCAGGTCGCGGATCACTGGCGGAGGTTGCTGCGGTAGCTCCAGAAGAACACCAGGACCACGACGGCGAAGCCGAGCGAGATCGCGGTGAACCCGAGGAAGCGGATGAACGCCGGGCCGTCTACGAGCAGGTCCAGCGGGTTGGTCTGGGTGTCCAGCTCGGACGCGGTGGTGGTGACGTGGCCCCACTCGCGTCCGGAGTGGTGGGCCGAGGCGGCCTGCCCGGCGGCCTCGTTGACGACCCGGGGGGTGCGGTCGTCGAGCTGGGTGACGACGCTGACGCCCGGGACCGGCCCGCCGGCCTCCGGAGTCAGCGCCGACTCCGGCGACGCGGCGGCCCAGTCGAGGAACAGGAAGGTGCCGATGACGAACACCAGCAGCCCGAGCCAGGCTCGGCGGCGCGCCACTCCAGGGATCTGGCCTCGGCCGGTCCACCTCATCGCGCGCCTCCCCTGCCCCGTGGATCTCCCGGGCCGTGGCCCGCGATCCCTGGAAAGACTTTCGTTCTTCTTACGCCGTAATGCGCCTTTTGTCACCGGGAGATTTCGCGAGCAGTACACGGGTAAACGAGGTTTGAACTGCCCATACCGGCGGCTACCTCGATGATCAGCCGCGGACGAGGCCGTCCACCGGTCATCAGACAACAACGGGACAGCGAACGAATCAGCCCTTGATCTTCGCCCAGGCCGCCGACCAGTCGGCATAGGTCTTGCAGCGCACGGACCGCCCGTCGAGGCACTGCTTCACCGGGGTGCGGTGCATGTAGACCTTGGCGTAGTACGACTCGTCGGCCGCATTGAAGCTGGAGCAGAACGACTTGTCGGTGGTCAGCGCGCAGGACTTGGTGTTGGCCGGGGCCTGGCCGACCCACTCGGAGACCTGGGCGTTGACCTTCGCGCTGGTGATGTGGTCGATCCAGCGGTACGCGCAGTTGCGGTGCTTGGCGTGAGCGGCGACCATCCAGGAGTCGGACGATCCGGTGCTGCCCTCGGACGGCAGCGCCGACTTCACCGGCGCGCCCTCCAGCTTGGCCAGGGCCGCGGCGGCCTGTCCGCTCGCCCCGAGCACCGAGGTGCCCGCACGGAAGCCCTGCACCTGGCTCGTGTAGTCGGCGTAGAACCCGCCGACCGCCGGGCGCTGCTTGGTCACGAGGTCCACCACGGCCTTGAACTGGGTGTCGTCCAGCGCGTACGGATCCTTGATGCCCAGCGCCGGGTTCGTCGACATGAGGTAGACGGCCGCGTCGGCGAGGTACATCGGCGAGTCCGGGGCCGTGACCTTGCCCTGGTAGCTGGCCGCGTTGCCGAACACCGCAGACCACGAGGACGGATCCGGCTTCACGACGTCGGTGCGCCACAGCAGCACCTGGGCGCCCCGGCCGTGCGGCACGCCGTAGGCCTGCCCGTTCACCGCGTTCCACGGCTTGTTCTTCAGCCCGACGACCAGGTCGCCGTAGCTCGGGATCAGGCTCGTGTTCAGCGGGGCGACGGCGCCCGCGGTGATCAGGTCCAGCGAGACCTCGCCGGGCACCGAGGCGGCGTCGTACCGCCCCGAGCGCATGAGCTTGGCCAGTTCGTCGGCCGACTTGGGCACCGTCACGGTCACCGAGCAGCCGCTGGACTTCTGGAAATCGGTGACCCAGTCGGCCTTCTTGTCCGTCGATCCGTTCTCGACGTAGCCGGCCCAGGCCAGCAGGTTCACCGATCCCTCGCCGCCCCCGAGCTGGCGGGGGGCGCTGATGTTGGGGACCGTGAGCTTGTTGTCCGGCGCGGTGCTGCCGGCCTTGCCGGGGGTGCATCCGGCGGCCGCGAGCAGGACGCCAACGGTGGCGATGGTCTTCAGGCGCGCGTCTGTCGTCAGGCGCATGAACGCGAATCTCCGTCTTCGGTATCGGGGTCCGGCGGCCTCCCGCCGCGGGCGCCGTACGCCGGTGAACGGCGGGCGCATGGGTGACTTCCCGGCACCCACCGTAAGGCATGTGCGCGTCCCCGCACGAAACGCCGGCGCATCAGCGCGGCCAACACGCCCGTCCGCGGGGCCTCGCCCGGCGACGATAGGGGGCGATGAAGCGCTCGAGCACGACCATCGCCCACCGCTTCCGCGGGCCGTCCCGATCCGGCAACGGCGGGTACACCTCGGGGGTCCTCGCCGACGCCCTGCTGTCGCTGACCGGGGACGGCGTCGCGACCGTCACGCTGCGGATCCCGCCCCCGCTCGACACCGCCCTGGAGACCGTGCCGTTCAACGGCGGGATCCAGCTCTGGCACCGGGCCAAGCTCGTCGCCGACGCCGTCCCCGGATCGTTCACGGGGCCGGTCGCCGATCCGGTGCCGTTCGACGTGGCCAGCGAGGCGGCCGCCCGCTACCCCGGGCTGGTCGCGCATCCGTTCCCGAGCTGCTTCGTCTGCGGACCGGCCCGGCCCGACGGCGACGGACTGCGGCTGTTCCCCGGTCCGGTGCCCCGCCGGGATCGCACCGTGGCCGCCTCGTGGATCCCGACCCGGGCCGGCGCGGACCAGTCCGGGACCCTGTCGCGCGCCGTGGCCTGGGCCGCGCTGGACTGCCCCGGCGGCTGGTCGCTCGACCTGGTCGGGCGCCCCATGGTGCTCGGCCGGATCACCGCCCAGGTCGACGCCGTTCCCCGGCTCGGCGGCCGGTACGTGGTCGTGGGTCATGCCCGTGACCTGCAGGGACGCAAGGCGTTCACGGACTCGGCCCTCTACTCCACCGACGGCACCCTGATGGCCAGGGCCGAGGCCACCTGGATCGCGGTGGACCCGGAGGCCTTCAACGAGGCTCAGCCGTCCTCGTAGCTGCCGTCCAGGTGCGGCATCCGCACGTACCCGCCGGCCGGCGGCTTGGCCATCACGTACCAGTTGCCGCCGATCGGCCGGTAGGACTCGCCGTGGGAGCTCGCCGGGAAGAACGCGCCCGGCGGCCGGTAGAGGAAGCCGTGGGTGCCGAAGGACCGGTCCTCGAGACGCAGCTCGACCGATCCGCCGGGCAGGTAGGTGTAGTCCTTGACCAGGTAACTGCCCACGTACTCGAAGGCCGGCTGGACCTTGGCGGTCGGCGGCTTGCGCGCCACGGCGTCCTGCGCGAGCGCGGTGAGCTCCGGCTTGGACCGCTCGAACCGCAGCCACAGGGTCGCGTCGGTCAGCGTGGTCAGGGCGAACGCGGCGACCACCGCGATCAGCGCGGTCAGCTGCCCCGCGCGCGAGCGGCGGTCCGGGTTCCTGCGGATCCACCGCACCCACGCCCAGCCCACGGCGGCGAGTGCCAGCCAGGCCACGCCGCCGATCAGGAGGTCCGAGCCGGGCTCCGAGGAGGCCACCCCGGCGAGTCCGACGGCGACGGCGCTCAACGTCCAGAACGTAAGCTTTCCCGTAGATACGCCCGCTTCGTCCATCCCAGCAGTATCAGGATCCCCAAGCCCGCCCGCAGCCCCGAAGCGGATCCGCAAAAGCGGTTTTCTTGGGTTGTGTACGAACCTGGAGCCGCCTGAGGTGCCCGAGATGCCAGCGGCGGGGGTTTCCCGGTACCGGGTTTGTACCGGGACACCCCCGCCGCGCCGCAGATCGGGTGCCTCAGGTGGTCGCGCTATAGGCGTAGACGCGGACGTGGATGGAGGTCCGCTGCTGCAGGGCGGCGCGGACCGCTCGGTGGAGGCCGTCCTCGAGGTAGAGGGTGTTCTCGTACTCCACGACGTGCGGGAACAGGTCGCCGTAGAAGGTGGAGTCCTCGGCGAGCAGCCGGTCCAGGGCCAGCTCCCGCTTGGTCGTGACCAGCTCGGCCAGCCGGACAGGGCGAGGCGGGATATCGGCCCACTCGCGTAGTCCGAGGCCGTGGTCAGGGTACGGACGGCCGTCGGCGACCGACTTGAAGATCACGACCTGTGGCTCCTTCGGGCAGGTCCTACAGATTCTCGAACAGACCCTAGGGCCTGATCAGCGGCGGCGGTTGCGCAACCCGAAGTAGCCGAGGAACAGCAGCCCGGACCACACGAGCGCGTGCACGGTGAGCAGCAGCGCGACGACGACGTCACCGCGCTGGGCGGATCGCATGAGCCCGAGCAACTGCGGCACCAGCCAGCGGATCCCCGGGGCGTTCGCCACCCCGAGCACCAGGACCAGCACCGTGCCCCCGACCAGGGCGGTCACGCCCCAGCCCCGGGTGCGGGTGATGGGACGGCTCGCGATGGCCCCGATGGCGATCGCCGGGATCGCGGCCGTGACGTGCAGCCACAGCCCGAGCAGGACCGCCGCGCCGACCGAGGAGTCCCCCACCGCGATCGCGCCGACGAGCCAGGGCGCCACGAGCGCGACCAGGATCGTCGGGATCGCCGTGGCGGCCGCGCTGAGCAGCCCCGCGGCCACGTCGCGCCGGGGGGATCCGACGGCGAGGAACGACAGCTGGCGCTGCGAGTCGGGCTCGGTGTCGAACGCGAGCTTGGCCTGCCAGCCGAACACCCCGAACAGGATGATCGCCGAGAACCCGTAGGCCTCGGTGGCGGTCGACGGGCTGCCGTTGTGGAGCACGCCGAGGATGCACAGGGTGGCGATGACCGGGGCCAGCACACGCTGCGATCGCGCGTACCCGCCGAAGCGCATGCGGGCGAGTGCGACGACCTGGCTCATGCCGTGGGTCCCTTCGGCTTGCGCTTCCTGGCGGCGGGCCGGCGGACGGGCGGGGTCGCGGGGCTGATCGCCGCGCTGGACTCGGCGGCGACGAGCTCACGATCCCCGGCGGCATCCACGGCGGGCGCGGGCTCGGAAGACTCCCCGGAAGGCTCGGGCACGTCCTCGGCGAGCACCGGCACCGACTCCACCTCGCCGGCCCCGCCCAGGTCACGGATCTGCTCCCGGCGCACCGCCCGGACCTCGTGCCCGGCCGCGCGCAGCTTGGCGATCGCGGCCGCGGACTCGGACGCGGCGACGACGACCTCGATGATGTGCCGCCCGGCCGTAGCGGCCTCGGGCTCGCTCAGCAGGCCGTCGTCGAGGATCCAGCGGCGGACCCCGGCAAGCTCACCGGCCTCGCCGCGGTGGTCACTGAACACGCAGAAGCCGCCGGCGTCGGTGATCTCGCCGATGATCCCGGGCAGCTCGTCGCGGGCCTGGGCGTCGAGGCCCTCCCACGGCTCGTCCAGCACGAGCAGGGTGGGCGGGACGAGCAGCGCCTGGGCGATCCCGACCTTCTGCGCGCTGCCCTTGGACAGCTCGCCGAGCCGGGTGCCGAGGTAGTCGGACAGGTTCAGCCGATCCGCCCAGTGCTCCGCGGCCTCGCGGGCGGCCTGCTTGGACAGCCCCCGCACCCGTCCGCTGGCCTCCAGGTAGGCGAGCGCGGTGAAGGGCTGGCGGGTCGGGAAACGCTCGGGCACGAAGCCGATGACCTCGGGCCGGTTGTCGACCGTGCCCCGGCTGGTCGGCAGTAAACCGGCGAGCACCTGGAGCAGGGTCGACTTGCCGGCGCCGTTACGCCCAGTGACGAGGACCGCCTCGCCGGGGCCGACGGCGGCGGACACACCGCGCAGCACCCACGGCGCGCTCCGGTGGTACCGCAGCGACACTCCGTTCAGTTCCACGCGTCTCTCCGTCTCGTGGTGCGGCTGGAGTCAGGACGGCCGGATCGGGGTGATCCCCCAGCTTCCGGTCCAGCGATCGCCTGGCTGGAGCGCGATCAGGTCTTCGCCACTGCGCAGCGCGTCGGGCGGGCAGGTCATGGGCTCGACGGCGACCGATCCGGGCTGGCCGGACGGTCCGGTGCCGTTGTAGAGCTGCACCCACCCGAAGGACCGGTCCTGCCAGAGCTCGGCACCGGATCCGTCCGGCCGGGTGACGGTCGTGCGGTAGATGCCGTGGCCGTCGCGTTCGAGGCCCCGGAACGTGGTGTCGAAGGCGGTGCCGGCGATCGCTCGCGGGCTGGCGAAGTCGAACGGCGTGCCAGCCACCGGCTCGCGCCCGACAGGGAGCGACCGGTCGTCGGTGGTCAGCATCTCGGTTACGGGTGCGTGCAGCACGAGCTCGTCCGGGTCGGCGGTGCCGGCTGCCAGGTAGGGGTGGACCCCCAGCCCGAACGGTGCCGGCTGGTTCCCGAGGTTAACGACCGTGTGCTCGGCGCGCAGCCCCTGTTCGCCCACGCTCCAGGTGATCGCGAGTTCGAGCGGGTACGGGTAGGCGGGGCTCGGCGGCAGCGTGACGGCCACGGTCACGGACTCGGGCGTCTGGTCGGCCCGGTGCCAGCTCAGCCAGCGGACCAGCCCGTGGATCGCGTTGCGCTTGCCCGGCTCGTTGATCGCGAGCTGGCGGGTCTCGCCGCGGACGGTGTACTGCCCGTCGCCCGTGCGGTTCGGCCACGGGGCGAGCACCTGTCCGGCCGCTTTACCAGCGAGTTCGTGCTCGCCGTAGCCCTCGGCGACCGGCTGGCCGGCCACGGTGTACTCCCGCAGTCCGCCGCCCAGCTCGACGATGGTGGCGTGCTGGTCACGGTGGTTGATCGTCCACTGCGCCCCGGACGGGAGCTTCCACCGTGCCATCCGTTTCCCGTCCTTCCACGCGCCGCGCGACAGAGTCCTACCGCCCGGTTGTGCATAACCGGGGGCCGTTCCGGGCACCCTAGCCGTCGTGGACAGGCCAACCCAACCAGACGCCGGGGCACTCACCCAGCTTGCCTCAGCCGCGCGCGAGTGCACGGCATGCGAGCTGTACAAGGACGCCACCCAGACCGTTTTCGGCGAAGGTGCCCCGGATGCCCGCCTGGTTTTGGTCGGCGAACAGCCCGGCGACGCCGAGGACGTGCAGGGCCGGCCGTTCGTCGGGCCCGCTGGCGGGGTCCTCGACCGGGCCCTGACCGCGGCCGGGATCGACAGGGAGACGGTGTACGTGACGAACGCGGTGAAGCACTTCCGGTTCGTCCAGCGGGGCAAGCGGCGGATCCACGCCAAGCCCGGCCGGGAGCACATCGAGGCCTGTCACCCGTGGCTGGCGAAGGAACTCGCGCAGGTCCGCCCCGAGATCGTGGTGGCGCTCGGCGCGACGGCGGTCCAGGCGCTGCTCGGATCGAAGTACCGGGTGATGCGCGACCGCGGGGCGCTGATCCCGTTCGGGGACCTCGACGCGCTGATCACGATCCACCCGTCGGCCGTGCTGCGGATGCCGCCCGAGGACCGGGACAAGGGGTTCGGCGGCCTCGTGGCCGATCTCACGATTGCGGCGCAGGCGATCGGTAGCTGACCAGCGGCTTCCAGACCAGGGCCATGACCAGCACGATCACCGTGCACGCGATCCCGCCGCCGACCCAGGACGCGGTCAGCCCGAAGACTGACGCGGTCGCCCCGGCGCGCACGTCGCCGAGCCTCGGCCCGCCCGCCACCACGACGATGAACACGCCCTGGAGCCGCCCCCGCATCGCGTCCGGGGCGTAGACCTGCAGCATCGTCTGCCGGAACACCGCCGAGACGAGGTCGGCCGCCCCGGCTACGGCGAGCAGCGCGACGGCGATCCACAGGGATCGGGCGAGCCCGGCCGCGGCCACGGCGATGCCCCACCCGGCGATCGCCACCACGAGCGCCGCCCCCTGCCGCCGGACCCGGGTCATCCACCCGGACGAGAGCCCGCCGAGCACGGATCCGATCGCGATCGCCGAGTACAGCCAGCCCACCGCTGCGGATCCGCCGAACCGCTCCGCCGCGGCCTGGGGAAACAGCGCCCGGGGCATCGCGAAGACCATGGCGACGATGTCCGCGCCGAACGACATGAGCAGCACCGGGCGCTGGGCGATGAACGCGAGCCCCTCCACCACGGATCGCAGCCCCGGCCGCCGCACCTCCCCCTCGGGCGCGAGATGCGGCAGCCGGACCGTCGCGTACAGCACGACCGTGAACAGGCCCGCGTCGACCGCGTAGGCCGCGGCGAACGAGCCCTGCCGGATCACCAGCCCGGCGAGCAGCGGCCCGAGGACCATCGCGAAGTTGCTCGCGGTGAAGTTCAGCGTGTTCGCCGGCGCCACCTCCGCGGACGGGATCAGCCGCGGGATCACCGCGTTCCGGGCGGGCGAGCCGATCGAGTACCCCGCGGACTGCACGGCGACGAGCCCGAGCAACAGCCACGGGCTGCGGACCCCCAGCAGCGCCTGCACCAGCAGGGCGAGGGTGCAGCCCCAGGTGACGATCCCGGCGCTGATCAGCAGCGTGCGGCGGTCGACCGCGTCGGAGATCGCGCCACCCCAGAGCCCGAACACGATGAGCGGGACCAGCCCGGCCACCCCGATCATGCCCACCCAGAACGACGACCGCATGATCGCGAACATCTGCACCGGGACGGCCACCGCGGTCATCTGGAAGCCGATCAGCGAGATGCTGCTGCCCAGCCACAGGCGGCGGAAGTCGCGGTGCCGCAGCGGGGTGACATCGATGACGATCCGCCGCCACCGGGACTGGCTGACCTGGGTCACGGGGCGAGCCGCTCGGTGGTCCACCGCCCGCCGCCGAGCCGGTACCGCAGCCTGTCGTGCAGCCGGTCCGGGCGGCCCTGCCAGAACTCGACGGACTCGGGGACGATCCGGATCCCACCCCAGTTCTCCGGCCGCGGCACGGGCTCGCCCTCGGGGTAGCGGACGGCGAGGCCGGCCGCGGCGCGCTCCAGCACGTCCCTGGACGCGATCACCTCGGACTGCGGACTGGCGAGCGCCCCGAGCCGCGATCCGTGGGGCCGGCTGGCGAAGTACGCGTCGGACTCCTCCTCGGCCACCCGCTCGGCCCGGCCCTCGATCCGCACCTGGCGCTCGATCGCGTGCCACGGGAAGACCACCCCGGCCTGCGGGTTCTCGGCCAGCTCGCGGCCCTTGCGAGAGGTGTAGTGGGTGTAGAACACGAGCCCGCGCTCGTCCAGGCCCTTGAGCAGGACGGTCCGGGCGCTCGGCCGGCCCGCGGCGCTGGCCGTGGCCACGATCATCGCGTTCGCCTCGGTCACTCCGGCCTCGACGGCCTCGGCGAGCCAGCGCTCCAGTTGCGCGAGCCAGGTCGGCGCGAGATCGCGCTCGGCGAGCCCGGCCCTGGCGTAGGCGGCCCGCATCTCGGTCAGGCGCTGCTGGGCTGACCGTTGCTGCTCAGCTGCCGGATCGGGACCTTGGAGTGTCACCCTCCGATCCTGCCCTGGGCGGTGAAGAGTCCGAACCGTGACATGTCGTACGTCACAAAACCGACCCCCTTCGCGGCCCCGTATCCAGCATTGCAAGATAGAGCGGACCGGCCGGCGGGGCCGGACGACACGACGACGCTGGGAGCTGCACCATGGCCGAGGAGTTCAAGCCGGGTCTCGAAGGCGTGGTCGCGTTCGAAACCGATATCGCCGAGCCGGATCGCGAGGGCGGTGCGCTGCGATATCGCGGGGTCGACATCGAGGACCTCGTCGGCAATGTCTCCTTCGGGAACGTGTGGGCGCTCCTGGTCGACGGCAAGTTCGGGCCGGGCCTGCCGCCCGCCGAGCCCTTCCCGATCCCGGTGCACTCGGGCGACATCCGCGTCGACGTGCAGAGCGCCGTGGCCATGCTCGCCCCGTACTGGGGCCTCGGCCAGCTCATCGACATCGACGACGAGCAGGCCCGCATCGACCTCGCCCGGATCTCGGTCACCACTCTCTCGTTCGTCGCGCAGTCGGCCCGCGGCATCGGCCTGCCGGCGATCCCGCAGCGGGAGATCGACAAGGCCAGCACGATCGTGGAGCGGTTCATGATCCGCTGGCGGGGTGAGCCCGACCCGAAGCACGTCGAGGCCGTCGACGCCTACTTCATCTCGGCCGCCGAGCA
>JAOPVE010000111.1 GCA_025963185.1 Actinomycetes bacterium
GGCCTACCAGACCCTGCGCCGCACCAGCCCGGCCCCGTTCGCGAGCCTGCTGCGCTTCGGCGAGCTGTCGGTGCTCAGCACGTCCCCAGAGCGATTTCTGCGGATCGACCGCACCCGCACCGTGGAATCCAAGCCGATCAAGGGCACCCGGCCGCGGGAGAACGGCCCGGCCGACGAGCTGCTGCGCGCCGACCTGGCCACCAATCCCAAGGACCGCTCCGAGAACCTGATGATCGTCGACCTCGTGCGCAACGACCTCGGGCGCACCGCGGAGGTCGGGTCCGTCCACGTGCCCGTGCTGTTCGACGTCGAGAGCTTCGCGTCGGTCCACCAGCTCGTGAGCACCGTCCGGGCCACTCTGGCCGCGGATCGCACGGCCGTCGAGTGTGTCCGGCACGCCTTCCCTGGCGGATCCATGACCGGCGCGCCGAAGATCCGCACGATGCACCTCATCGACGAGCTGGAGGAGGGACCGCGGGGGGTGTACTCGGGGGCCATCGGCTACTTCTCGCTCACCGGCACGGCAGACCTGAGCATCGTGATCCGGACCGCGGTCGTCACGCCGTCCGGCCTGAGCTACGGCGTGGGCGGCGCGATCGTGGCGCTCTCGGATCCCGATGCCGAGTTCGAGGAGACCGCGGTCAAGGCCACCACCGTGCTGCGGCTGCTCGGCGCGGACTTCCCCGGCCGGGTCCGGATCCCCCGCTCGCGCACCACCCCGGACGGCACGCTGGTCCGCACGTGAGCGAGCGGAGCGAGCGAACCGAGAAGCGCAGTGCGACCGGGTCAGGCCGGCTAGAGCGAAGCGAGGGCCGCGCGTGAACGGCCAGTTGCTGCGGTGGGCGCCGGGCGGCGGGCTCCGGCCGTCCGCGCGGGACACCGGCGCGCTGCTCGCCGCCGACTCGTGGCTGGTGGCGAGCGGCGCGGCCCGCGGACTGTCCCGCCACCAGGACCGGTTCGCCGCCGCCTGCTCGCCGCTCGTGGGGACGGCGGAGCTGGCGGCGTTCTGGGCCGCGGTCCGGGTCGTGCTGCCCACCCGGGGGCTGTGGTTCCCGCGGGTCGAACTCGTGGCGGACGGCGGGCCGCGTCTCCAGGTCCGGGTCCGGCCCGCCCCGGCGATCCGGGATCGGGTCGTGGTGTGGGTCCACGACGGCCCGGATCCGCGCCGCCACCCCCGGCGCAAGGGCCCGGACCTCAAGCGGCTCGCCGCGGTCCGGGCCAGGGCCGAGGCAGCCGGGGCGGGCGAGGCGCTGCTCACCACGGGTGACGGGGTGGTCGTCGAGTGCGCCACGTCCAGTGTCCTGTGGTGGGAGTCCGGGGTGCTCTGCGCGCCGTCGCCACGCCTGCGAGTGCTCGACGGGGTCACGTCCGGGCTGGTCCAGGCCCTGGCGGCCGACGCCGGGGTGCGGGTGCGGCACCGGCAGGCCAAGCTCGGCGACCTCACCGGGCGCGAGGTGTGGGTGGTCAACGCCCTGCACGGGATCCGCCCGGTCACCGCCTGGATCGGCGCGGACGTGCAGGCTGGTCCCGCGATCCGGGCGCTCCGGTGGCGGGAGTTGCTGGCCCGCCAGTCCGTACCGATCCACCACGCCGAAGTGCGTTAACCGCGGCCGGTCCCCGCCGGTCGCGGTTACCGCACTTCGGGGATCGGCGTCCGCTCCCCGATGGGAACCGGCCCGCTCCCCTGGCCGCAGCCCGGGGTCGCGATGCTCTCGGTGCGGCGCCTTCCGGATCCGCGGCCCGCATGACCCGGTGAAGGTGGTGGCGATGGCGCGGATCCTGGTGGTCGAGGACGACGCGGACATCCGCGCGCTCGTCGAGCTACGGATCAGCGCGGACGGTCACGAGGTCGTCCTCGCCGACGGCCCGCGCTCGGCGCTCACGGCAGTCCACGAGCGCGGCACCCCGGACCTCGCCGTGGTTACCGCCGACCTCGGCGAGGACCGCGTCGACGGGCTGCTCGCCGACCTCCGGCTCGGCGGCGCGGACGTCCCCGCCGTCCTGCTCACCGCGCACCAGGAGGAGATCGACGCCGCCCTGTGGCGCACCCGCGGCGCCCGCTGCCTCGCCAAGCCCTTCACGGCGGCAAGCCTCCGCTCGGCGATCCGTCTGGCCCTCACCGGCGACCCCGTTACCGCCGCCTGACCGCTGGCCCGGCAGACTCGGTGGGATGGGTGACTGGCACGGGCTGATCCGCGACGCGCGGGAACAGGACGTCCCGGCGATCGTCGCGCTGTACGCCGACGATCCGCTGGGGGCTTCGCGGGAGCGGCCCGGGGATCCACTCGATGCTGCCTACTGGTCGGCCTTCGAGCAGATCACCGCGGATCCACGGCACCGGCTCGTCGTCGCCGAGGAGGCCGGGGAGGTCGTCGGGACGCTTCAGCTCTCGTTCATCCCGCACCTGGTCCGGATCGGCTCGGAGCGCGCCCAGATCGAGGCGGTCCGCGTGCGTGGCTCCCGCCGGGGATCCGGGCTCGGCCGCAGGCTGGTCCGCTGGGCGATCTCCGAGGCCCGCCAGCGCGGGTGCGCGCTGGTTCAGCTCACCACCGACGCGCGGCGGCCGGACGCGCACCGCTTCTACGAGTCGCTCGGCTTCGAGCCCACCCACCTCGGCTTGAAGCTCACCCTGGACTAAACCCGCGGACCAAACCTCGCGGAAGTGCGGCAACTGGGGCCGGTCAGGACCGGCCCCAATTACCGCACTTCCGGAAGGGGCGGCGGTGGTCAGGCGAGGGCTGTGGCGGCGAGGCGGAGTTGCTCGGGGGCGAGGTGCTCCCAGAAGACCGGATCGTGGCAGCCCTCGCTGATCCGCAGGGTCGCGGTCGGGACCCGGTCGGCGAGCTGGCGGGCGGCGTAACGCAGCGGATCCGAGGCGCCGCACCAGATCCGGACCTGTTGTCCGCGCAGCGCCGAGGCCCGGGACAGCACGTCGTGCCGGGCGAAGTCGGCCGCCGAGTCGAACGCGCCGCCGCCGGGGTCGGTGTCCCACACGGCCGGGCTGCTGGCGAACACGCCCGCACACAGTCCGGGCCAGGTCTCGGCGAGCAGCAGCGCCCCGTAGCCGCCCATCGAGCACCCCAGCACGGCGATCCGCCGGCCGGGAGGGACAGCAGCGGACGGCGCGGCTGGCACCAGCAGCCCGTGGCGGGCGAGCAGCGGCAGGAACTCGCCGGTGAGCATCCCCAGCGGATCGGCGCCGCCGGCCCGCGGGTGCCAGAACAGCGGGCCGCCGTCCACGGCAGCGAGGGCGAACGGCGCCGCGCCCGAGGCCACCGCGTCCGCGAGGTGGCGGTGGAAGCGCATGGCGCCGAACCAGCCGCGCTGTCCCCAGCCGGCGCCGTGCAGCAGGAGCATCACCCGCAGCCGGTCGCCGGGCTGGTGGCCGGGCGGGTAGGCGATGGTCCAGCTCGCGTCCCGGCCGAGCTTCGCCGAGGCGAAGTGGCCGGTCACCAGCGGACCCGCGGCGGTCCGCGGCTCGGCGATCGGCGGGCTACAGCGCCCGAGCCGGCGGTCGATCGCCGCCCTGCTGGGCACGAACCCGGCCGCAGAGACCGCCACGGCACCCGCGACTCCGGCGCCGGCGACTGCTGCGGCACCGATCAGGACCCTTCGCCTGGTGATCACGGATCGTGACCGTACGCAACCGGCCCGTCCGGATCGACCCCGCCGGCGCGTCACCGTCCCGCGTTGACAGCGGCGCCCGCGCTCACCACAGTGACACCGACGCACAGTGACACCGACGCTCCGGACGGGAGGACACGGTGCCTCGGCTGGCCGATCGGCTCGCACAGGCCCGCAGCCGCGCGTTCGTCGGGCGCGCCGCGGAGCTCGCCCAGGTCACGGCCCTGTTCGATCCGCCGGGCCAGGGTGCGGTGGTGTTCGTGCACGGCCCCGGTGGGATCGGCAAGACGAGCCTGATCCGTGAGCTGGCGCGGCGCGGGGAGCAAACGGGGCGCACGGTCCACTGGATCGACGGGCGGGATCCGGACGCCCTCGCCGCCACCCCGCCCGACCAGCCCAGAACGCTGGTCGCCGTCGACACCGCCGAGCAGCTGTCCGGCCTGCGCGACTGGCTGCTGGCGAACCTGCGCGACGACGCGATCGCCCTGGTCGCCGGGCGGGACGGACCGGATCCAGCGTGGCTCGCGGATCCGGGGTGGCGGGAGCTGCTGCACCCGATCCGGCTGGGGCCGCTCGGCGAGGACGAGAGCCGGGCGCTGCTGGCCGGGCGCGGGGTCCCCGAGCAGGGACTCGCCACCGCGCTGGAGTGCGCGCACGGCCACCCCCTGGCGCTGGCCCTCGCCGCGGACGTGTGCGCGCAGCGGGGTGAGGCGGTGGCGCTGACCGAGGATCCGGAGGTCCTGACCGCCCTGCTCGGGGTGCTGCTCGGGACGGTCCCGAGCCCCCGGCACCGGGCGGCCCTGGAGGCGGCCGCGCTGGTGAGCGAACTGACCGAACCGCTGCTGGCCGCGCTCCTCGACGGCGACGCGCGCGAGGAGTTCGAGTGGCTGCGCGAGCTGTCGATCATCGAGTACGGGCGGCGCGGGCTGTTCCCGCACGACCTGGCGCGCGAGGCGCTCGCGGCCGAGATCCGCTGGCGCCACCCGGATCGGTACCGCGAACTGCACCACCGCGCCGGGTCCTACTACCAGCGGCGATTCACCGGCGCGGGACCCGCCGCCCAGCAGGCGGTGCTCGCGGACTTCGCCTACCTGCACCGGCACAGCCCCGTACTCGCCCCGTTCCTGGCAATGCTCCGGCCGGGTCAGAACAGCCCCGGTCAGAACAGCGCCGGGCTGCGGCAGGGGAACGACGGCGACTGGTCCGCCCTGCGCGCGATGGTCGCCGAGCACGAGGGCGCGGAGTCCGCCGAACTGGCCGTGTACTGGTTCCGCGAGCGGCCCGGTGCGACCCTCGTGACGGGCGACGGCGAGGGGTTCGTCACGGTCCTGGAACTGTCCACCATGGACGCTGGGGCGCGGGCCGCGGATCCGGCCGTGGACTCGGCGTGCCGGTACCTGGAACGGCGGGCGCCGCTGCGCGACGGCGAGCGGGCGACGCTGATCCGGTTCTGGCTCGACAGGTCCGTCTACCAGCAGTTCTCGGCGGCCCAGGCCACGATCACGCTGCATCTGGTCAGGCACTACCTCACGGCGCCGAACCTGGCGTTCACGTTCCTGCCGTACGCAGATCCGGACGCGTGGGCCGCCGCCTGCGAGTACACCGACCTGGCGCGCCTGCCCGAGGCGGACTTCACCGTCGGCGGCCACCGGTACGGCGTGTACGGGCACGACTGGCGCGCGACCCCGCCGGTCGCGTGGCTGGCCCTGCTCGCCGAGCGCGAGATCGCCGGATCGCCGTCCGAGCACCCCGCCGCCGAGTACCCCGCCGCTGAGCAGCCGCCGGGGCTGGACGAGGCCGAGTTCGCGGCCGCGGTCCGGGACGCGCTGCGGGAGTTCACCCGGCCCGCGCGGCTCGCCGCCTCCCCCTTGCTGCGGACCGGCCTGGCCGAGAGCGTGGCCGGGCTCCAGCAGGCGATCCGGGACGCCGTGTCGGCGCTCGACGCCAGTCCGCGGGACCGGCGCCTGCACCGCGTGCTGCACCACACCTATCTCCAGCCCGCGCCCACCCAGCAGGCCGCCGCGGACCTGCTCGGACTCCCCCTCACGACCTACCGCCGCTACCTCGCCGCGGGCGCCGAGCGGATCGCCGAGATCCTGCGCACAGCAGAGCGCCCCGGCCCACCGTGACGGCGGACCGGGGCGCCCGGCTACCCGGCCAGCGCCGGGATCAGGCTGCGATCAGTTGGTGATCGTGAGCGGGAACCCGAGCACCCGCCCGCCGGTCGCCGAGAGCACGCTGATCGTCGTGCTGCTGCCGGGTACCGGGGTGGTGGCCCGGACCGCGAACGCGCCCACCGCGTCCACTGTGGCCGATCCGATCACCTGACCGGTGCCCGCGCTGCCCAGGACCACCACGATCCGCTGGCCGGCGATCAGGTTCGTCGTCCCGGTGATCCGGTACTCCTGCCGGGTGCGGTACCGGGCGGTGATGCCCGAGATCGTCTCCGGCTGCGGGCTGATCACCACGTCGTCGGTGGCCGTTCCGCCCGGTCCGGTCGCGGTGACCCGCAGGACGACCGGGGCGTTGTTCGGCACGTAGCTGGCGTTCGGTCCCGGGGCCGCGGGGAGCGGCATGAGCGGGTAGGTGAACGTCGGCTTGACGGCGGCCGGGTTGCTCAGTGTGACGGCCGGTCCGGAAACCTGCGACCAGGTGACCGTGTCCATGGCCTTGGTCGCCGAGGCGTCGAGCGTCACGGCCCTGCCCCGCACCACGGTCTGGTCCGGGCCCGCGCTCGCGGTCGGCGGCTGCACGCTGGTCGCCGTGATCGTCACCGAAGCCGGGGCGGACGTGCCGCCGGGCCCGGTCACGGTCAGCTCGAACGTGTAGCTGCCCAGCGCGCTCGGCGCGAAGCTCGCCTGTGCGGTGTTCGCGCCGGTCAGGGTGGCCGGTGGGCCGGACGTCTGGGTCCAGGCCCAGGTGTCGATCTCCCCCGCGGATCCGGTTCCGTCGAGCACGACCCGCTGGCCCAGCGCGGCCTCGGACGGGGCCAGCGCGGCGGCGATCGGGGCGTCCGGCAGGAACAGCGCGCCGGTGCCGGAGACGGGGACCGTGGTCGATCCGCCACTGCTGGACGTGACGGTCACGGTGGCCGGCGGCGCGGCGACGTTCGGGAACGGCGCGGACCCGATCGGGCCGAATCCGGTGACGCTCAGTACGCCGGGGCTGCTGTCCTTGTCGCTGGACGACGCGGTGACGGCGAGGGTGTTCGCGTCGGCGTCGTAGCGCACCCCGCTGACGGTCACCACGTCGGTGAGCGGCTTCGTCTTGCGGGCGACCGGGGTGTCGCTGGCGTTCACGACCTCGATCGAGGTGCCGTCCGGCACGGACCTGGTGACCGGGAACCGGCCGTAGTAGTGGCCGTTGCTGCCCCGCAGCCGGGTCGAGCGGAAGCCGAGGGCGGCGTTGCCCGCGACCTGGATCGCCTGGCCGGGCTCCGAGGTGGCGTACACCTCGACGAAGCCGGTCCCGTCGGCGTTCGACGTGTAGGTGGCCTGGTCGACGTCGACCCCGGCGTTGGTCGCGAGGCGGCCCTGGAGGCTGAACACGTCCGTGCCGCCCAGGTCGGCGAGCACGTTGCCGGCGTCGTCGATCCGCTCGATCCGGACGAAGTTGGTGTTGTACGGGCTGCCCACCACCTTGTGGTCGACGCCCGGATTGCCGACGTACCCGGCCGGCGCCGCGGGGGCGACCGAGGGATCCCAGCGCAGGAACGGGCCGATCCGGCTCTTGAGAGCGCCGCCGAACGCGCCGGGCGTGAGGCCCACGTCCTGCGTCATGTTCACGCCCTTGACCGCGTCCGCCACGATCTCGTCGACGCCGTACGGGTGGATGATCCGGAACTTCTCACCCGCGGGGGCGTTGAAGCGGATCCGGATCCGGCCGAACACCATCTGGTCGCCGTCGATCACGGCCCCGGTGGCGAAGGCGCCCTCCAGGTCCATGCCGATCGTGGCCTGCACGCCGTTCGACATGGTCACGGTCGCGCCGGCCAGCTGGTAGAAGAGCTCGTCGGGGAAGTTGCCGGGGAAGGACACCGGCGCGTTCGGGTTGGGGACGCTGCCCGGCGGGGTGGGGCACAGCGGGTCGTCCTGGGTCAGGCACGCCTCGAGGCGCACGTTGTTGCTGTCGCGGTACCAGGCGGGGAAACCGCCGTCGGCGAGCGGCCCGACCTGCACGAGGCTGCCCACACGGGGCGCACTCGGCGTGATCACCGCGGCCGCCGCTCCCAGCGCCAGGGCCAGTACGAGGGTGGCCGAGCCGCCGAGGGCAACAGAGGCCCGGGACTTCATCGTCCGGAGGACTGGAATTGACACGGCACGTCCTTTCGTCAGAACGAAAGGTTCGGTCGCGGAACTCTCGGAAAACTCTTAAGACCTTGGTATTAGTGCCTGTTTGAAGGTCTCTGGCCGAGCACCTCCGCGGCGCCGCCGAGGGTTCGGCGCCGGTCTCCAACAGGCGCTAGGTTCGGTGCTCGGGCGGCGGCCCGTCCGGGAGGTGCTCCTTGACCCAGAGCGCGGCGGACGTGCGGTCGTTGACCCCGATCCGCCGGTACGCGTTGCCGAGGTGGACCTTGACCGTCCGCTCGGTGATCCCCAGCGCGCGGCCGATCTGCTTGTTCGCCATGCCCCGGGCGACCAGCCGCAGCGCCTGGAGCTCGCGCGGACTGAGCTGCGCGGCCTCGGCATCGGGAGGCTCGGGCGGCAGCACCGGGCGGCCGCCGGGCAACAGCGCGCGGGCGACCCGCGGATCCAGGGGGGCCTCACCCCGGGCCGCCGAGCGCACCGCGGCCACCAAATCCCGCGGATCCGCGTCCTTGAGCAGATACCCCGTCGCCCCGGCGTCGAGCGCGTCGTTCACCCGCTCGCGATCGCCGAACGAGGTGAGCACCAGCACGGGGATCCCCGGCAGCTCGCGGGTGAGCCGCCGGGTCGCCTCGATCCCGTCGAGGACCGGCATCGACAGGTCCATGAGGACGAGGTCCGGCCGGAGTTCGAGCGCGAGCCGGACCGCGGTCTCGCCGTCCGGTGCCTGGCCGGCTACCTCGATCCCCTCGGCGTGCTCCAGCAGGGACGCGAGCCCGGCCCGCACCACCGCATGGTCGTCGGCCAGCAGCACCCGGATCACGCTCATCCGGCGGGCACCTCCAGCCGCCAGCGGGTGCCCTCGCCCGGCGCGGAGGCGACCGACAGCGCGGCGCCCGAGTCCCTCGCCAGGTCGGCGAGCAGGCGCAGCCCGAAGTGCCCTTCGGGTGGGTTCGCCAGCGCCGCCGCCGGATCGAAGCCGCAGCCGTCGTCGGCCACCTCGAGCCGGGCGATCCCGCTGTCGGAGGTCACGCTCTCGGGGGTGACGCTGTCGGAGGTCACGCTGTTGGGGGTGACCGTGACCGAGACGGTCCGGGCACCGGAGTGCCGGGCGGCGTTGCGCAGGCACTCCTGCGCGACGCGGAAGATCGCCGCCTCGGCCCGCGGCGAGAGCTCCAGCCCGGACGGCACCCGCAGCCGCACGTCGATGTCCCGCGCCCGCACGCTCGCGACCAGGTCGTTCAGGGCCGCGGCCAGGCCTGCGTCGCGAAGGCTCGGCGGATAGATGTCGACCAGCAGCGACCGGAGCCCGCCGACGCTCGCCCGGACCGTCCCGGCCGCGGTGTCCAGGCTCGCCGCGAGCTCGTCCTCGCCGTGCGCGCGGGCGCGATCCGCGGCTCCGGCGACCACCAGCGCGCTGCCGACGAGATCCTGCACGGCCCCGTCGTGCAGGGTCGCGGCGATCCGCCGGCGCTCGGCGTCGGACGCGGACACCGCCCGGTCCAGGGCCAGTTCGCGCTGCCGCTGTGCCCGCCTGGACCGGCCCACGAGCGCCCAGATCAGCGGGGCCTGGAGCACGACGAGCAGCAGCAGGCTGGAGATCGTGATCCCCGCGAAGCCGCGCCAGAGCTGGGTGCTGCGGGAGGTCACCGCGTCGTAGCGCAGATACGTCTCGAACAGCAGCGGCTTCCCGGACGGGGTCCACACCGGCCGGTACACCTCGAGGAGCTTGCGCTCGGTCACCTCGTACCGGTTCTCGGGCCGTTTGAGGTCGCTGACGTCACCACGGATCCGCGGGGAGGCGAGCACCGCGCGCTGGTCCGCGTCGAGGGTGAACGTGTCGCCGATCAGCCGGGACTCGTCGGCGTACACGATCCGGCCGGTGGCGCTCCACAGTTTGACCCGCACCACCGACCCGCTGAGCACCCCCGAGCGGATCACCGGGTCGAGCTTCGCGACCGCCGCGGCCGCCGTCGCCGGATCCGCGGAGAGCAGCGCGTCCTCGAGGTGGGGAATGACGACCGCCCGCGCCAGGAGATCGGTGACCTGAAGCGCGTCGTTGACCGATTCCAGCTCGGCGGCGCGCCGGGCCGCGAAGGTGCCCGCCCCCGCCACCACCGACAACAGGGCGATGGTGGCCAGGACCGACTGGACGACGATCCGGCGCCACGAGACCGGCCGGTCCGGCTGGGGGACGTGCCCCGCTTCGGCGAGGACGGTCCAGCCCGCGCCCTCCCCCGCCACCGGCTCGGAGTCGACGGACCCGCCGGGATCCTGGCCGGCCTCACCCGCCGGATCGGTCGTCGGTGCGCTCGTCACGGCTCCCCTCGGCTGCCGGCCCACTCCGGACCGGTCCTCGTTGGGCATTGTTCCTGTTTTCTGCCCTTTTCGCCGATCCCGAGAGGCTCAGTGGTGCCCGGGCCCGTCGCCGCTGCCTTGCCCACTGCCGCTGCCGTTCTTCCCGCCGCTGTCGTCGGCGCCGTTGCCGTCCGATGCCGT
>JAOPVE010000124.1 GCA_025963185.1 Actinomycetes bacterium
GGCGTCCGTCCGCGTTGTGACCGATTGAGGCCTCTCCCAGGCCGCCGGACAGCGGCCTCATCGCGCTCCAGTGGACCGGCAGCGGCGACGGGCGCGGCGGCATCCAGATGGCTAATGCTGGGACGGCGGTGGCCAGCAGCGCGCTCGCGGTGGCGCTGCCGGGCCAGCGGCGGCCGCGTGCCGCCGTATTGATCGCATGGTGAACCCATGCGTCCACCCGGGTGGCCCCGAGGCCGCCGCGCGGTGTGTCGCCGCAGCGTGACACCGCGTACGCCTGCCACATCCGGTGATCTACGTAAGATCCCGCGCACGCGCGAAGTGCGGTCACTTCCGCCGGTCAGGACCGGCGGAAGTGACCGCACTTCGGTTCTCGTCATGCGCCTCGGCGCGGGGTCAGAGGCGGCGCAGGACCGTTACGACCCGGCCGAGGATCGTGGCGTCGTCACCGGGGATCGGCGCGTACGCCGGGTTGTGCGGCAGCAGCCACACGTGCCCGTCGCGCCGGCGGAACGTCTTCACGGTCGCCTCGCCGTCGATCATCGCCGCGACGATGTCGCCGTTCTCGGCCACCGGCTGCTGGCGCACCACCACCCAGTCGCCGTTGCAGATGGCCGCGTCGATCATCGAGTCGCCGACGACCTTGAGCAGGAACAGGTTGCCCTCGCCGACGATCTCCCGGGGAAGGGGGAACACGTCCTCGATGGCCTCCTCGGCGAGGATCGGCCTGCCTGCGGCGATGCTGCCGACCATCGGCACGTACGCCGGCACGGGCCTGGACGCCGCGCGCTCGGCCTCGGCGGCGTCGTCAAGGTCGGCGGGGGAGCGGACGTCGACCGCGCGGGGCCGGTTCGGATCCCGCCGGATCAGGCCCTTCTTCTGCAGGCTCGACAACTGGTAGGACACGCTCGACGGCGAGGTGAGCCCGACGGCCTCGCCGATCTCGCGGACGCTCGGCGGATAGCCCCGGCGCTCCACCGAGTCGCGGATGACCTCCAGGATGCGCCGTTGCCTGGTCGTCAGGCCGGCCACGTCGGGCGCGGCGTCGGGGAACGCGATCGGGGCCCCCGCGCCGGTGCCCGCGTCTTCGCTTGCTGCTGCCGCCTGCGCCTCGCGCGCGCGCTTTGCCACGTGGACTCCCTGCCCTCGACCCGATACCCACGGTGCCGACGACGGCTCCGCAATGTGGACAACGCTAGCGCGTGCGCCACTCGCCTTCAAACAAGTGTTCGAAGAACACGCCGTGTTTCTCGATTTTGTCAGTTCCACCTGGTAAACATCGTACGTCCGTTCGATCGAACGTGTGTTCGACCAGGCGGACGTCACGAGAGGCACCGGGGAGGTCGCGATGAGCGTGGCAAGGCAGCGGGCCGGGGGGCTGGCGGCAGTGGAGAACAGCAGGCAGGGGCGGGTGCGCGAGCGCCGGGCCGAGCATGGTTCAGCCCGTACGCACCTGCGGGTGGTGCGGTCCGGTGAGCGCAGGTCGCTCTACCTGATCGGGGGCGTGCAGCGCGCGGGCGCCGGGGTGCGGTCCGTGCCGACGGCTGGCCGCGCGGGCACACCGCAGATCAACCCCGCTCCGGCGGATCGGCGAGCGAGCGCGAGCAGCGCGTTGCGCGCGGCACCCGCCAGCACGCACGGTGATCCCGGGCGGCGGGTTCCCGTCCGGCTGACCCGGCGCGGGCGGCTGGCCGTGCAGGTGGCTGTGGTGGCGATCGCGTCGCTCGCGTTCGCCGGTATCGCGGCAGCGTCGAAGGCGACTCCCGGCGTGTGGACTACCCGGGGCGATCACGCGGTTGTAGTTCACGAGGGCGACACGCTGTGGACGATCGCAGCCCGTCAGCTACCCGGCGCCGATCGGCGCGAGGCCGTCGAGGCGATCCGCCAGCTCAATGGGCTGAACGGCACGCGCATCGAGGTCGGCCAGCAGCTGATCCTGCCGTCGCGCTGACGGTCACGCGGCTCGCCAGAGTGGTCACTCGCAGTGAGAATCGCGGGGGTGGGCGCTGTGGCTCTCGTCGCACCGGCGCGCCACGGCGGCGTGGCGCGGCGGGGGTGCTTGCGCGCGGGCTCGCGGCGGAATACCGTCCTACCCCTAGATGTAGTAGTTACATCGCTGTAAGTCCTCCACAGGTAGGGGTCGGTTCCCCACAGGTCGTGCACAGCTTCTGCACAGATCTATGCACAGGACCACCCAGGGGCATGTTGACCGAGGGTGAGGGAGGGTTGTCGTGCGCTGTCCGTATTGCAGGCACCCCGACTCCCGCGTCGTCGATTCGCGTGAGGCCGAGGAAGGCCAGCTGATCCGCCGCCGGCGATCCTGCCCGGAGTGCGGCAAGCGGTTCACGACCGTCGAGGAGGCGGTCCTCGCCGTCGTCAAGCGCAGCGGGGTCAGCGAGCCGTTCAGCCGCCCGAAGGTGATCGCGGGGGTCCGCAGGGCGTGTCAGGGGCGGCCCGTGAGTGACGACGCGCTGGCGGTTCTCGCGCACCGCGTCGAAGAGGCGATCCGCGCGACCGGATCAGCCGAGGTGCCGTCGCACGATGTCGGCCTGGCGATCCTCGGGCCGCTGCGGGAACTCGACGAGGTCGCGTACATGCGCTTCGCCAGCGTCTACCGGTCGTTCTCCTCGCTGGAGGACTTCGAGGCCGAGATCGCGGCCCTGCGCGACGCCCGCCCGGTGCCCGGCCCCACGGCCACCCCACCGGCGGACGGCGGCACGCCCGCCAGCAACACAGCGGGAAACAGCACGTCAGGCGGGGCGGCCGGTGCCCGGGTGAGCGCCCGTGGCTCGGCCGCGGAGGGTGCGGGCGGGCCGCCGGGCGGCGATCCGCAGGGGAAGCTGCCACCCGAAGACCTGCCGCCACCGGCCGGGGTCGCGGTCCCGGCACACACCGGCGTCTGACGCCGGTACCGGCCGGCCATCCCGGTCCGCGGGCGAATGCCGGGACGCGCGGCCGCCATCGACTTGGGCGAGCACGCCCATCCATCTTCAGAGTGAAGGAAAGGCGAGGGGGAACAATGACCGAAGCGGTCGGCGCCTCACGGGGCACGCGGGGGCGGGAGTCCAAGAGCGCGCAGGGGGCGGGTAAGAACGGACGTGGCCTGACGATCGGCCGTGTCTACACGACCGAGGGTGTGCATCCCTACGACGAGGTCACCTGGGAGCGCCGGGACGTCGTGATGACGAACTGGCGCGACGGCTCGGTGAACTTCGAGCAGCGCGGCGTCGAGTTCCCGGACTTCTGGTCGGTGAACGCGGCGAACATCGTCACCACCAAGTACTTCCGCGGCGCGGTCGGCACCCCGCCGCGCGAGCACAGCCTGCGCCAGCTCATCGACCGGGTCGTGCTGACCTACGTGAAGGGCGGCCGCGAGAACGGCTACTTCGCCACTCCGGCCGACGCCGAGGTCTTCGAGCACGAGCTGACCTGGATGCTGCTGCACCAGGTGTTCAGCTTCAACTCGCCGGTGTGGTTCAACGTGGGCACGAGCGCGCCGCAGCAGGTCAGCGCGTGTTTCATCCTGTCGGTGGACGACTCGATGGACTCGATCCTCAACTGGTACAGGGAGGAGGGGTTCATCTTCAAGGGCGGATCGGGCGCGGGGCTGAACCTCTCGCGGATCCGCTCGTCGAAGGAGCTGCTGTCCTCGGGCGGCACCGCCTCGGGTCCGGTCAGCTTCATGCGCGGCGCGGACGCCTCGGCGGGCACGATCAAGTCCGGCGGCGCGACCCGGCGGGCGGCGAAGATGGTCGTTCTCGACGTCGACCACCCCGACATCGAGGACTTCATCGACCTCAAGGCGCGCGAGGAGGACAAGATCCGGGTCCTGCGCGACGCCGGGTTCGACATGGACCTCGGCGGCAAGGACATCACGAGCGTCCAGTACCAGAACGCCAACAACTCGGTCCGGGTGTCGGACGAGTTCATGAAGGCGGTCGAGGACGGCACGGAGTTCGGCCTGCGCGCGCGCCTGGACGGCCAGGTCATCGAGAACGTCGACGCCCGCCGCCTGTTCCGGAAGATGGCGACGGCCGCGTGGGAGTGCGCCGACCCGGGGATCCAGTACGACGACACGATCAACGACTGGCACACCAACCCCGAGACCGGGCGGATCACGGCCTCGAACCCGTGCAGCGAGTACATGAGCCTGGACAACTCGTCCTGCAACCTCGCGTCGCTCAACCTGATGAAGTTCCTCCAGCCCGGTGGAACCTTCGACGCGGCCACCTTCGTCAAGGCCGTCGAGATCGTCATCACGGCGATGGACATCTCGATCTGCTTCGCCGACTTCCCGACCGAGGCGATCGCCGAGACGACCCGCAACTACCGCCAGCTCGGCATCGGGTACGCCAACCTCGGCGCGCTGCTGATGGCCACCGCGCACGCCTACGACTCCGACGGCGGGCGGAGCCTCGCCGCGTCGATCACCTCGCTCATGACGGGCACCGCGTACCGGCGGTCGGCCGAGCTCGCGGGCATCGTCGGCGCGTACAACGGCTACCAGCGCAACGCCGACGCGCACCGGCGGGTCATGCGCAAGCACGCGGCGGCGAACGACGAGGTCCGGCCACTCGGCGCCAGCGACCAGGCGATCCTGCGCGAGGCGACCCGGCAGTGGCAGGCCTGCCTGAAGATCGGCGAGCAGAACGGCTGGCGGAACGCGCAGGCCTCGGTCCTCGCGCCCACGGGCACGATCGGCCTGATGATGGACTGCGACACCACCGGCATCGAGCCCGACCTCGCGCTGGTCAAGTTCAAGAAGCTGGTCGGCGGCGGCTCGATGCAGATCGTCAACCAGACGGTCCCCGGTGCCCTGCGCTCGCTCGGGTACCAGGAGGAGCAGGTCGAGGCGATCGTCGAGTTCATCGCCGAGCACGGGCACGTCGT
>JAOPVE010000149.1 GCA_025963185.1 Actinomycetes bacterium
GCGGCGGCTGACCGGCAGCTCGTGCCCGTCCACCACCACGAGGTGCCCCGAGGCCGTCACCCGCAGCTCGGTGATCACCCCGAGGGCAACGAGGTACGAGCGGTGGATCCGCACGAAGCCCGCGTCAGCCCAGCGCTCGGCGAGGAGCGCGAGCGAGATCCGGACCAGGTGGCTGCCCTCGGCCGTGTGCAGGCGCGCGTAGTCGCCCTGCGCCTCGACCCAGTGCACCGACGCCCGCGGTACCAGCTTCGTCGTGCCGCCCAGCTCAACGGGGATCACCTCACCGGCGGACTGGGGAGGCCGGGCGCCGTCGAGCATCCGGCCGTGCGAGACCCGCCGCAGGGACTCGGCGAGGCGATCCGCCCGGAGGGGTTTGAGCAGGTAGTCGACCGCGCCGAGGTCGAAGGCGTCCACGGCCCTGTCGTCGTGGGCGGTGACGAACACGATCGCCGGCGGATCCGCGAACTGGCGCAACACCCTCGCCAGTTCGAGCCCGTCCAGGCCGGGCATCCGGATGTCGAGGAACACCACGTCGAAGCGCCGGTCCCGGAGCTGGCGGAGGGCCTCGGTGGAGTCGGCGGCGGTGCGGATCTCGCCGATCCGCTCGTCGCCCTTCAGCAGGTAGACCAGCTCGTCGAGCTGGAGGGGCTCGTCGTCGACGGCCAGCGCGGTGAACGTCACGAGGCACGCACCCCCGTGTGGAACTTCGGCACCCGCAGGCTCACCTTCGTCCCCGCGCCGGGGGCGGTCTCGACCACCAGCCCGAATCCGTCGCCGAAGACCGACCGCAGCCGGTCGTCCACGTTGCCCAACCCAACGTGCTGGCCGTCGTGCTGGCCGGCCGTGGGTGTGGCCCGCAGCCGGTCCGGATCCATCCCGACCCCGTCGTCCTCGACGCTGATCAGGCACTCGGCGCCCGCGTCCTCGGCCACGATGCTGATCTGCCCCACCCCGGGCTTGCCGGCGAGCCCATGCCGGATCGCGTTCTCCACCAGCGGTTGCAGGCACAGGAACGGCACGGCCACGGGCAGCACCTCGGGCGCGACCCGCAGCCTGACCTGAAGCCGCTCGCCGAACCTGGCCCGCTCGATCAGCAAGTAGCGGTCGATGGAGCGCAGTTCCTCGGCGAGCGTCGTGAACTCGCCGTGCGCGCGGAAGCTGTACCGGGTGAACTCGGCGAATTCGAGCAGCAGTTCACGGGCGCGCTCCGGATCCGTCCGGACCAGCGAGGAGATCGCCGACAGCGCGTTGTAGATGAAGTGCGGACTGATCTGCGCCCGCAGCGCCCGCACCTGGGCCTGCGCGAGGCGATCGCGCGAGGCGTCCAGGTCGGCGAGCGCCAGCTGGGCCGACACCCAGTTCCCGGTCTCGATCGCAGCGCGCACGAGGCCGGGCGCCGGCTCGTCGTCGATCAGCGCGACCAGTGCGCCCACGATCTCGTCGCCGCTGGTCAGGGGCACCAGGACCCCGCCGGTGACCGGGCAGTCCAGCCGGTCGCAGACGAGTTCGGCCGCGCGCAGGATCGTCGCCCGACCGCTGTCCGTCACGGCGGCTGCGGCGGCGATGAGCTGGGCGCGATGGTGGGATCCGGGCCCCTCCCACGCCAGCACCGAGGACTCGCCGAGCAGCCCCACGGATCGCGCCCCGAGCAGCGCGGCCAGGTGCCGGATCGCCTTGGCGGCGGACGCCTCGGTCAGTCCCTGGCGCAGCGGCGGGGCGGCAAGGCTCGCGGTGTGCAGCACCTCGTAGGTGGCCCGCTGGGCGGGTGTGGCGATGGTCCGCCGGGCGCGTAACCGGACCACGGCGACGACAGCCACGGCGAGCGCCGTGACGACGCCTGCCGTTGCCGCGACTCCGGACGGGTTCACGGCCTCATCATGGGCCAGCGAGCGCGCACAGGACCAGAGTTCCCCACCGAAGTGCGGTAACCACGACCGGCCAGGACCGGCCGGAGTTACCGCACTTCGCGCAGGTGGACGGCCGGGCGCGGGACGCCGGGCGGAGGGCGCGGGGGTGCGGGCGGAGGGTCAGTACGCGCCGTCGCGCTGGAGGACTGCGAAGAGCGTCTTCCACAGGATCATCAGGTCGAACATCGGCGACCAGTTGTCGACGTAGTACAGGTCGAGGCGGACCGCGTCCTCCCACGACAGGTTCGACCGGCCCGACACCTGCCACAGGCCCGTGATCCCCGGCCGTACCAGCAGCCGCCGCCGCACGTCCCCGAGGAACTCCTCGTCCTTCACGGGCAGTGGCCGTGGTCCGACCAGCGACATCTCGCCGACGAGCACGTTGATGAGCTGGGGCAGCTCGTCGATCGAGAGCCGGCGCAGCCAGTGGCCGGCCTTGGTGATCCGCGGATCGTCCTTCATCTTGAACAGCAGGCCGTCGGTCTCGTTGGTGACGAGAAGCTGCTTGAGCCGCTCCTCGGCGTCGACGTACATGGTGCGGAACTTCCACACCCGGATCGACTGCCCGCCCCGCCCGACCCGCTCCTGGCGGAAGAACACCGGGCCGTGGTCGGTCATCTTGATGATCAGCGCGGTCACGCCGAACAGCGGACTGAGCATGAGCAGCCCCACGGCCGCGGCGGTCCGGTCGGCGACGCTCTTGGCCAGCCAGCCCAGGCCGGACACCGTCGGCTCTTCCACGTGCAGCAGCGGCAGGCCCTCGACCGGACGGATGTGCACCCGGGGACCGGCGATGTCGGTCAGCGAGGGCGCGACGACGAGCCCGATGCCGGTGCCCTCCAACTGCCAGGCCAGGCGGCGGAGCGCCTCGGATCCGACTCCCCGGCTACCGCAGACCGCGATCGTGTCGGCCCCGTCCTCGCCCACCCACTCGGTGACGTCGGACGACCCCTTGTGCACCGGGATCGGCAGCGCTGGCGTCTCGGCCGTCGGCTCGGTGAGGCAGATGCCCACCGGGATCAGGCCGGCATGCGGATTGCGGGTCGCCGTCCGGTACACCGACAGGGTCTCGCCGAGCGTGCCGACAAGCAGCAGCCGTTGCGCGGCCCGGCCCCGGCGGCGCGCGAAATGCAGGCCTTTGCGCGCGAGAAACCGGCCGCCGAGTGCGAACGTCAGCATGAAGATCGGCAGCGTGCCGACCGCGCCACGGGACACCAGCAGCTTGCGGGTGAACAGGACGAAGCAGATCACGGCGGTCAGCGAGATGACGGCTTTGAAGACGCGCTTGAACTCGTCCGGGCCGAGGCCCAGGTACCGCGCCTCGTAGGCCCCGTGCGCGAACAGCAGCAGGACCCAGGTCAGCGGCAGGCCGATCCAGATGATCCAGACGAAGAGCTCGGGCGGGATCCCGGCCCGGGACCGATCCCAGAGGGCCATGGACACCTGGGCAGCCACGATGCAGCTCGCGAAGTCGAGTACGACCAGGACGATCCGCATAGTCCGGACCCAGCGCTGCAAGCGGGCCGGCGGACGGGTACGCGGCGACCGCTCCACCCAATCCTCGGACGCGCTCACCAGCGTTACCTCACCCGCAGGGCTCTCGGACCGCCCCGGAGCGGTGGTGGTCACGATGGGTTTCCTTCCGGACGGACGCGGCGCGCACGAATCGCGCTGCTCTCACCCCAGACAACGAGGCAACAGGCGGCATGACCATGGTCGGCTTCCCATTATGACCCCACCCGGCACAGGCACGGCCATCCGGCGCGTTGGGTGGACGGTAGCGTCCTCATGCAACCACGCGCGAGTCACGGGCCCATTCCGCAACGCCACCCTCCGGGGCGAGCGTGCAAGGATGGGCGCCGGTGGATCTTCCCCATCCCGTCACGCCAGTCACAGCGGAGGAATCCGTGACCTCTGAAGCGGCCGCTCCCCCTGCGTACCGCACCGTCCCCGTCGGCCCGTTCCGGGTTCTCGACCTGCCCAGAGCCGAGCTGGGGCCTGCCATCGCGGCGACCGCGGCCGCGCAGGCCGGGCAGAAACCCACGCTGGCCTTCGCCTGCCACGTAGGCGGTCTGAACGCCCGGCACGATCACGAATTCGTATCGGCCATGCAACTCGCCGACCTCACCTACGCCGACGGCGTGTCGGTGATCGCGCTCATGCGCCTCGCCGGAGCCCATTCCGTCGAGCGGCACCCGACGACTGACCTCGGCTGGGAGACATTCCAGGCGATGCACCAGCATCTCGGGCGGCCGGTCCGGGTGGCACTGCTCGGCGGTCCCGACGGGCTGTCGGCGGCCGCGGGCGAGGTCATGGACCGCGAGGACTATCTCGACATCGTCCTCACCGAGCACGGCTACCACTCCGACTGGGCGCCGGTGTTCGAGCGGCTGCGATCCGCGAACTACGACGTGCTGGTACTCGGCCTGGGCATGCCGTTCGAGGCCCTGTGGGTCGGCCGGCACTACGGCGACCTGCCGAACGCGCTGGTCCTGACGTGTGGCGGGTGGTTCGGCTACATCGTCGGCGACGAAAAGCGCGCGCCCGCCTGGATGCGCAAGTACGGCCTGGAGTGGCTCGGCCGGGTCGCCCAGCAGCCGGGTCGGCTGTGGAAGCGGTACGCCACCGGCGCGGTCTCGACGGTCGCGATGATGCCGAAGGCCGTCCGTAGTCGCGAGAAGTAGTCAGCCGCGAGAAGTAGTCAGCCGCGTCGTCGTCCTGGTAGCGCGCACATCGCCGCTGCCAGGGCGAACGCGGCGAGGGTGAGCCAGTAGCCGAACCGGTCGTGGAAGGCCGCGCCCCCGTTCGCCGATCCGGCGGCCCGGTCGAAGTCATGCCGCGCGCCAAGCTGGCCGAAAACCAGAAAAATCCCGCCGAGGATCGACGAGAAAGCCCCCGCCCACCGTCCCGCCCCGCGCCGCCACACCAGCACGAGCAGCGCCCCGGCTACGGCAACCACGATCGCGGCGATCAGCAACGGCCGGATCTTCGTCGCGCCCGCCGCCTGCTCGTTGCTGAGGAACTGCAGCCCTGGCTTCTCGAACACCGGAGCGTGCCCGGTGGCGAGTGAATACCCGGTGTAGGTGACTGACTGCGATCCGTCGTCACAGGACACCGTCGCGAACGGCAGCGCGAAGCAGATCAGCACGAGCAGGAACCCGGCGGGCCGCAGATACGCCTCCCGCCACCGCGGCCCGGCCGCGACAACGTCCACGTGGTCCTGCTCGGTCATTCGATCAGCCAGGGGGCTCGGCCGGCCGTGCCCACTCCCCAGGCGTGGGCTCGGGCTCGGGTGGCGGCCACGCGGTCGTGGGTGGCGGTGGCGGTGGGCCACCGGCGGTCGCGATGCGGGCCGTGAGCATCCTGCCCACTCCCCGGACAGCCGCGGCGCTCCTGAGCCCGTAGTACAGCGCCAGGACGAGGAGCAGGGTGAGTGCCAGCCAAAAGCCGAACCGGGTGTGCACGAGCTTCGCCGCGTCCAGCCGGAAATTGCGCAACACGCCGATTGACCCGGATTGGTCCTGCGTCTTCGACACGGCCTGGTTTAGCGCGTCGACAACCCCCCGGTGCACGAGCGCCTGGTTCACCGCCAGCAGCACCGCCCCGAGGATCGCAGCCGCGGCGCCCACCCACAGCCGCGGCCGGCCGGGCAGCACGCTGACGAGCACGGCCGCCACGACGAGCAGCACGAGCACCCCGACCGCGAGTGGCCGGACCTCGCTCAGACCGCTGTCCCGCTGCCCCACCGAGCCCGCGGAAGACTGGCCGCCGGCCAGACCGCCCGCGTTGACGGTCGGCTGGCCGCCGGTTGCGAGGTCGAAGCCGGTGAGGGTGGCGGACGCCGTGAACGCCGGGGAATCGCAGGACACCGTGAGGAACGGCAGCGCGAAACACATCAGGACGAGCAGGAACCCCGACGGCCGGAGCAGCATGTGCGGCCGGAACGCCGATCGCCGTTCGGCCACAGGACCGACCGACAACTGATCCTCAGGGAGCAGGCCCACCGGCGGTATCGGCTGATTCGTGTCGTCGTCCATGGCCCGACGATAGCCACCCGATGCGACAACACCGGGCAACCCCAACCCCACTCCGAAGTGCGGTAACCGCAACCGGCCAGGACCGGCCGGAGTTACCGCGCTTCCGGGGACGGGCCGGCGGAAGGTGCGGGGGAAGGTGTCGCGGGAGGCTGGGCGGCGGTGGCTTCGGCGGTGGCGGATTTGCGGTCCGCGAGGAGGTGTTTGCCGGTGCGCGCGAGCAGGGCCAGCAGGGCGATCGTGATGACCACTCGCGCGGCCGCGCCGACCCACGTCAGCGGGATCAGCGCGCCAGCGACGCACAGAACCGCGGCACCGACGAACTCCGGCCACCGGCGGTGCCAGGGCACCGTGGCGAGCTTGCGGCGCTCCCAGCCGACCAGCGTCGCGAGCAGCCCGTATGCGACCGCCGTGACGAGGGCGATGCCCGCGAGCCCGAAGCGCGGCAGGACCACGGCCTTCACGGCGAGGCTCGCCAGTACGGCGAGGGGCGAGATCCAGATGAGGGCGACGGTCCGGCCGCGCTGGAAGAGCACGTGCGCGCTGGCCAGGTAGAGGACGTACGGGACCGTGGCGAGCGCGGTGAGGGCCACGACGGGGGTGAGCGCGCCGACGTCGTACTTGCCGGACGGGGCGGCGAGCCACAGCCCGAGTGGGGCGGCCATCGCGAGCCCGGCGGCGACGATCGCGGCCACCCGCAGCATGTCGGCCGTCGTGATGGCGAGGGTCTGCCAGCGGGTCTTCTCGGGCGCCCCGTAGATGAGGGGGGCCCAGGCGTTGTTGGCGGCGGCGACGAGCGTGATCCCGAGCGCGCCGACCTGGTAGGAGACGTTGTACTCGGCGGCGCCGCCCTCGTTCAGGCCGTGCAGCACGATGTACCGGTCGCCAGCGGTCATGAGGTACAGCGCGGCCATGTGCGGCACCGTCGGCAGGGCGATCGCGAACCAGCGCTTGAGCGCGACCCGATCCCCCAGCCCCCGGATCGACGGGCGGCACCACACCAGCGACAGAACGGCCCCGGCGACGGAGGCGACGGCGATCCCGGCGAGGTAGGCGACGGCGGTACGGCTGACGGTGAGCACGAGCAGGATCCCCAGGAGCTGCCCGCCCACCACGTTCAGCGCGACCACCAGCACGAACCGGCCGGGCTGGTTGCGCGCCCGCTGGACGGCCTGGCCGGTGACGATCACCGAGTACGTGATCGCCGTGGCGGTGGCGACCATGAACGCGGGCCGGAACCCGTGCAGCGGACCGGCCCACAGCGGGCCGAGCGCGAACGCGACCCCGCCGAGTAGCACCGACAGCCCGGCGCTGAGGGTGACCATCGCCCCGACGTTGCGCTCGCCCTCGGGGCCCTGGAAGTACTCGCGGGTGATCGCGCCAGGAAGCCCGGCCGCGAGCAGGAGCCCGATCGTGGCCGTGATGACGACGCCGACCGTGGCGATGCCGAGTTCGTCCTTGGGCAGGACCCGGGTGAGCGCCGGGATAACCAGCACGGCCCCGGCGAGCTGGACCGCCGTGGCGAGCGTGTAGATGCTGCCGCGGCCGAGGAGCGCGCGCGACGCGGACCGGTCCGGTGGCGCTTCGGTCACCCGAGGATCCCGCGCAGGGTGTCGACCACGCGGTCCTGCTCGGAGTCGGTGAGGTCGGCGTAGAGGGGAAGGCTGATGAGCTCGGAGTAGGCCTGTTCGGCGACCGGGCAGAGTCCGCGCTGGTACCCGGCCTCGGCGAACACGGGGTGCCAGTAGACGGGGATGTAGTTGACCTGGACGCCGATCCCGGAGGCGCGCATCTTGTCGAACACCTCGCGCCGGCGCCCGCCGAGTACCCGGACCGCGTACAGGTGCCAGGCCGGATCGACGCCCTCGCGCTGGACCGGGAGCCGCAGCCCGTCGAGGTCCGCGAGCAGCGTGTTGTACCGGGCGACCAGTTCGGCGCGGCGGGACACGAACGACGGCAGCCGGGTGAGCTGGCTGGTCCCGAGCGCGCACAGGACGTCCGGGAGCCGGTAGTTCAGCCCGAATTCGGGGACCTCGTACCACCAGTCGCCCTCGTCGGGGTGCTGGAGCTCGTCCTTGGCGCGGACCATGCCGATCCGGGCGAACCGGCGGATCCGCCGCAGCACGTCCTCGTCCGGCGAGACGATCGCGCCGCCCTCGGCCGTCGTCAGGTTCTTGGTGGGGAAGAACGAGAGCGTGGTGATGTCGGCGAGACTCCCGACCGGACGGCCCTGGTAGGTGCCGCCGATCGAGTGCGCCGCGTCTTCGAGCAGCAGCGCGCCGACCGAGTCGCACAGCGGCCGGAGTGCGTCGATGTCGATCGGGTGGCCGCCGTAGTCGACGCCGGCCACGACCGCGGTCTGCGGGGTGAGCTCCGCGGCCACCGCGGCCGGATCGATGTTGAGCGTGTCCTCGCACACGTCCGCGAACCGGATCTTCGCGCCGAGCTGGGCAGCGCACGACGCCGTGGCCACGAACGTGATCGGCGTGGTCACGACCTCGTCGGACGGCCCGAGGCCGAGCCCGCCGTACGCGGCGTGCAGCGCGGCGGTGCCCGAGGTCACGGACACCGCCGGGGCGCCCGCGACCTGGGCGAGCGCCTTCTCGAATGCCTCGACGGCCGGACCGGTCGTCAGCCAGTCACCGCGCAGCACCTCGGCGACCGCCGCGATGTCCTGCTCGACGATCGACTGGCGACCGTAGTTGAGCCAGGGAGCGGAGCTCATGGTGCTCCCTCAGCTACTTGCTGCTGTCGATCATCGTCTGCAGTGCGGGACCGTCGAGCCACTGGTCGTTGACGTCGGACCGGTAGACGAAGTCGCCGGGCACCGGCTCGCCGCCCTCGATCGGCTTGTCGCCCCATTCGGAGATCACCGGCTGCACCACGTAGTGGTCGGAGAACCGGAGCGTGCGGTACGCGTCCTCGGCGCTGATCATTTCCTCGTGCAGCTTCTCGCCGGGGCGGATGCCGATGACCTCGATCTCGGCGTCGGGGAGGATCACCTGCGCCAGGTCGGTGATGCGCATCGAGGGGATCCGCGGGACGTACAACTCGCCGCCGCGCATCCGGTCGAACGCGTCGAGCACGAACTGCACGGCCTGGGGCAGCGTGATCCAGAACCGGGTCATGCGCACGTCGGTGATCGGCAGCTTCGTCACGCCCTCGGCGGCGAGCTTCTTGAAGAACGGCACCACGGATCCGCGACTGCCCACGACATTGCCGTACCGGACCACGGAGAACCGCGTCTCGCTGCCGGCCGCGTAGTGGTTCCCCGCGACGAACAGCTTGTCGGCGCACAGCTTCGTAGCGCCGTACAGGTTGATCGGGCTCGACGCCTTGTCGGTCGAGAGCGCGACGACCCGCTTGATGCCCGCGTCGATGCAGGCGTCGATGACGTTCTGCGATCCGACGATGTTGGTCTGCACGAATTCGAACGGGTTGTACTCGGCGGTGTCGACCTGCTTGAGGGCCGCCGCGTGCACCACGTAGTCGACGCCGTGCATCGCCCGCTGGAGCCGCGACTTGTCCCGCACGTCGCCGATGAAGAAACGCAGCCGGGGATCGTTGTTGAAGAGCTGCCGAACCTCGTACTGCTTCAGTTCGTCCCGCGAATACACGACGATTCGCCGCGCCTCGCCGTCATTGAGCAAGCGGCGGATGAAAGCTTTGCCGAACGAGCCGGTTCCCCCGGTCACCAGCACAGAGGCACCCTGCCACGAAACCATTTACCGCTTCTCCTTAGAACATCGCCAGGCGCACGCCGCTCGCCCGAGAACTGTAGCCTTCCCGCGGTGGGCCGGCGCACAGTGCGCGGCCCGGGAGGAACAGCGCAGTGACCAAGCCGTACACAGTAACCGCGGTGATCCAGGCCAGGATGGGCTCGTCCCGGCTCCCCGGCAAGGTGCTGCGCCCGCTGGGCGGCCGCAGCGTACTCAGCTGGGTCGTGCGGGCCGCGCAGGTCTCGAACTCCGTCGACCAGGTCGTCGTGGCCACCAGTACCGCAGCCGAGGATGACGAGGTTGTCAAGGCGGCCGCGGAGATCGGGGTCCCGTGCGTGCGCGGATCCGAGGAGGACGTCCTGTCGCGCTTCCTCGTCGCGCTGGACGCCTACCCGGGTGACGCCGTGGTCCGGCTGACGTCCGATTGCCCGCTGCTGGATCCGTCGGTGATCGCGCAGACCGTCGGGGCGTTCCGCGCCAGCGCCGGGCACGTCGACTACCTGTCGACCACGCTGGTCCGCTGCCTGCCCCGCGGGCTCGATGTCGAGGTCGCCTCCACCGACGCGCTGCGCAAGGTGAGCAAGCACGCGACCGGCTACGACCGGGTCCACGTCACCTCCGCGCTCTACAACAACCCGCACCGGTACCGGATCGCCGGGCTCTGCTTCGTCCCTCACGCCGAGGACCTGCGGATCACCCTCGACACCCCCGAGGACGCGGCGCTGCTCGACGCGCTAGTGGCCGAGTCCGGCGACCGCCCGCTGGCCTGGCGCGTGCTCGTGGCGATGCTGCGCACCCGGCCCGATCTGGTCGAGCTGAACGCGTCGGTCCAGCAGAAGGCGCTGCACGAGGGGTGACGAACGCCACCGTCGGGATCTATTGCGACCTCGGCCCGTCCCTCGGTGCCGGGCACTTCGTCCGCTGTTCCGCGCTGGGCGCCGCGCTGGTGGCCGAGGGCGCGCGGGTCGAGATCGTCGCGGACTTCGCCTCGGTCCCGTGGGCCGCCGAGCAGGCCGCGGACCTCGGTTTAGCCGCCATCCAGGGACTCGTCCCCGACGCCGTCGCGCGCGCCTCGGCCTGGGACGTCGCCGTGGTGGACTCCTACCTGGCGTCCGCTTCGGACTTCGCCGGGCTGCCGGTGCCGCTCGCCGCGATCGACGACGAGGACCGCCGGCCACTGCCCGCCGCGCTCGTGGTGAACCAGAACCTCAACGCGCCCGAGTGCCCGTACTCGGACTGGTCCGCGGAGTCGGTGTTGCGCGGTCCGGCGTACGCGCTGGTCCGGCCCCGGATCCGGGCCGCCCGGCCACCGTCCTACCCCGAGCGCGACTGGACCGGACGGCCGCAGCGGGTGCTCGTGGTCCTCGGCGGCACGGACGCCGGCGGCGGCGCGGCCACGGTCGCTTCGCTCGCCCTGACCGCACTCGCCCCCGTGGACCTGCGGGTGATCTCGCCCCGGCCCCTCGGCGCCCTGCCCGTCCCGGCCGGATCCTCCGTCGAGGTCACCGCCCCCGTGCTGGCGGTCGAGGAGCTGATGACGGGCGCCGACCTCGTGCTCTCCGCGGCGGGGACGACGATCTTCGAGCTGTGCTGCCTCGGGGTCCCGATGGCACTCGCCGTCGCCGCCGACAACCAGCTTCCGAACTACGGCCACGTGCTGCGCGACGGCCTCGGCGCCGGACTCGGGAGGGTGGGCGAGATCACGTCCCTGCCCGCCGAGCTACGGGATCCGGCGCTGCTCAACGCCCACGGCAAGGCCGCCTACGCGACCGTGGACGGGCTAGGTGCCTCGCGGGTAGCCGAGGCGGTGCTCGCGCTGGTCCGGTGACTGGGCCTGCGCCCGGACGGCTGGGCCCGCGGCGGTAGTGTCGGACAGGATTTCGTCGAGTCGAGGAGTTCCGCGGTGTCTGCACGCAGCTACGGCCGGCCGGTGATCGAGGTCGGCGGACGGCAGATCGGCCCAGGTCACCCCTGCTACGTGATCGCCGAGGCCGGCGCGAACCACAACCGCGACCTGAAGATCGCGAAGGAACTCATCGACGTGGCCGCCGAGTCCGGCGCCGACGCGGTGAAGTTCCAGACCTACACGGCCGAGGGCCTGTACTCGCGCAAGACCCCGAACCCGAGCTACCTCAAGAAGAAGGAACTCCTCAAGAGCGACACCGAGACGGTCTGGGAGCTCATCAAGCGCGTCGAGATCCCGTGGGAGTGGCACGACGACCTCGCCGCGCACTCCAAGGCCGCCGGCATCGACTTCCTCTCCACGCCGTTCGAGGAGGCCGCCGTCGACCTGCTCGAAACCGTCGGCGTTCCGGCGTACAAGATCGCCTCGTACGAGATCACGCACCTGCCGCTGATCCAGTACGCCGCGCGCACCGGCAAGCCGCTGCTCATGTCGACCGGCATGGCCTCGCTCGCCGACATCGAGCGCGCCCTGGACGCCGCGAACGCCGCGGGCGCCGACCAGATCGCGCTCATGCACTGCGCGTCCAGCTACCCGGCGCCGTTCGACATCCTCAACCTGCGCGCGATCCAGACCCTCGCCCAGGCGTTCCAGGTGCCCGTCGGCTACTCCGACCACACCACCGGGCTCACGGCCGACGTCGTCTCGGTCGCGCTCGGCGCCTGCATGATCGAGAAGCACTACACGCTCAGCCGCGGCATGGAGGGCCCCGACCACGGGTTCGCCCTCGAACCCGGCGAGCTCAAGGACATGGTCCAGGCGATCCGAGACACCGAGGCCTCGCTCGGCTCGCCGATCAAGCGCGTCACGCCCGAGGAGGGCGACCTGTACCGGCTCGCCCGCCGGTCGCTGGTCGCCGCCCGCGCGATCCCCGCCGGGCACAAGATCACCGAGGACGACATCGCGATCAAGCGCCCCGGCTACGGCATCCCGGTGTACGACCGCGAGACGCTGCTCGGACGCGTCGCCGCCATCGACATCGAGGACGACGAGATCCTCCAGTGGCCGATGTTCCAGTAGTGACCGTCCGGCCCGCGACAGGTGCTGACTCGCGGGCCGTGTGGGAGTGGCGGAACGATCCGGTTACCCGGGCGGTGTCCGTCACCACCGGCGAGGTGCCCTGGGCTGGGCATTCGTCGTGGTTCGAGGCCGTTCTCGCGGATCCGTCGCGGCACCTGCTCGTGGGGTTGTGCGGCGACGAGCCGATCGGGGTGGTCCGGTTCGACGGTTCTGCGCTCGGAGCGTGGGAGGTCAGTGTGAACCTGGCGCCCACCGCGCGGGGGCGTCGGCTCGCCGTTCCGCTGTTGCTGGCGGGGCGGGCCTGGCTCGGCGAGCACGAGCGGGTGGAGTCGGTGAAAGCGCTGGTCAGCGGGTCCAACGAGGCGTCGCTGCGCACCTTCCGATCCGCCGGGTACGTGGAGTCCTCCACCGCCAACGGCTGGACCACCCTCCTCCTGCAGTGAGCCCCCGCCTGTCTCCGCTCGCACCTCCTCGCGCGCGCCCGATGACGGGACTGTTCGGGTATTCGCGGCGAAAACGGACAGCCATGGCCACAGAAACCCCGACAGTTGCCAAGCGGAGGCCCCGCGCAGGCACGCACACACAGGCACAAGCACAGAGCGGCTGCGGATCAGCGGAGGAGTTTGGACATGCGGCGGTCCGCGAGGGGTTTGCCGCCGGTCTGGCAGGTCGCGCAGTACTGGAGCGACTTCTCCGCGAACGAGACCTCCCGGATCGTGTCGCCACACACCGGGCACGGCAGGCCGGTCTTGGCGTGGACCCGGAGTCCGCTGCGCTTTTCGCCCTTGAGCGTCGCCGAGCCCTGCCCGACGCTGCGCGCGACAGCCCCCCGCAGGATCTCGCCCATCGCCTCGTACAGCGCTTCCATCTCGCCGTCGCTCAGCCGAGGGGCCAGTGCGAAGGGGGACAGCCGGGCGGCGTGCAGGATCTCGTCGGAGTACGCGTTCCCGACACCGGCGAGCACGGACTGATCGGTGAGCACGCCCTTGATCTGCCCTCGCTGCCCACGGACGCGTTCGGCGAACTCCGCGGGCCCGACCGCGAGCGCGTCCGGACCGAGGCGAGCCACCCCCGGCACCTCCGACGGATCGCGGACCAGGTAGATCGCCAGCCCCTTCTTCGTGCCCGCCTCGGTGAGGTCGAACCCGGAGTCGTCGTCGAGGCGGACCCGCAGCGCGATCGGGCCCTTCCCCGGCCGGAGGGGCGCGGGGGGCAGTTGCTCGCGGTAGTGCAGCCAGCCCGCCCTCGCCAGGTGCACGACGAGGTGGATCCCGTCGACGTCGAGGTCGAGGAACTTGCCGTGGCGACTGGCGCCGGTGACCTCGGATCCGTGCAGTGCCATCGGCGTCGGATCGTAGGTCTTCAGCGACGGGATCGACGCCACGTCCACACGGGCGATCGCACGCCCCACGGCCCGCTCGCGCAGGTACGCGGCAAGGGCCTCCACCTCGGGTAGCTCAGGCACGCGCCCCAGTGTGCCCGCGGCCGGCGCTTCGAGCCAGCGACCACGAGCCAGCGATCGGGCCGCCGGGCCGTGTGCGTCGTTGCACACGGCCCGGCGGAGTCCACCCGATCGCGAAAGGGGGTGGTCTCGGAGGCGGCCGAGGCCGCGAGGGGGTTGCCCGCCTACGGGCTGGGCGCGATGGCGGTGGGGACCGGGCTCGGGGATCCGGTGGGGCCCGGATCGGGAGCCGCGTCGGTGACCGTGATCGTCATGGGGACGGTCTGGGTCTCGGTCCGGCCGTCGCAGGTGTACGTGGTCGCGGAGAGCACGACCGTGTACGTGCCGGCCCTGGTGAAGGTGTGGCTGGCCGGGACGGATCCGCTGGCTGCCGGTGCGTCCCCGGTGCACGCCTTGGCGGCAACCGAGTCGGACTTCGGGCTGCCGTCGCCCCAGTCCGCGCGGGTGCCCGCGTAGTACCCGCTGCCGTCGGTGTAGGCCAGCGTGAAGTGGACCGCGGTCCCGGTGTGCGGGCGCACGTCGTCGACCTGCACGGTGAGGTTGAGGCCCGGTACGGATCCGTCGTTGCGGTGCGCGGACGGGGCCACCGAGGGCAGCGGGCTGATCCGCGGGAGCACGGATCCGCCGGGTACGGAGAGCACTCCGGCCACGGCGGGCCCCGGCGCGACACCGATCGAGGGCGCCGGGTGCGGGTTGCGCGCGTTCTTGCCGGCCCCGCCCCTGGTCCGGACGGCGGACGCGGGTGCCTCCGACTCGGTGGCCGCCCGGTCGCCGCGGTCGCTGCCGACGACGCCGAGCCGATCCGGATCGGTCTGCACCGACTTCCACGGCTGGGTCGCGCCGAGTGCGAACGCGGGTACGGCCAGCGCGGCGGCACCGAGGATCACCATCGCGCGCCGCCGGGCCGGTGCGTCCGACCGCTTCCTGGCCGGGCGGGTGTTCGCGCTCGCACCGGCGGATCGCCGTGGGGTGCGCGGCCCGGATCCGTCGCCAGCTGCGGGAACACCACCGGATCGCGCGACTCCGGGCCTCCCGGCCGCGGCCCCGGTCGCCACGGCGGCGGCGGCCTTCGACGACTCGTCGGACCGCTCCGCCCGGCCCGGACCGGATCGCCGGTCCCGCTCGGCGGCGGCCAGTGCCCGCTCGGCGGCTTCGGCGCGGCGGCCCTCGTCGATCCGCTTCTGCCGTTCGGTGGCCGCGAACTCTTCCTCGGCCTCGAAGTACGCGGCGTCGGCGGCGGCCACGTCCGACTCGGCGAATGCCAGCGCGGCCTCCACGTCGGCCTCGGTGAACAGCGGCTCCGGACCCCTCTTGCCACTCGCGGACGGGCGCGGTTTCGCCACCGGCCGGGCCGCGAGCGCGGGCGCACCAGCAGGCGCGGCGGCGGGAGCGGGCGGCGCAACAGGCGGAGCGGCGGGCGCGGCAGCGGGTGGGGCCGGAGCCGGAGCGACGAGCGAGGCGAGGCTGGCGGGCGGCGGGCCGACGTGCCGTGCCCGGACCATCCCCGGCCCGAACACGAGCTCCAGATCCCCATGCCGCACGGTCTCGGCAGCACCCACCGAAGCACGGGCACCGACCGAGGCGCCGGCACCTGCCGAAGCACCCGCAGCCGCCGAAGAACCAGGTCCGGCCGAAGAACCACCCGAAGCGGCCGAGCCGCCCGCCGCACCCGAAGCGGCCGAGGCACCCGGCGCACCAGAACCCGCCGGCAGCGCTCGTGGCCCCACCGCGGGCACGGCAGGCTCGACGGCCGGCAGCGACTCGGGCAGTTCGGCGGTCGAGGCGTCCAGCCAGCCCACCGGCAGCTGCGGATCGGGCGGCATGCGCAGCGCGACCCGGGCCTCGGCGGACAGGTCGGTGGTGACGTCGCGGGTCGCCAGCGGGATCGTGGGCTCGTCCGAGCCCATGACCTGCGCGATCTCCTTCAGCTCCGCGGCGAGGCGCTCGATGTGGTCGAGGCTGCTCTGCAGTCCGCCGTCGGGCTCGTACTCGGGGCTCATCGGTTGGCAGCCTCCTGGGAGATCGGGGGCCGCACGCGGTAGGGGCGCGGCTGTCGGAGTGCACAACGGACTACGCACGGATCGGTAACGCGCTCGCGTGGGGCGATCCGGGGGCGACGATCCAGGTCAGCCGGCCGAAACACCAACAAAAAGGACGGATCGCGTCCGTGCCGGCGCTGGCGTGTCGTCGCGGGCCGCGATTTGCGCACGGGCACACTCAACGCCTGCGCAGCGGCGGGGGGCCGCACGAGCGCCGCTGGGGGTGCACCATCGCTACACGTGTCGTGATCGCCGACGACCAGGCCATCATCCGAGCTGGCCTGGCCGCGGTACTGGCCGCCGAGCCGGACGTCGAGGTGGCCGGTCAGGCCGAGTCCGCGGAACAGGCGGTGGCCCTGGCGGCCCGGGAACGCCCGGACGTGGTCCTCATCGCCTCGCGGATCGGGCTGGAGAGCACCGCACCGGCCACGGAGCGCATCACGAGGGGACCCGCCGCGCGCAGCGGACGGCCGATCCAGGTGCTGACCCTGACGACCGGCGGCCTGGACGAGCACGTAACGGCAGCACTGCGCAGCGGATCCGCGGGTTTCCTCCTCAAGGACGCCCACCCCCGCACGGTCGCGGACGCGGTCCGGGCGCTGGCCGCCGCCGACGCGGTGACCGACCGATCGGCGACCAGGGCGCTGATCACCGAGTTCGTGGCGACCTCGGCGCGCCCGGCCGCGACGATGTCCGACCAGCTCAAGCGGCTCACCGAGCGCGAGCTGGAGGTGCTGCGGCTGGCCTCGCGCGGCCTGTCGAACGCCGAGATCGCGGCGGAACTGGTGGTGAGCACGAGCACCGTGAAGACCCACATGAACGCGCTGCTGGGAAAGCTGAAGCTGCGCGACCGGGTCCAGTCGACGATCTTCGCCTACGAGACGGGGCTGATCCGGCCGGGGCACGGCTGAGGAGTCCGCTGTGGACTCCGGTCCCCGTGAAGGACTGCCCAGGGGACACACCGCCGTGAATGCTCCGCCCGGTATGCCCAAATGCTGTATCTTTGTCGTATTCGCACTTTGTGTGCTAATTGGGGTGGAGGGGCAGCCATGACCGAGGGACACACCTCCCAGGGCACGCAGCCGGCTGTCGATGACGCCGAGGAGCAGTCCGACTGGCTCACCTGGTCCGGCGGAACCGTTCTGCCCGACGAGATGATCGAGCACCTGCGCGAGACGATCGGCGCACTGGACGCGCTGCTGGCGAGCACCTACCTCAGCCGCGACTTCGAGCTGCCCGGGCCGGACGACCTGATGCCCACGATCCCGCGCCCGACCGACGAGCCCGCCAAACCGAAGGCCACCGCACCGCCGGCCACCGCACCCCAGCCCACGGCACCCCGGGCCGCAGCCCCGCCCAAAGCGGCCGCCGAGCCCGCGCTCGGCACCGAGGAAGAAGGGCCCACCCCGGCAGCGGATCCGAAGCCGGCCCGCCCGAAGCCCGCCGAGCCGCGCAGCACAACCCGGAAGTCCGGCAAGTCCCCGAGCTGATCCCCCGGGTCCCGGTCGCGGGCCTCCCGATGCTCTAGCGTCGGGCTGGACCTACCGACGTGGGGGCTCGCGCATGGCAGCTGGCACGGCACCGGACGCGCTCCGATACGGGAGCACCCGCGGACGCTGGGTGATCGCCGCCACGGTCCTCGGATCCTCGATGTCGATGCTCGACTCGACCGTCGTCGGCGTGGCGCTGCCCGTGATCGGGCGCGACTTCAAGGCCAGCATCGAGCAGCTCCAGTGGGTCGTGAACGCCTACCTGCTGACGCTCGCCGGGCTGTTGTTGCTGGCCGGATCCCTGGCAGACCGGTACGGCCGCCGTAAGCTCTTCGTCATCGGGGTCGCCTGGTTCGCGCTGTCGTCGGCGCTGTGCACAGTCGCGTGGAACGCCGAATCGCTGGTCGCCGCCCGCGCGCTCCAGGGGATCGGCGGGGCGCTGCTCACTCCCGGTAGTCTCGCGATCCTTCAGGCGTCATTCGCCCCGGGGGATCGCGGGAAGGCGATCGGGGCCTGGTCCGGGCTCGGGGGTGTCGCCGCCGCGGCCGGTCCGCTGGCTGGTGGGTACCTGGTCGACGCGGTGTCCTGGCGGCTGATCTTCGCGATCAACCTGCCGATCGCCGCGGTCACCATCTGGCTCGCCCTCAAGCACGTCCCCGAGTCGCGGCTCGACGGGGCGTCCGCCCAGCACCTGGACGTGGTCGGGGCCGCGCTCACCCCGCTGGGGCTGGGCGCCCTCACCTACGGCCTGATCGCCGGACCCGAACGCGGCTGGGCCAGTCCGATCGTGGTCGGATCGCTGGCCGCGGGAGTGCTGCTGCTCGGCGCGTTCGTGCTGGTCGAGAGGCGGAGCAAGTCCCCGCTGATCCCGCTGGGGCTGTTCGCCTCGCGGCAGTTCAGCACCGCGAACCTCGTCACGTTCGTGCTCTACGGGGCGCTCGGCGGGGTGCTGTTCCTGCTGCCGATCGTGCTCCAGCAGGGGGCGGGCTACAGCGCGATCCAGGCCGGGCTCTCGCTGCTGCCGTTCACGGTGCTCATGCTGACCCTGTCGGCCCGCGCCGGATCCCTCGCCGACCGCATCGGGCCCCGGCTGCCGATGACGGCCGGCCCGGTCCTCGCCGGGATCGGGATCGCGCTGTTCACGCGGATCGACGGGTCCGGCAGCTACCTGACCCAGGTCCTCCCGGCCGTGCTGGTGTTCGGCCTCGGCATGGTGATCACGGTCGCGCCGCTGACCGCCGCGGTGCTCGCCGCCGCCCCGGGCAACCACACGGGCGTGGCCTCGGCGATCAACAACGACCTGGCCCGGGCCGCCGGACTGATCGCGGTCGCGGTACTGCCCTCGGCCGCGGGGATCACCGGGGACGCGTACCGCGATCCGCTGCGGCTGATCTCCGGATTCCACACCGCGGTACTCCTGGCGGCAGGGTTCGCGGTGTTCGGCGGGATCGCGGCCTGGTTCGGGATCCGCAACCCGCGCCGCACCGGACCCGCCCCCGCGCCGTGTACGACCTGCGCACTGACCGGACCCCCGGTCTCACGCGAGCAGTTCCAGCACTCGTGACCAGTCCGCCTCGAAGTCCGGATCCCCCACGTGCCCCCGCAACTCCTGCAGCACCACGACCGCGAGGTTGACCCGGAAGGCGTTCCAGGCGGTCTCGCCGCGGGCCCGCGCGAGCGCCTCGATCTCCGAGCGCGCGCCGAACGTCGCCCGCAGGTGCGCCCACAGTTTCGCCAGGTCGAAGCCCGGCAGGAACAGCCCGGCGAACGCCCAGTCCACGAAGGCGTAGTCGCCCTCCTTGTAGTCGTCGAGGCGCCGGAGCACGTGCGGGGGCGCCAGGTCGCCGTGGGAGAAGAAGGTGGGTTCGCCGGCCTCGTCGAGCAGATCCGTCAGGCGGTTGTGCAGTTCGGCGCCGAGCAGGCCAGTGCGGCGATAGCGGTCGAGGCGGGACTCGTAGTCGAGCATCCGGGGCCACGCGGCGAGCGGCGGGCGCCAGTCCTCGACGCGCGTCACGGCGGTGAGGACGGCCGCGAGCCGGCGGGGCGGAACCTCGTCGGAGGGGTAGCGGGAGGCGCTGATCCGCTCGCCGTCGAGGTGCTCGAGTAACAATCCGGGTAGCCGTTCGTCGGCGTCGAGTAATCGCGCGGTCCGGAACGGCGGCTTGTGCCGGGCGAAGGTGCGGTAGGCGTCGATCTCGCGGGCCATCGCCTCCCGCCACAACGGCGACGCGCTGACCAGGATCTTCGCGATCGCGGGCTCCTCCCACACCGCGCCGCTCAGCAGCACCGACGTAGGACTGCGATGTAAAACACTCTCCGCGACGAATCCGGTGAACCGGCGGCCCGCCTCGTCGGCGAGAGCCTGATCTGGCTCGGTCAGCCGCGATCGGCCGCGGGGCGCGGGCGGGCTGGTCATGGGTCCTCCGGCTGGAAAAAAAGCGCGCCGGACGAGGCGCGGTACCGATCATGCGCGGCCTGCCGCAACCCCGCCAGCGGGGCGCGGGAAGTTGCGTCGACCTGCGATGATGAGCACCCACTACGCACGAAACCCCAGCCCGGGAACCGGAGCTGGGGAGTTCAGAGAGTGGGCAAGGGGGGAGTTGAACCCCCACGTCCTTTCGGACACACGGACCTGAACCGTGCGCGTCTGCCATTCCGCCACTTGCCCTTGCGTGCGGCGAAAGCGTAGCACGCACGGTGAGCGCCCCGTCCGCTGGTAGGCCGGCACCGATACGATCGACAGAGAACCGACGACAGGAGGAGCCGGTGGGCGTTCTGCAGCGCTTCGAGAAAAGGTTGGAGAACCTTGTCGAGGGCGCGTTCGCCAAGGTTTTCAAGGGTGTGGTGCACCCGGTTGAGATCGCTAGTGCCATGCAACGGGAGGCGGACGCACACAAGTCCATCCTCGGCGGTGGCCGGACGCTGGTCCCCAACCGGTACATCATCGACCTGAGCCCGTCCGACCACGACAGGCTGGCGCAGTACGCGGCGCCGCTCGCGCAGGAACTGGCGCAGGCACAGGCCGAGTACATCGGCGAGCAGGGGTGGACGGTCTACGGCGACGTCATCGTCGAGATCGAGCGCGGTGACGGCCTCGACACGGGCATGTTCCGGATCGCGGCCGAGGTCTACACCGGTGGGGTGGAGTCGGGTCCGCCACCTCAGCAGCAGCAGTACCAGCAGCAGGCTCCCGGCGGGTACCCACCGCCGCAGCCGCCGATGCCACCCCACATGGGCCAGCAGATGGGCGCCCCGGCGACCCAGGTCACCAGCGCGCCGACCCCGCCGGTCCAGCCACTGCACTCGGCTCGCCAGGCCAGGCTGATCTCGTCGGACGGGCGGCAGTTCGCCGTCGCGATCGGCTCGACGGTGATCGGCCGCGGCGAGGGCGCTCAGGTGCGGCTGGCCGACGTCGGTATCTCCCGCCAGCACGCCCGGCTGGACTACGACGGCTCACGCATGGTCCTGACCGACCTGGGCTCGACCAACGGCACCACGGTGAACGGCAACCGCATCAACGCGGCGGCCCTCCAGCACGGTGACGTGATCCAGCTCGGCACGACGACCCTGACCTTCCGGCTGGACGGCTGATGCCAGAGGTTGTTCTCGCGGTTGCCCGGTTCGGCTTTCTGGTGCTGCTCTGGGTGTTCGTCTTTGCCGTCGTCGGCGTCATCCGGCGCGACCTGTTCGGGACGAGACAGTCCCGGCTGGTCGCGGCGCCGCGCGGGGTCAACCTCACCGCATCGGCGCGGCCAGCCAAGGTCAAGCGCGGGAAGACGGCACGCACGATGGTGGTCACCGAGGGTGCGCTCGCCGGTACCCGAATAACACTCGGGGACGCGCCCATCACCATCGGGCGGGCCGACGATTCCACGCTCGTGCTCACCGACGACTACGCTTCGACGCGGCACGCGCGCCTGGTGCCGCGAACGGGGCAGTGGCTGGTGGAGGATCTCGGCTCTACCAACGGCACCTACCTCGACCGGGCCAAGGTCACCGGCCCGACCCCTGTCCCCCTCGGTGTGCCGATCCGCATCGGCCGAACAGTTCTTGAGTTGCGCTCATGAGCGAGAACGCACCGTGAGACTGCGAAGCGAGCGAATGATGGATACAGCGCGGCTCGAGCCGTCCCTGCGGAGCGGGGCCGCCCGGTGAGCCTGACGTTGCGCTACGCCGCGCGTTCAGACCGGGGCCTGATCCGCGAGGGGAACGAGGACTCGGTCTACGCCGGTCCCCGCCTGCTCGCGGTCGCCGACGGCATGGGCGGTATGGCGGCCGGAGAGGTCGCCAGCAACATCGTCGTCGGGGCCCTCGCGCCCCTCGACGAGGACGTGTCCTCCAGCGACCTCGTCGACGCCCTCCGTGGCGCGATCGGGCACGCGAACCAGACCCTTCGGGACGCCGTCGAGAGCAATCCTGCCCTCGAAGGCATGGGCACCACGCTGACGGCGATGCTGTTCAGCGGCAACCGGATCGCCCTGGTCCACGTCGGGGACTCCCGCGCGTACGTCATGCGCGAGGGCGAGCTGACGCAGATCACCCGCGACGACACGTACGTCCAGATGCTCGTCGACGAGGGCCGGATCACGGCCGACGAGGCCACCACCCACCCGCAGCGATCCCTGCTGACGAGGGCACTGGACGGGCGGGACGTCGATCCCGACTTCTCGGTGCGGGAGGCCCGCTCGGGCGACCGCTACCTGCTGTGCAGCGACGGGCTCTCCGGGGTGGTCTCGCCCGAGACGATGGCCGACGCGCTGCGGCTGGTGGATCCGCGTGAGGCCGCCGACCGGCTGATCTCCCTCGCGCTGCGCGGCGGCGGTCCGGACAACATCACGTGCATCGTGGCCGACATCGTCGACACCGGGCTCGGCGACGCCGCTCCCGTGGTCGGTGGCGCGGCGGCGCACGACCGGGGCCGCACAAGCAGTGCCAGCTCCGACAGTGCGGCCGGCCGGGCCGCGCTGGCCCGCCCGCAGCAGCAACAGCCGCCGGTCGAGGAGGAGGACGACGAGGACACCCGTCCTCCGCGCCGCCCGGTGCTCACAGCGATCGTGATCCTCGTCGTGCTGGCCGTACTCGGCGCCGCCGGGTTCTTCGGCTGGCGCTACACCCAGCAGCAGTACTACGTGGGCAGCAACAACGGGAAGGTCACGGTGTTCCGCGGCGTCGCCGGATCGCTCGCCGGGATCAGCTTCTCCAAGGTCGACTCGGAGTCCGACATCTACACCGCGGACCTCAAGCAGGTCTCCCAGCGCAGTGTCGAGCAGACGATCGCGGCGAAGAACCGCGCGGACGCCAACGACATCGTCGAGCGCCTGCGCAACGACCAGCTGCCCAACTGCGAGGACCCGACCCCCGGGCCGACCCCGTCGCCGGTCCCGGCCCCGTCGCACTCGCCGCTGCCCAACACCGCCACCCCGTCGGGCTCACCGGCGCCGCGGGTGTCCGCCAGTCCCGGCGCGTCGGCGAGCCCCGGCCCGAGCGAGGTCCCGCAGCCGGGCGTCGATTGCAGGAAGCCGCGGTGACCGCGCCCGTGCCCGCGGGTCCGTCGCCGCCCGCCACTCCCGCGAAGACCTCGTCGAACCGGCGCAACGGCGAGCTGCTCCTCCTGCTGTTCGCGTTCGTGATCGTGCTCGCGCTGTCGGTCTCGGTGCAGGCCGCCCAGCAGTCGACGATCACGGCCGCCGCGCTGTACCTGCCGGCCGGGCTCGGGCTGCTGTTCCTGGTCGCCCACCTGGCGGTCCGCTGGCTGGCGCCGTACGCCGACCCGGTGATCCTCCCCGCGGTCGCCCTGCTCAACGGCATCGGCGTGATCTTCATCGCGCGGCTCGGCGTATCCAACAAGGCCCAGTACGGCGGCCAGGGCCTGCGCCAGCTGCTGTGGACCGGCGGCTCGATGCTCTTCTTCGCCGGGGTCCTCTATTTCGTCCGCGACCACCGCGCACTCGCCCGGTTCGGCTACACCGCGGGCCTCGCGGGCATCGTGCTGGTCATGCTGCCGGCGATCCTGCCCGGACGGTTCAGCCAGCTCAACAACGCCAAGCTGTGGATCATCATCCCGGGCGTGGGGCAGATCCAGCCGGGCGAGTTCGCCAAGCTCGCGCTGATGGTGTTCTTCGCGTCCTACCTGGTCGCCAAACGTGACGTGCTCTCACTCGCCAGCAAGCGGTTCGTGGGCATCGACCTGCCCCGCGGCCGCGACCTCGGCCCGGTCGTCGCGGCCTGGCTCGCCAGCCTGCTGGTGCTGGTCTTCGAGCGCGACCTGGGCACGTCCCTCATGTACTTCGGCATCTTCGTGGTGATGCTGTACATCGCGACCGAGCGCACGAGCTGGCTGCTGATCGGCATGGTCCTGTTCGCCGGTGGCGCGTTCGCCGCGTGGAAGCTGGTGCCGACGGTCCAGTTGCGGGTGTCGATCTGGCTGGACCCGTTTGCGCACGCCACGACGAGCGGCTACCAGCTGGTCCAGTCGCTGTTCGGGCTCGGCACCGGAGGGCTGTTCGGCACCGGCCCCGGCGCGGGACAGCCCGAGCAGGTGCCGTTCGCGAGCTCGGACTTCATCATCTCGACGATCGGCGAGGAGGCCGGGCTCTTCGGGCTCGGATCCCTGCTGGTGCTCTACACGATCATCGCCGCCCGCGGCATCCGCGTCTCCCTCGACGTGCGCGACTCGTTCGGGAAGCTGCTGGCCGGCGGACTGGCCTTCTCGGTCGGCCTCCAGGTCTTCGTCATCGTCGGCGGGGTCAGCAAGCTCATCCCGCTCACGGGTCTCACGACCCCGTTCCTGTCCTACGGCGGATCGTCCCTCGTCGCCAACTGGTGTCTCATCGCGCTGCTGCTACGCATTTCCGACGCGGGACGCCGTCCCACCGCCGTCAGCATGCCCCTGCAGTTGAGGCACGCCCCCACGGAGGTGGTCCGGCTGTGAACGCGCCCCTGCGCCGCGTCGCGCTCGCCGTGTTCGTCCTGTTCGGCATGCTCTTCGCGAACCTCAACTACGTCCAGTTCGTCAAGGGCAGTGAGCTGCGCCGGAACCCGATCAACAAGCGCGTCCAGCTTCAGGAGTACGACCGCAAGCGGGGCTCGATCGCGGTCGGATCCGAGGCGATCGCCCTCTCGGACGCCACCAACGACAAGCTCAAGTACCTGCGCAGGTACCCGGCGAACAGCCTGTACGCGCACGTCGTGGGCTTCAAGTCCGTGACCTACGGCGAGACGGGCCTGGAGCGCTCGGAGGACCCGATCCTCTCCGGCGACGACGACCGGCTGTTCGTGCGCCGCGTCTCGGGCATCCTCACCGGCCACAAGACCGTCGGCGGTGACGTCGTGCTCACGCTGGACAAGGGCGTGCAGGAGGCCGCGCAGACCGCGCTCGTGGGCAGGAAGGGCGCGATCGCGGCCATCGATCCGAGGACCGGGGCGATCCTGGGCCTCGCGTCCGGCCCGACCTTCGATCCGAACCCGCTGTCCTCGCACGACTACGAGACCGAGAAGAAGGCGTACGCGAAGCTGAGCGCCGATCCGGACAAGCCCATGCTCAACCGGGCCCTGCGGCAGACCTACCCGCCCGGATCCACGTTCAAGGTCATCGTCTCGTCCACCGCGGTCAAGGACGGCATGACCGCGAGCACCACCGTCGAGTCCCCGGACCGGTACACCCCGCCACAGACCAACAAGTTCATCGAGAACTTCCACGGCGAGTCCTGCGGAGGCCCCTCGATCACGATGAAGGTCGCGCTGACCGTCTCCTGCAACACGGCCTTCGCGAAGCTCGGCAACAAGCTCGGCGCCGACAAGATCCGCGCGACCGCGAAGGACTTCGGGTTCGAGCAGGACAACCTCCAGATCCCGCTGGCCGTCTCGGCGAGCCAGCTCGGCGCTATGGACGATCCGCCGAAGGTGGCCCAGTCCAGCATCGGTCAGCGGGACGTCCGGATGACCCCGCTCCAGGGCGCCATGATCGCCGCGGCCGTGGCCAACAACGGCTCGCTCATGCGCCCCCACCTGATCCAGGAGATCCAGGCACCGGACCGCAGCACGCTCGAACCCGAGCAGGTCGGCGAGATGAGCCGCCCCCTCACTCCCGAGCAGGCCGCCCAGGTGCAGGACATGATGGTGGGGGTGGTCCAGAGCGGTACCGGCAAGAAGGCCCAGATCAACGGGATCGTCGTGGGTGGCAAGACCGGTACCGCCGAGGACGGCGACAGCCGCGCCGACCACTCGTGGTTCATCGGGTACGCGATCAAGGACGGCGTCGCCGTCGGAGCGGTCGCGGTCGTACTCGAGAACGCGGGCACCAGCAGCAAGAGCACCGCCGGCCTGGCTGGCGACGTTCTCCGAGCCATCATCGACAAGCAGAGGCCCCGATGAACACCGAGCACGACGGGACGCCGCTGTCCGCCCGGAACAAGGCGGGCGGGGATATGCAGAAGGATTCACGATGACCGACGCCCGCCTGCTCGGCGGCAGATACGAGATCGGCTCCCCGCTCGGCTACGGCGGAATGGCGGAGGTGCACCGCGGGCGTGACCTGCGGCTCGGCCGCGACGTCGCCGTCAAGGTGCTGCGCTCGGACCTCGCACGGGACCCGGGCTTCCAGGCCCGCTTCCGCCGGGAGGCCCAGAACGCGGCCGCACTGAACCACCCCGCGATCGTCGCCGTCTACGACACCGGCGAAGAGCTGGGCGACGAGAACAACCTGCCGTTCATCGTCATGGAGTACGTCGAGGGCCGCACGCTCAAGGAGGTCATCACCGAAGAGGGCCCGCTGATGCCGCAGCGCGCCCTGGAGATCACCGCGGACGTCTGCGCCGCCCTCGACTTCAGCCACCGCAACGGCATCATCCACCGGGACATCAAGCCCGGGAACGTCATGATGACGCCGAACGGCACGGTCAAGGTGATGGACTTCGGCATCGCCAGGGCCATCACCAGCGCCACCGCGGCGATGACCCAGACGTCCGCCGTGATCGGCACGGCTCAGTACCTCTCCCCCGAGCAGGCGCGTGGCGAGACCGTCGACGCGCGATCCGACGTGTACTCGACCGGCTGCCTGCTCTACGAGCTGCTGTGCGGGGCCCCTCCGTTCACCGGGGACAACCCAGTCTCGGTGGCCTACCAGCACGTTCGCGAAGATCCGGTGCCGCCGAGCGAGCTGAACCCCGACGTCACACCGACGATGGACGCCATCGTGCTCAAGGCGATGGCCAAGAACCCGCTCAACCGCTACCAGAGCGCCGGCGAGATGCGGAACGACCTGCTCAGGGCCGTCGCGGGCCGTCCGGTCGAGGCCGCTCCGGTGTACTCGCCCGAGGAGCGCACGCAGCTCATGGGCGGGGCGTCCGGTGGGCCGGGCAACCGGCCCGTGGATCCGCCGCGCAACCGCAAGGGCCTGGCGTACCTCGTGATCGCGCTGTGCATCCTCGGGGTGTTCGCGGCCGCCGCGTACGTGACGTGGCAGCTACTCGGGCAGCGGACGACCACGGTCAAGGTGCCGAGCGTGGTGAACCTCAAGGTCGAGGACGCGCGCGCCCAGCTCCAGGCCAAGGGCTTCAAGGTCTCGATCGGCCAGCGGGAGAGCACCGAGGACAAGAAGGGCATCGTCCTCGCCCAGAACCCGGGGGCGGATCGGGACGTGCCGAAGAACTCTGAGGTCCGCCTCGATGTGGGGGCCGGGCCGAAGACCGTCAAGGTGCCCAACCTCAAGCTCGGGAACAACAAGGAGGGCGCGGACGGCCTGCTCAAGACCAATGGGCTCGTCGGGCACTACACGCACACGCGGAGCGCCGAGCCACAGGACACCGTGCTGAGCTTCAATCCGCCCGAGGGCACGGAGGTGGCGGTCGGGAGCACGGTGGACGTCGTACTGTCCGACGGATCGCTCCGGCGGGTACCCCAGGTGACTGGGCTCACGCAGGGCGACGCCGAGAACCAGCTCAAGGCCGCAGGGTTCCGGGTCAGCGTGATTCAGAGGATCGACGGGTCCAAGGCGCCCGGAATCGTGCTCACGCAGAGTCCGAGCCAGAACCAGGCGGTCCCCGCGAACACGATCGTGACGCTGGAGGTGGCGCAGGCACCCGCGGTCTCGCCGTCGCCGTCGCAGGTGGTCCCCCCATCGCAGGATCCGTCACCGTCGCCGTCGCTCTCGCCGTCGCCCTCGCTGTCCCCGCCAATCTGACCGGATCGTTTACGCAGCGGCCCGTCCCCGATCCTCGGGGGCGGGCTTTTCTGCGTCCAGGGTCTTTACATGTGACCTTCTGGTCACCTATTTTGGATCTCGTGACCGACGACGACGACCGCGTGTTCAAGGCGCTGGCCGACCCGACCCGCCGGCACCTTCTGGACCGGCTCTACGAGCGCGACGGCCGCACGCTCACCGAGCTCGAAAGCGAGCTGGCGATGAGCCGGTTCGGGGTCATGAAGCACCTGAAAGTCCTCGAAGAAGCCGGACTCGTCGTCGCCCGCAAGTCGGGGCGCGAGAAGTTGCACTACCTCAACCCGATCCCGATCCAGCTCATCAGCGACCGCTGGATCACCAAGTACGCCGCGCCCAGGGCCGCCGCCCTGACCGCACTCAAAGCCGAACTGGAGCAGAACCCATGACCACGCAGCTCACCACCTCGACCTACGTCAACCGCGTCTACATCAAGGCCGACCGCGACCGGGTCTGGGCCGCGATCACCGACCCGGAGTTCAATCGCCAGTACGGTTACCAGTGCCCCGGCGAGTTCTCCGCGCTGGAGCCCGGCGGGAAGTACGCCGCCGCGCCCAACGACGCCATGCGCGGGCACGGCGCCCCCGACGTGATCATCGACGGCGAGATCGTGGAGATCGATCCGCCCAGCAAGCTCGTCCAGACCTGGCGCGCGCTGTTCGACCCGGCCAGCGCCGCCGAGCCCATGACCCGCCTGACCTGGGAACTCGTCGAGGAGACGCCCGGCCTGACGATCCTCACGGTGACGCACGAGCTCGACGGGGCGCCGGTGAGCGCGGCCCAGGTCCGCGGCGACCGTCCCGACGCCGGTGGCGGCTGGCCCTTCATCCTGAGCGACCTGAAGTCGTACCTGGAGACCGGCAAGTCAATGACCGAAAGCTGATCCACTCTCAGCCCCTCCGCCGAAGTGCGGTAACTGCGGCCGGTCCCGACCGGCTGGAGTTACCGCACTTCGCGCGTGTGGGCCGGCCGGGGGCGCGGGCAGGCGGGCGGGTGGGGTAGGTGGCGGTTAGGAGGCGTAGGCGGAGAGGCGGCGGGTCTCCGTTTGGGTTACCAGGGCGGGGGCGAGCGCGAGGGCCTCGGTGTCGCCGCAGGTGGCGAGCCAGTTGGCGA
>JAOPVE010000204.1 GCA_025963185.1 Actinomycetes bacterium
GCGGCCAGCTCCCGCCGAACCCGGTGCTCCAGGAGCTGGACACCTCGATCCTGGCCGACAGCGCCTGCGGGGGTGGCGACAACTACATCTGCATCGGCAACCCGAACGGGCACGGCGCCTGCTACGGTGACTCCGGCGGCCCGGCGGTCGTCAAGGCCGGCGCGGACTGGCAGCTCGTCGGCGCGACCAGCGGCGGCAACGGCCTGTGCGGGGAGAACCCGTCCATCTACACCGATGTCCCGCACGTGCGGGCCTGGATCGAGAGCTACGCCGGGCCCGACGGCGGCGGCACGCCTCCCCCGCCCCCGCCCGGCGGCGGCACGAACCTGGCACTCAACAAGCCCGCCAAGTCCAGCCAGGCCTCCTGCAACGCCAACGAGGGACCGGCCAAGGCCGTCAACGGCAGCGTCAGCGCCGGCAACAGCGACAAGTGGTGCTCCGGAGTCGCCGGCGCCAAGTCACTCGAAGTCGACCTCGGCGCCAACCACGCCCTGACCAAGCTCGTCGTCAAGCACGCCGGCACCGGCGGCGAGGCAGCCAGCCTGAACACCAAGAACTTCACCCTGGAGACCTCGACCGGCGGCGGCGTCTGGACCACCGCGGCCACCGTCAGCAACACCACCGCATCAACGACCACCACCGCGGTCAGCGTCACGGCCCGCTGGGTCCGGATCACCACCACCGACGCGGTCGCCCGGATCTACGAGTTCGAGGCCTACTAACCCCCTCTCGCTAACCCTCTCTTGCGAAGTGCGGTAACCGTGGCCGGTCGCGGTTACCGCACTTCGGTGTGTGCGGGTCAGCGCCAGTCGAGGAGCAGCTTGCCGGTGGCCTGCTTCGCCGCGAGGACGGTATGCGCGGCCGCGACCTCGTCCGCGGCGAATACCCCGCCGATGTGCGGCCGGACGTTCGTCTCCGCGATGGTCGCCATCGACTGGGTCAGCCGGGTCACCCACTCGGTGTCCCGGAGCACGTGCAGCGCGTTGAGCGCGTAGACCCCGGTGTTGTCGCCGAAGAGCCGCAGCACGCTGATCCGTGGTGTGCCGGCGATCAGGGCCGCGACCCGGACCAGGCTGCGCTTGCCGTCCTGCACGCCCGAGGATCCGCCGAGGCACACGATCCGGCCGGTCAGCCCGAGGCGTTTGCGCTGCCAGGTGATGTTCCGCCCGCCCGAGGCGTTCACGACGAGGTCGTACCCGCGCAGGCTCTCGTCGGCCCGGAACTCCTCGACCGTGTACGGGGTCATGTCACGCTTGGCGAGGAACGCCTTCTTGGCGGGGGTGGTCGTCAGTCCGGTGACGTGGGCGCCCGCGTGCTGCGCGAGCTGGGCGGTGATGGTGCCGACCCCGCCGGTGGCGCACTCGATGAGGACGCGATCCCCGGCGCGCACCCGGGCCATCTCGCCGATCGCGAGGCGGGCCGTGAAGAACGCGACCGGCAGCGCGGCACCGGCGGCCAGGTCCATCCCGGCCGGGATCCGGAACACCTGGTTCGCCGGGACCGTCACCGTCGAGGCGTACCCGCCGAAGTACGTGCCGGCCATGACCTGGTCCCCCACGGCGACCGCGGTCACGTCCGGTCCCACCTCGGCGATCGTGCCGCTGATCTCGTAGCCGGGGACGAACGGCCGCCGCGGCGCGTCCGGATACAGGCCCAGGCGCATCGCCACGTCGGAGAAGTTGACGCCCGAGTAGGCGACATCGATCCGCACCTCGCCCGCTGCCGGGGATCGCGGTTCCGCCGGGCGGATCACCAGATTCGACGGCGGCCCGAACTTCTCGATGACGATCTCGCGATGCATGCGCGGCGCTCCGGCAGTCGTCGGAAAGCGGCCAGTCTCGCACGCGGCCGTGGCGCTCGCGAACGCGGTAGACGGGTGCGGCAGAGCGGTGCTTGTCGGGGACGGGGCGGTTGCGGGCGGCGACACAATCGGCGCATGACGATCAGCGAGAGGTACGCCATTTTCGCCGAGCGGGAGGCGCGCGGCGTCTCGCCCGCCTACGAGCGGCTGGCGCGTGCGGTGTCCCTGGACTCGGAGCTACTGGCGCTCCTCGGCACGGTTCCGGCGGACAAGCAGCAGCCCAACCTGCTGTTCGGGGTCGTGCGGTTCCTCGGCGGGCCGGTCGAGGATCCGGGCGCCTTCCGCGAGTACGTGGCCGCGAACTGGGCGGCGATCGAGCCCGAGCTGCGGATCCGGGCCACCCAGACCAACGAGCCAGGGCGATGCGCGCTCCTGCTGCCGGTGCTCGCCGCGCTTCCACAGCCACTCGCGCTGCTGGACGTCGGCGCGTCCGCCGGGCTGAGCCTCTACCCGGACCGGTACTCCTACCGCTACGGCGAGCACCTCGTCGGATCCGGCGAACCGCTGCTGGAATGCGCCGCGACCGGGCTCACGCCGCCCGCCAGCCTGCCCGAGGTGGTGTGGCGGGGCGGGCTCGACCTCAATCCGCTGGACATGACCGATCCCGCGGACGCCGCCTGGCTGGACGCGCTCATCTGGCCTGAGCACGCCCACCGCCGCGCCCGGCTCCGGGCCGCTGCCGCAGTGGCCGCGTCCGATCCGCCGCTGCTCGTGCGCGGGGACCTCGCCGAGGACCTTCCGGCGCTCGCCGCGAAGGCTCCGGCCGACGCGACCCTCGTCGTGTTCCACACCTCCGTGCTGTACCAGGTGCCCGCGGCGCGGCGGGAGATGTTCACCGAGGTGGTCCGGGGGCTGCCCGGGCACTGGATCTCGAACGAGGCCGCCGAAGTCCT
>JAOPVE010000251.1 GCA_025963185.1 Actinomycetes bacterium
CGCGTCCCCGCGCCCGTCACCGCCCGCGCCGCCGCCCACGCGGCGGCCCCCGTCGTCGCGATCGCCCCCTCGCCCGCCCTGGAGCTGGTCCCGGAGCGCGCCGCCGAGCTCGCCCCGGCCGCGTCGAAGGTCGCCTGACGTGGCCGCGATGGACGAGCGGTCGATGGGCAAGCGGTCCATCGGCACGCCGGCGGTGAACCCGGACCTGCCCACGGCGGACGTCCGCACCGAGGTCACCGTGCCGCTGCGCTTTCCCGACGGCTTCGCCACCACCGCCCAGGTGTTCACCTTCGCCGGGCTCGCCGACGGCCGGGAGCACCTCGCGCTCGGCCTCGGCGACTGGCGCGGCACCCTCGCCGACGGGTGCCCGCCGCTCGTCCGGCCGCACTCGGAGTGCCTGACCGGGGACGTCTTCGGATCCGAGCGCTGCGACTGCGGTCCGCAACTGCGCGAGGCCGCCGAGCGGATCGCGGACGCGGGCGGCTTGCTGCTCTACCTGCGCCAGGAGGGCCGGGGGATCGGCCTGTACGCCAAGCTCGACGCCTACGCCCTGCAGGACGCGGGGCTGGACACCTACGAGGCCAACATCGCTCTCGGCCACCGCGAGGACGAGCGCGACTACACCGCCGCCGCCCAGATGCTCGCCGCCCTCGGCGTGGACCAGGTGGCGCTGCTGAGCAACAACCCCGACAAGGCCCGCCAGCTCACGCTGCTGGGCATCACCGTGACCGAACACGTGCCGACCGGCGTGTACCTGTCCCCGGCCAACGCGGGCTACCTGGCGGCCAAGGCCAGCCGGGCCGCCCGCGAACCGGGTCTGCCGTTCGTCTGCTGACCTGCCGTCCGCACCTATCGTCTGCTGACCTAGACGGAAGGAACCTCCGTTGTCCCTGCTCACCCGCCCACACCGCGGATCCGCGCCCGAACCCGCGGAACCCCCGGCCGACGGCCGCAGCACCGGCGAGCCCAGCACCGCCGAGCCCGGCGGTACTGGTGACGGGCGCCGGAGCTGGTGGCGCCGGATCGCCAGCGGATTACTCACCGCCGTCGCCGCCCTGGTCGTGCTCACCGCGCTCGTCGCCCCCGACCAGCTCCTGAGCGTCACGCCGGAGGCGCTGGTCCGGCTCCCGGCCGAGGGGATCTTCGGGGCGGCCGTGCTGCTCGTGCTGCCGTCCAGGATCCGGCGGATCGTGGCGATCCTCGGCGGGATCGGCCTCGGGCTGCTCACGATCGACCGGATCATCGACGCCGGCTTCTACACCGTCCTGGCCAGGCCGTTCGACCTCGTCCTGGACTGGGGGCTGTTCTCCGACGGGCTGAACTTCGTCCGGGACTCCGGCGGGCAGGCCGCGGTCGTGGGCGCGTTCGCCGGATCGATCCTGCTGGCGCTCGCCGTACTCGCGCTCACGACGTTCTCGGTAGTGCGCCTGACCCGGATCCTGGTCTGGCGGACCCCGGTGAGCGCCCCCGCGGTCGCGGTCCTGGCGATCGCCTGGATCAGCTGCGCGGCCCTCGGCGCCCAGTTGCTGCCCGGGGTGCCGATCGCCTCGCGCGGCGCGGCCTCGATGGTCCACGGCCGGGCGCTGCGCGTGCAGGCCGGGTTCCGCGACGCGCAGAAGTTCGCGAAGGAGGCCTCGGTCGACAAGTTCGCGGACACCCCCGGCAGCGACCTGCTGACCGCGCTCAAGGGCAAGGACGTCATGGTCACGTTCGTCGAGAGCTACGGCCGGTCGGCGCTGTCGGATCCCGCGATGGCGGCCGAGGTCGCGCCGGTGCTCGACGCCGGGACGAAGAGCCTCGGCGCGGCCGGGTACCAGTCCCGCAGCGGGTTCCTCACGTCCCCGACCGCGGGCGGCGGGAGCTGGCTGGCCCACTCGACGCTGCTGTCGGGCCTGTGGATCAACAACCAGCAGCGCTACCGCAACCTGCTCGCCAGCAACCGGCTCACCCTCAACCGCGCCTTCACCAAGGCGAACTGGCGGACGGTCGCCGTGATGCCCGGCACCAGCAAGGCCTGGCCCGAGGGCTCGTTCTACGACGAGAAGGCCGTCTACCCGGCCAAGGACCTCGGCTACCGCGGCCCCGCCATGACCCTGCACACGATGCCGGACCAGTACACCCTGGCCCAGTTCGAGCGGCTCGAACACGGCAAGCCCGGCCACCCCCCGCTGATGGGCGAGATCCCGCTGACCTCCAGCCACACGCCGTGGGCCCCGGTGCCCACGATGATCCCCTGGGACAAGGTCGGCGACGGCTCGGTGTATGGCCCGATCGCGCGCAACGCCGAGCAGGCCAGCTCGGTGTGGACGAGCCCGGCCAAGATCCGCAAGGCCTATGCGCATTCGGTCGCCTACACGATGAGCGCCCTGATCTCGTATGTGCAGAAGTACGGCGACGACAAGCTCGTGCTCATCGTGCTCGGCGACCACCAGCCGGCCCCGATCGTCACCGGCGACCACGCCAGCCGGGACGTGCCGATCTCGATCATCACCAAGGATCAGTCGGTGCTCGATCACATCTCCGGCTGGAAGTGGCAGAGCGGCCTGCACCCGAGCCCGACGGCCCCGGTCTGGCGCATGAACACCTTCCGCGACCGCTTCCTGACCGCCTTCGCCAAGTAGGCCCACCCGGAGCTGTGCCGTTGCGCCGCCGGGACCGGCTCGGTGGGGCGTCCGGCACTGGTCTTACCACTTGACCACTACAGCTTCTGCGGACATCATCCCGGTATGGCGTTGCGGGTTGTCGAGCGGGTTTCCGTCGCGGATCAGGTGTACGAGCAGATCCTCGGCGATGTCATCGACGGGGAGTTCGCCTCGGGTGCCGCACTGCCGAGCGAGCGCCG
>JAOPVE010000261.1 GCA_025963185.1 Actinomycetes bacterium
GCGGTGGTACTCGCCGGGGCCCACCCTGGTGACGATCTGCTTGTCGGCGAAGAGCCGCTCGGTCCGCCACAGCAACGAGTGCAGCAGCAGCTGGCTGTCGAACATCAGTCCTTGCATCGACCCTCCATGGTGAGAGCGGCGTCCCGGCAGTGGAGCGTGCATGTTCTATCGAACGCAGCAAGCTGCCCGTGGGCGCAGCTCAGGCCTCCGGCGCGACCACGTCGAGGGCGGCCCGCAGGGCCTCGCCCAGCTCGACGGGGTGGTCGTCATCAGGTGGTGGTGTGCGCCGGCGACGTCCGAACTGCGGCACCGGGCGGCCGATCAGGGCCTCGAGCTGGGCGCCGGCCTCCGCGGGCACCAGCACGCTGAGCTCGCCGCGGACGATCGGGACCGGGCCGGGCAGGTCCGGCGGCCGCGCCCAGCCCCGGCCTGCCCACCGCCCCGAAGATCAGCGGGTCCACCTTCCACACCAGACCGTGGTCGAGCGCCCGCACGGACGCCTCCGCGATCGCCGCAGGATCACGGGGTGCGCGTCCGGCTGCGGCGGGGTCAGCCGGAACCGCCCGACGACCTCGTCCATAGAGGCGAAGACGCGTTCCGCTCGCGGTGGCCGCCACTCCGGCACAGCATCCCGCGGCGGGTCGACGACGATCGGGTCGACGAGCACGGCGCCGGCCACCCCCGCCGGGTCCAGCACCGCGGCGTTCGCCACGACGAGGCCGCCGATGCTGTGTCCGAGCAGGACGGCGGCCGGTCGAGCTCGGCGCGGACGACCGCGAGGACGTCCGCCGCCCAGGTGTCGAGCGAGTAGGCCGGCCGCGCCCCGAGTCGCCGTGCCCGGCCGGGTCCACGGTGACAACGGCGAACCGCTCCGGCAGCCGGGCCACCATGTGGTCCCACCATTCCGCGTGCGCGGACGTGCCGTGCACGAGGACCAGCGGGATGCGACCCGTCCCCAGCGCCGGTAGGAGATCGCGACACCGTCCGGTGAGGCGGCGGAGCCGGCGCGGGTGGGGATCGTAGCCGTCATCAGACCGCCAGGGTCTTGTCGTCGTTCTCCGAGGCGAACTCCTCGGCCCCGAAGTACGCCGCCTCGACGAGGTGCCGGTCCCGCAGCAGGTCGCTCGCGGCGCCCCTCAGCACGACCCGGCCGTGGTTGAGGATCACCCCGCGGTCCGCGATCGACAGGGCGAGCTCGATGTGCTGCTCGACCAGCACGACCCCGATCCCGTCCGCCCTCGCCAGGTCGCGGATCGCCGGCAGCATCTCCTGGACGATCTTCGGCGCGAGGCCGAGGCTCATCTCGTCGATGATCAGGACCTTGGGCCGGGCGAGCAGCGCCTTCGCGATCGCGAGCATCTGCTGCTCGCCACCGGACATCAGCCCGGCCTTGCGCCCGTCGAGCCCGCGCAGCACCGGGAAGCTGTCGAGGACCTGGGCCTCCCGGGACGGATCGTTCTTCCGCCCGGCCAGCCGCAGGTGCTCGCGCACCGTGAGGCCGAAGAAGATGCCGCGGTCGTCGGGGACGAGCAGCACGCCGACCCGGGCGATCTGGTGGGGCTTGCGCCTGCCGAGCGGCTCGCCCCGCACGCGCACCTCGCCCGCGAGCGGGGCGACGAGCCCGACCATCGCCAGCAGCGACGTCGTCTTGCCCGCCCCGTTCGGCCCGAGCAGGGCGACGACCTCGCCGGGCCCGACCGAGAGCGTCAGCCCGCGGACGGCCGGGACGCCGTTGTAGCCGGCAGCCAGGTCGCGCGTCTCCAGCAGCACGTCGTCAGGCATGGGAGGCCTCCACCGGGGCGCCCAGGTAGGCCGCCACCACCGTCGGGTCGGTCCGGGCCTCGGCCGGGGTGCCCGAGAAGATCAGCTTCCCGAACTCCAGCACGTTGACGACGTCGCAGACGCCCAGGACCAGGGACATGTCGTGGTCGATCAGCAGGATCCCGGGGCCCTGCCCGCTCCCGTTTCCCTCCGCGATCGACCGCACGCGGGCGGCGAACGCCTGGCTCTCCATGCTGTCGAGGCCCGCTGCGGGCTCGTCGAGCAGCAGCACCTCGCAGCCGCCGGCCAGCGCCCGCGCGACGCCGACCAGCTTCTGCTGGCCGAGGGTCAGGTCACGGGCGAGCGTGTCCGCAACGTCCTCCAGCCCGACGACGGCGAGCGCACTGTCCACGACGTCGCGCCCGGCTCCCGCCCGGCGCCGGCCGAACAGGTCCCGCACCACCGTGGCCCAGCCGCTCTTGCGGGCCGCGGCCAGCAGGTTCTCCGCCACGGAGAGGTTGCCGAACAGCTCGCCGGACTGCCAGGTCCGCGAGAGCCCCGAGCCCCGGCGCAGGTGCGGGGCGAGCGCGTCGATCCGGACGCCGTCGAGCAGGATCTCGCCCTCGCACCGGGTGAAGCCGGTGACGGCGTCGACGAAGGTCGTCTTGCCGGCGCCGTTGGGGCCGATCAACCCGACGACCTGGCCCGGCCGCACGGAGATCGACACCTCGGAGTTGGCGACCAGGCCGCCGTAGCGGACGGTCAGCGACCTGGTCTCCAGGCCCCGGCCCGCGGGGTCAGACATGCGAGGGCTCCTTCGGCTTCGGCGTCGCGTCCGCGACGGGGGGTGGCTCGGCGGTTCCGCCGCGGGACAGCCGCCTCCTGACCCAGGCCACCTGCTCGCGGGTCGCGCCCGCGACGCCGACCGGGTTGAGGATCGCGGTGAGGATCAGCCCGAGCCCGGAGATCAGCGGGTAGTACGCACCGAGGTCGAACACCCCGCGCAGCAGCACATAGACGATGCCCAGCGGGCCGAGCACGCCGGCCACCATGGCGCCGCCGACGCTCGTGATCCCGCCGAGGTAGGCCACGGCCAGCACCTGCAGCCCGGCGAAGACGGTGAACGACTCCGCGGAGAGCTGCCCGCGGCTCAGCCCGATCAGGCAGCCCGCGATCCCGGCGATGAACGCGGAGATCCCGAAGCCGATGAGCTTGGTCATCCTGACGTTGATCCCGCTGGACGCGGCGGCACGCTCGTTGGCGCGGACCGCGAGGAAGGCCCGCCCGGTGTCGCCCGAGGCGAGCCGGATGAACATCCACACCAGGAGCGCCGCGATGACCAGGACCATCAGCGAGAACGACAGCCGGGACAGGTCGCGGCCCTCCCGCACGCTCAGGTTGATCCCGAACAGCGTCGCGGCGGCGATCGGGTTCCCCTCGGGCGGGGTGAGGCTGTAGTTGTTGAACACGAACCGCTCGATGGCCAGCGCGGCCGCGATGGTGACGATCGCCAGTTGGGCCCCGCGGATCCGGAACGCCGGCAGGGCCACCAGCATGCCGAGGGCCGAGGCGACCAGCCCGCAGAGGATCACCGACAGCGGGAACGGGACGCCGAGGTTCGACGTCACCTTGGACAGGGTGAAGCCCGCCGCGCCGGCGAACGCGCCCTGGGCCAGCGAGATCTGCCCGAGGTAGCCGGTGAGGACCACGTAGGACAGCGCCAGCAGCATGACGATGATCGACGTCGTGATGCCGAACCGGTAGCTGCCCGAGGTGAGGGCGAGGGCCGCGACCCCGACGACGGCCAGCACGACGGCGGGGACGAGGCGCAGCCGCGGGATCACGACGTCGGGCAGCCTGACCGTCTGCAGCGAGCCGCGCGACGGGAGCCGCCGGCCGAGCACGAACAGGATCACCATGACGACGGCGAACGGGATGATCTGGTCGAAGCCGGACTGCGCCCAGACCGGCCACCACGGCTTCGTGACGAGCAGGCCGATGATCGACTGGAACGCGCCCAGCACGATCGCGGCCACGACGACGATCCCGATCGACTCCATGCGCGCCACCAGCAGAACCGCGAGCGCGGGCACGACGAGCAGTGTGTAGTTTTCCGGGTTGAGGCCGGTCAGGGCGCTGCCGAGGGTCACCGCGACCGTGCCGAGCACGGACGCGATGACCTGGGCGACGGCTGCGAGCCGGTCCGGCGAGAAGCCCATGAGCACGGCCGCCCGCTCGTTCTCCGAGGCCGCGCGGGTGGCGACGCCGGCCCGGGTGAACCGCATGTAAGCCCAGACCACCGCGGACAGCGCCGCCATGATCAGGGTCATCAGGATCTCGCGGGAGGAGAGCTCGATCCCGGCGAGGGACCAGCTGCCCTCGGGCAGGATCGAGTCGACCTTGATGTTGTTCGGCCCGAAGCGCAGCACCACGAGCGCCTGAATGGTGATCATGAGGGCGACGGACACCACCACCTGCGCGAGTACCGGGGCGTTGCGGACCGGGCGGAACACGAGGTAGTGCGCCACGAGCCCCAGCAGCACCGCCGTGACCAGCCCGATCAGGGCGGCGACCGCGACCGTCGGCCGCCTGCCCAGGTCGATCGAGCCGATCGGCAGCATCAGGGTGCCGTCGAGCCGCAGCTGCGCGAAGACGTACGCGCCCCACATCGCCATCGCGCCCTGGGCGAAGTTGATGATGCCGGTCGCCCGGTGGACGAGCAGCAGGCCGGTGCCGAGGCCGATGTAGATCGCGCCGAGGCCGAGTCCGAGGACCGCGAACTGCAGGTACGTCTGCACGCGAGTCTCCTCCTGGGGTTGTGCCGGTCAGGCCGCGGCCGGGACCTTCGACGGGTCGAGGTCGATGAAGCCGTTCGGGTCGACGGGCTTGAGGCTGCCGTCCTGCTGGACCTCGAAGAAGATCCCCTTGTGGCTGCAGGACGACGGGCGGCCAGGCCACTGCTTGCCATCGCACGTGACGGTGGGGCCGGCGAAGGTCTGGTAGTCCTTGACCTGCGTCATCGCGGTGGTGACGGTGTCCGGGTTGATCTCGCCCCGGATGCCGCTGATGATCTTCGCCAGGTCGACCATCCCGCCGAACGAGTAGAGCGAGCGTGCGGACTGCTCGTCACCGCGGTCGATCGCGTCCATGGCGGCGGCGAAGTCGTCGAGCTGCGTCTGGACCTCGGCCGGTGCGTTCTTCTTCGACGCCGGCACCCACAGCCGCGGCTGTACGACCGCCCCGGCGGCCTGGCCCCCGAGGTCGGTGACGAACTGGGAACAGGACCCGGCGAAGACCGTCCCGGTGAAGCCCTGCGTGCGCAGCGCCTTGATCAGCCCGGTGCAACCGTCCTCGGGCAGGGCGATGAGGCCCGCGACGTCCGGGTTCCCGGAGAGCTCCGTTGCCGCCATGACGTTGAAGTTCATGTTGCTCGTCGGGGTGTACATCGGGGACACCGTGATCCCCAGCTCCTTGGCGATGGGCTGTATCAGCCTGTCCACGTAGCCGTGCGACGACGGCGTCTCGGTGACGGCCAGCGCGGCGGTCTTCTTGCCCAGCTGGTTGAGGATCGTCATCGAGCCCAGCGCGCTGGTCTCCAGGGGCCCGGAGAGGTAGAAGGCCTGGCCGGCAGGCAGCGCGTCGGCGATGCCCTGGCCGCCGAGCTGCCCGATGATCGGGATCTTGGCCGAGGTCAGGATCGGAACGGCCGCGCCCATCGTGGCGTCGTAGGCGTCGAAGACCGCCGCCACGTTCGAGGACACGAACTCGTTGGCGCAGTTGATCGCGGTCTCGGGGCTGTTGTCACCCGCGCAGAGCTGGATCTTCAGCGGGCGGCCGTTGATACCGCCGAGCTTCTCGTTGACGTACTTCTCCGCCGCCTGGGCTCCGTACCCGGACTGCGGGTAGGCGGCGGCGCCGTCCATAGGGGCTTGGACGCCGATCAGCACGGGGTCGCCGGACAGGCCCCCCGAGCTGTCGGCGGATCCGGGCTCCGAACCGCAACCGGCCGCGGTGAGCGCGACGGCGGCGGCACAGGCCACGGCGGCGAGCGATCTCTTCATCGAGACATCCCTTTCGGCGGGACGGGCTGGATCGGGGGAGAGGGGAGGGAAAGGGGAGAGCGGCGGACACGGCTGATCACCCGGCCGGGCCGCCCACGGCACTGGAGGCGGACCGGCCGGGCCGACCGGGGGCGGTGGGGGCCGGACGGTGCAGGGGCTAGCTGGCGAGGCCCGCGGCCTTGAGGCCGAGTGCCCGCGCCCGCTCCATGTCGTAGTTCTTGCGGGTGACCAGGCGCTGGGCGTAGAGCCCGCCGCCGGACTGGAGGTTCGTGACCAGGTGCCAGCCGCCGTACGCGTCCGCGGTCGTGTCGCGGATCGCGTGGAACAGCTTCGAGCGGTACTCGCCGGAGATCCCACCGCCGGTGCCCATGTACTTGTCCAGGAATGGGCGGAGCGTCGGGTTGTCGAAGTCCGCCATGGACGGGGCGGTGACGATCGCGCCGCCGGCGATGTCGTGCAGGTGCCGGACCATCAGGTTGAACTGCGCGGCGCCCTGGTACTTCGTGACGTTGGTGAACATGTCGTCGGGGTAGTAGTACCCCTCGGGCGTCGGGTGCGCGTTCGAGAGCGCGGCCTCGAGGCCGGCCCGCAGCAACGTCGCGTGGATGATCATCTCGTCGATCTTCTCCCGGACGTGGGAGATCTTCGCCGTGCCGTTGGCCTCGGCGATCAGGTGCGCGAGCCCGACCAGCTCGTCCGCCTGCTGCACCATGAACGAGACGCCGCCGAGGCGCTCCCACAGGCCCAGCGAGTGCGCGAACACCGCGGCGTGCGCCGTCTCGCCGTCCAGGAAGACGCGCTCGTTCGGGACGAACACGTCGTCGAAGATGCACATCGAGTCCGGGATCGAGTGGTGGCTCGAGACGGGGTAGTCCCGCGGGTCGCCGGCCAGCGGGTGGTAGGTGGTGTTGGTGATGTGCACGCCCGGCGAGTTCACCGGCACTGCGCAGGCGATGGCGTAGTCCTCCTCGCCCGGCTTCATCGTCTTGGTCGGCATCACCATCAGGTCGTGGCCGTAGGCGGCCGCGCTGATGTGCAGCTTGGCGCCGCGGATGACCACGCCGTCGTCGCGGCGGGAGACCACCCGCACGTACGCGTCCGGGTCCTCCTGCTTGCCGGGGTGCAGGCTGCGGTTGCCCTTGGCGTCGGTGATGCACTCGGTGATGCGGATGTCGTCCTTGCGGGCCTGCTCGACGTAGGCGTGGATGCGGGGGATGTAGGCAGGAGCGGCGTTCTCGAGCCGGCCCGCTGCGACCAGCAGCGTCATCAGCGACTGGTAGGTGACGTTGAGGCAGAGGTCCAGCTCCATCAGCTCCGGGATCCGGTCCCGCAACTCCTGCACGCTCCGGGGCGCGGTCACGACGGGGTTCACAGCATCCGGGGCGGACGAGTAGTACTTGTCGTACCCGTCGGCGATCGCGTCGAGCGGCTCGGACAGGCCGGGCGTGGCGCCGAGGTCCTCGACGAGCCGCCCCTCGAAGTAGACCTTGCGGCCGTCCTTGAGCGAGTCCTTGTACTCCTGACCGGTCAGCATGGAAAGCGCGCTCCAGATCGTCTAGGGGTCGACGACGGCGGGCGGCCAGCAGGTCCGATCCGAGAGTGATTGTGACGTCGTCGTCAGGTGGAGGATCAACCAGTGACGGCGGTCATGTCAACCGTCACTTTTCAGACTCTGGGCAGGTCGGGCTCCTGTCCGGACGTGAGGTTGACACCGCCGTCACATTCGCTGCACGCTCTGTCCCGTGTACGCAGAGCAGCGTGACCCGGAGTTCGGCTGGACGGGAGAGCACCGTCAGCTTCGCGAGACCGTGCGGGGTCTCCTGGCCGAACGGGCGCCCGTGTCCCGGTCCAGAGAGCTGGCGGAGGTCGGGGAGCGGTACGACCCCGCGCTCTACGCCGCGCTCGCGGAACAGGTCGGGCTCCAGGGTCTGGCCTTGCCCGAACGCTTCGGCGGGTACGGCGGCACGCTGCTGGACCTGGCGATCGTCGTCGAGGAGATGGGCCGGGTGCTGCACGGCGGCCCGTTCTTCCCCACGGTCGCCCTCGCCGCGCCGGCGCTGATGGCCGCGGCGGACGAGGCGGCCTGCGCCGAGTACCTGCCGCGGATCGCGGATGGGACGCTGACGGCCGCGCTCGCCGTCGTCGAGGGGTCGGGCGTCTGGAGCGCGGACGACGTGTCGACCACCGCCGACATCGGCGGGCTGCTGACCGGCGCCAAGTTCCCGGTGCTCGACGGCGCGGACGCGGACCTGCTGGTCCTGGCGGCGCGAGGCCCCGAGGGCGTCTCCCTGTACCTGGTCGAGCCCGGCACCCCCGGGCTGCGCCGCGCCCCGATGGAGACCCTCGACGGCACCCGCCGGATGGGTCGGCTGACCCTCGACCGCACGCCGGCGCGCCGCATCGGCACCCCCGGGCAGGGCTGGGCCGCGGTCGTGCAGGCCCGCGAGGTCGCGTCCGTGCTGATGGCGGCCGAGCAGGTGGGGGCCATGGCGGCGTGCGTGGAGCTCACCGCGGAGTATGCGAAGACGCGCCGCCAGTTCGGCCGGCTGATCGGCTCCTTCCAAGGCGTCAAGCACCGGCTCGCGGACATGGCCGTCCGGCTGGAGATGAGCCGGTCCGCCGCCTACTGGGCCGCCTGGCAGGACCCCGGCACGGACGAGTTCTCGTTCGGCGCGGCGACCGCCCGCTCGTTCTGCTCCGAGGCCTACCTGCAGACCGCGCAGGACACCATCCAGCTGCACGGCGGGATCGGCTTCACCTGGGAGCACGACGCCCACCTCTACCTGCGCCGCGCCCGCGCGGACATGGCGCTGCTCGGCACGCCCACCCAGGTCCGCGCGGAGCTCGAGACGACCGTGCTCGCCGCGGCGGCCGAGCTGGACTCCGCGGTCCCCGCATGGCCGGCGATCGAGGTCCCGGCGTGACCCTCGCCCACCCGGTCGACCTCCCCGCGGCGGAGGCGGACCTCGCCGACGCCGTCGGGGCCTGGCTCCGGGAGAACCTTCCCCCGGACTGGCTGGCCGCCGTCGACGCCGGGGACCACGCCGCCGTCGAGCGGATCCGGGCCGACCCCGGACGCCGCGCCGCCTGGTTCGACGTCCTCGGTGCCTCCGGCCTCGCCACCCCGACCTGGCCCTGGGGCCAGGGCGGACTCGGGCTGACGGCGGACCGCGCGTCGATCGTGACCGAGCAGCTCGTGCGGTACCGGGCCGAACGGCCGAACCAGGACTTCGTCGGGCTCACGCTCGCGGGACCCACCATCCTGGAGTGGGGGACCGACGAGCAGAAGGCGGCCCGGCTACCCGCTCTCGCCCGCGGCCGCGAGCTGTGGTGCCAGCTGTTCTCCGAGCCCGGCGCCGGGTCCGACCTCGCCGCGCTGTCCACCCGCGCGGTCCAGCGGGAGGACAGCAGCTGGCTGGTCAACGGGCAGAAGGTCTGGAACTCCTACGCCCACCTCGCGGACTTCGGGCTGCTCATGGCCCGCACGGACCCGGCGGCGCCGAAGCACCGCGGGATCACCTACTTCCTGCTGGACATGCGCACCCCGGGCGTCGAACCGCGTCCGCTCAAGCAGATGACCGGCAACGCCGAGTTCAACGAGACCTTCCTGACCGACGTCGTCGTGCCGGACTCCGCCCGCCTCGGCCCGGTCAACCAGGGCTGGGCCGTCGCGATCACCACCCTCATGCAGGAGCGCAACGGGCTGTCCGGACGCCCGGTCGTCGGGCAGGGGGAGAGCGACCGGCTCGTCGGCCGCGCCCTGACGACCGGGGCCTGGCGGGACCCGCTGCTGCGGGACCGGCTGGTCTCGGCGTTCGTCGAGGAACGCGCCCTGCAGATGACGACGATCCGCGGCTTCGTCGCGGCCGGCTCCGGCGCGCCGACGGCCGAGGGCTCGATCCGCAAGCTCGCCCACGCCACGCTGAGCGAGAAGCTCGGCGTGCTGGGCACCGAGCTGGAACCCGACGGCGCGGTGGCCTGGGACGCCGGCGAGCGCCCGGTGGCCGTCGACGCGTTCCTGGCGATGAAGACCTACAGCATCGCGGGGGGCACCTCGGAGATCCAGCGGAACATCATCTCCGAGCGGGTCCTCGGCATGCCGAAGGACCCGGACCCCGAGCGGCACAAGCCCTTCCAGGAGAGATCGCGTGGCTGAGCCCGTCGTGTCAGGCAAGGACGTCGTCCACCGTCGGGAGCTCGAACCCGGCATCCACCTCCTCGAGCTGGACCGTCCGGAGCGCCTCAACGCGATCTCGACGGATCTGCTGGAGGGCCTGCACAGCGAGCTCGCGCTGCTGGCCGAGGACACGTCGTGCCGGGTCGTGATCCTCACCGGGCGCGGTCGCGGCTTCTGCGCGGGGCTGGATCTGCAGGAACGGCACGGGGACCCGGGGAAGTCCCACGAGCGCAGCGCGCAGGAGCGGATGCGGGTGCAGAAGCGCATCGTCGCGCTGGTCACCGGCATGCGGGCGTTGCCCCAGCCGTTCATCGCGGCGGTCAACGGGCCGGCCGCGGGGGGCGGCCTCGCGCTCGCCCTGGCCTCGGACGTCCGAATCGCCGGCGCGTCCGCGATGTTCGGCGACGCGTTCGTCCGGATCGGGCTCTCGGGCTGCGACATCGGGGTGAGCTGGCTGCTGCCCCGGCTGATCGGCGCGTCCCGGGCGTTCGAGCTGCTGCTCACCGGCCGGGTCGTGGACGCGGCGGAGGCGGACCGGATCGGGCTGGTCTCCCGCGTCGTGCCCGACGACGAGCTGCTGGAGACCGCCCTCGGGGTGGCCCGGGAGATCACCGGCAACAGCCCGTTCGGCGTCCGGATGACCAAGGACGTCATGTGGAGCCAGCTGGAGACCGGCTCGATGGCGGCCGGGATCGCGATCGAGAACAGCACCCAGATCGCCACGACGTTCAGCGGGGACCAGAAGGAGGCGGTGGCAGCCTTCCTGGAGAAGCGCCCACCCCGGTTCACCGACCGCTGATCCTTCTTCGAGCAAGGAGCTCCCGTGTCCGACGAAGTACTGGTCACCACTCCAGGCGAGGGCGTCCTCGTCGTCACCATCGACCGGCCGAAGGCCCGCAACGCCGTCAACCAGGGCGTGGCGACGGGCATCGCGGAGGCGATGGACCGCCTCGACGCGGACCCGGAGCTCCGCGTCGGCGTCCTGACCGGTGCGGGAGGCACGTTCTGCGCCGGGATGGACCTCAAGGCGTTCGTCCGCGGCGAGAAGCCGACCGTCGAAGGCCGCGGGTTCGCGGGTCTCGTGCAGCGGGGCCCGGAGAAGCCGCTGATCGCCGCCGTCGAGGGGTACGCCCTGGCCGGCGGGTTCGAGATCGTGCTCGGCTGTGACCTGGTCGTCGCCGCGGAGACCGCCACGTTCGGCATCCCGGAGGTGAAGCGCAGTCTGGTCGCCGCCGGCGGTGGGCTGCTGCGGCTGCCCAAGCGGATCGCCTACCACCAGGCGATGGAGTTGGCGCTGCTCGGCAACCACATCCCGGCCACCCGGGCCCACGAGCTGGGCCTGGTCAACCGGCTCGTGCCCGAGGGCACGGCGCTGGAGGCCGCGCTCGCGCTCGCCGCGGAGATCAGCGCGAACGGCCCGCTCGCCGTCACGGCCAGCAAGAAGATCGTCGCCAGCGTGTTCGGCTGGACCGAGGACGAGATGTGGGAGCGGCAGAACGAGATCGCCTTCCCCGTGTCGTCGTCGCAGGACGCGCGCGAGGGCGCGACCGCGTTCGCCGAGAAGCGGCCGCCCGTCTGGCAAGGCAGGTGAGCGCCGTCCTGGTCGAGCGGGCGGACGGGTACGCCGTCGTCACGCTCAACCGCCCGGACGTCCGCAACGCCATTGACGAGGAGGTCCTCACCGGCCTGCGGAAGGCCTTCGCGGAGCTGGACGCGGACCCGGAGACCGGCGCCATCGTCCTGACCGGCGCGGATCCCGCGTTCTGCGCCGGTCTGGACCTGCGCAAGCTCGGGTCGGGGACGCAGAAGCTGGGCATCGGATCGAGGGAGGACATCGAGGCGTCGGTCGGGCCTTGGGGTCGGCCGCTCTTGACACCCGTCATCGGGGCGATCAACGGCGCCACCGTCACCGGCGGCCTGGAGATCGCGCTGAACTGCGACATCCTGATCGCCTCCGAGCGGGCCCGGTTCGCGGACACGCACGCCCGGGTGGGCGTCATGCCCGGGTGGCGGCTGACGACGCTGCTGCCCGAGGCGGTCGGCCGTGGGTTGGCCCGGCGGATGAGCCTCACCGGAGACTTCCTCACCGCCGAGCAGGCCCTGCGCGCGGGGCTGGTGACCCAGGTGGTCCCGCACGCCGAGCTGCTCCCGGCGGCCAGGACGGTCGCGGCGACGATCGCCGCGAACGACCGGACCTCGGTGCGGACCCTGCTGGGTTCCTACCACCGCGTCGACGACGCGCTGCTCACCGCGGCGGACGAGGTCGAGTTCACGACCTCCCGAACCTGGGCCGGCCGCGAGATCGCGCCCGAGGAGGTCGAACGCCGGCGCCAGGCGATCACCGACCGGGGGCGGGCGCAGAACGCGTCGCCGTCGTCCCCGACGGGCTGAGCGAACCCCACCTGCTCCCGTTTCCGTGCACCCCTCGTCCGACTGTGGATCTCATCGAGGAGACCCGATGGCCCGACCCATGACGCGCGCAGGCGACTTCCTCCTGCTGTCCGCGCAGCGCGCCCCCGACCGCGCGTGTTTTGTGTTCGGGGACGGCTCGCGCCGCACGTTCGCCGAGACCAACAGCCGGGTCAACCGGCTGGCGGCGAGCCTGCGGGCGGCCGGGGTCGGCAAGGGCCACCGGGTCGCCATCCTCGCGACGGACTCCGGTGAGTACGTCGAGGTGATGATCGCGTGCATGAAGGTGGGCGCGATATACGTGCCGCTAAACAACCGGCTCACTGACCCGGAGGTGCTCACCCTGCTCCGCAGGGCGGCGCCGTCGGCGATCTTCGTGAGCAGCCGGTACGTCCCGCTGGCCGAACGGCTGAAGAGCCGGCTCGACGACGTGGTGCTGTGGGGATCGCTGGACGGGCCCGACCTGGCCCGGATCACGGACCTGATCGACGCCGGGACCGACGTCGAGCCGGACGTCCCGGTCTCCGACGACGACGTCCTCGGGCTCGCCTTCACCTCCGGCACGACCGGGCTGCCCAAGGGTGTGCTCCAGCCGCAGCGGATGATCAAGTCCCTCTTCACGACGATGTCCATCGACTACGAGATCGTGCCGGACGAGTTCCGCTACACCGCGTCGCCGATTTTCCACATCGCCGGTCAGGGCATGCTCCTCATGCACATCATGCGGAGCTTCCCGTCGCTGATCCTCCCGCAGTTCGGCGAGGAGCCGGTACTGCGGTGGATGCAGTCCGGCGAGCTCACGGGGGCTTTCCTCGTGCCGACCATGATCTCGCGGCTGCTCGACCACCCGGACGTCGGGAACGGGAGCTACGACGCCGTCCGCTCGATCATCTACGGCGGCGCCCCGATGTCCCCGCGCCTGCTGCGCCGGGCGATGAACGTCTTCGGCTGCGGCTTCATCAACGCGTTCGGGGCCGCGACCGAGGGCGGGCTGCAGTCCGTGCTGTCCTCCGCCGAGCACCGCCGAGCCCTGGCGGGGGAGGAGCACCTGCTCGGCTCGATCGGCCGCCCGTCCTACGGGGTGGAGATGCGGATCGTCGACGCGGCTGGCCGCGACGTCCCGCGCGGCGAGATCGGCGAGATCGCCACCCGCAGCGACGCGGTGATGAGCGGCTATCTGGAGATGCCCGAGGAGACCGCCGCGGCGATCCGGGACGGCTGGTTCCACGCCGGCGACCTCGCCCGGATGGACCCCGAGGGCTTCCTCTTCCTCGAGGGCCGCAGCAAGGACATGATCATCCGCGGCGGCGAGAACATCTATCCCGTCGAGATCGAGACGGTGCTCTCCCGGCACCCGTCGATCGCGCACGTCGCGGTGGTCGGCCGCGCGGACCCGCACTGGGGCGAGGTCGTCGTCGCCTACGTGACGGCCGCACCGGACGCGACGATCGACGCCGACGAGTTGCGCACCCACTGCCGGGCCGGCCTCGCCGCCTACAAGGTGCCGTCGGCGTTCGAAATCGTCGACGCGATGCCGCTCAACGCGAGCGGGAAGATCCTCAAACGCGAGCTCCGCCTCCAGGACGCCGCGCGGACCGACCAGGCGGTGACCTCGTGACCCGTTCCCCGAGGGACCAGCTCTCGATCTCCCTTGGTGAGGCCCTGCCGCTCTCGGCGGCCCGCTTCCCGGACCGCGCGTGCTTCCTGTTCCCGGACGGTTCCGAGCACTCCTTCAGCGAGACGAACTCCCGGGTGAACCAGCTGGTCTCCGCGTTGCGCGCCAACGGGATCGGCCGTGGGGACCGGCTCGCCGTGCTCGCCCTGGACTCGCACCGCTACGTCGAGATCGTGCTCGCGGCGCTCAAGCTCGGCGCGGTCTACGTGCCGCTGAACTACCGGCTGATGCGCCCCGAGGTGGACGTCCTGCTGGAGCGCGCGAGGCCCGTCGCCCTGTTCTACGACGACCGCTACGCACCGCTGCTGGCCGGGGTGGCGGAGCAGCACCCGTCGATCCGGATGTTCCTGCGGCTCGACGGCACGCCCTCGGAGTTCGACGCGCTCCTCGAGACCGGGACCGACGTCGAGCCGCCCGTCGTCGCCACGGACCGGGACCTGATCGGCCTGGCCTTCACCTCCGGCACGACCGGCCTGCCCAAGGGCGTGCTGCAGTCCCAGCGGATGATGAAGGCCATCGTCAACGCGCAGATCATCGACTACTTCGCGCAGCCGGACGACGTGCGCTACTGTGCCGCGCCCACGTTCCACATCTCCGGTGTCTGCGGCCTGCTGATGGGCGTCTCCTACGGCTTCACCTCGCTGCTGCTGCCGCAGTTCGACCCCACGACGGTGCTCGGGTTCCTCAAGGAGGACCGGGTCACCGCCGCGTTCCTCGTCCCGACGATGATCAGCACCGTGCTGCAGCAGCCGGGCGTCGCGGACCACGACTACGAGCGGCTGCGGCTGATCTACTACGGCGCCTCGCCGATGTCCCCGACGATGCTGCGGCGCGCCATGGGCGTCTTCGGCTGCGACTTTCTCAACGCGTTCGGCGCCGGCACCGAGGCGGGGCTGCAGGCCACCCTCCCGCCGGCGGACCACCGTCGGGCCCTCGACGGGCATCCGGACCTGCTCGGCTCGATCGGCAAGGCCTCGTTCGGGGTCGCACTGCGGCTCGTCGACGACGACATGAACGACGTCCCGGACGGCGAGGTCGGCGAGATCGCCACCCGCAGCGACCAGCTGATGGACGGCTACCTGGACATGCCGGAGGAGACCGACCGGGCGTTCACGAGCGGCTGGTTCCGGGCCGGGGACCTCGCCTATCGGGACAAGAACGGCTACCTCTACCTGCACGGACGCAAAAAAGACATGATCATCCGAGGTGGCGAGAACGTCTACCCCGTGGAGATTGAGTCCGTGCTCGCCGAGCATCCCGCCGTCGCCCAGTGCTCGGTGATCGGGATGCCCGACGAGCACTGGGGCGAGGTCGTCCGCGCGTTCGTCTCGGCACCCGGGTGGACCGGGACGGACGAGGAGCTGGCGGCGGAGCTGACGGCGCATTGCACGTCGCGGCTCGCCCGGTACAAGGTGCCCGCGAAGATCCACCGGCTCGACGTGCTGCCTACGAACGCGAGCGGGAAGATCCTCAAGCGCGAGCTGAGACGGCGCGCGGAGTGAACGCCGGTTCGGCCGTGACGACGAGGGCCACTAGACTGACCAGCCCGAACGACCGGCGCTCAACCGGACGGTTGCGATGACGGGGGCCGGACGGCTCCGGGAGGACGGACGATGGCATCGCGCGGGGGGAGTTCCCGGGGCCGCCGGGTCACCGGTGCGAGCGATCCCCAGCAGCAGCGCCGCGACACCGGCCCGCAGACTGACAAGGGCCAGGCCCGCCGCCTCGAGCTGCTGCTCGCCGCCCGGAAGGTGTTCGAGGACAAGGGCTTCGTCGAGGCGCGCGTGGCGGACATCGTCGCCGAGGCCCGCGTCGCGCAGGGCACCTTCTACAGCTACTTCGACTCCAAGGACGCGATCTTCCGCGAGGTCTGCGAGGGCGTCGTCGCGCAGATGCTGAAGGACGTCACCGCCTCGACCAATACCGAGCCCGGGATGTCGATGATCGAGCGGGTCCGGGAGGGCCTGCGCGGCTACATCGCGGTGTACCGGGAGAACGCGTTGATGATCGCGCTCACCGAGCAGGTCGGCACGTTCACGCCGGAGATGCGGACGATGCGCCTGCACGTGCGGGACGCGTGGCTGGCCCGGCTGGAGCGGGCGATCAAACGTCAGCAGGCGGAGGGGCTCGCAGACCCCACCCTGGACCCGTACATGACGGTGCAGGTGCTGGGCGCGATGGCGGACCACACCTGCTACGTGTGGTTCTCCCTCGGCAAGCCGTACGACGAGAACGAGGTCCTGGACACCCTCACCACGGTGTGGGCCCGCACGATCGGGGTCGAGGACTCGACCGTATGGAAGTCCTCAGGTGAGGTACCGCCCGCTTGATTCGGGCGCGTGCCAGGCTGGGCCCATGGATCGCGACGCGAACGGCCCGGAGGACGACTCGGACCAGCTGGAACCCGAGGACACGCTGGACGACCGGGGTTCGGACGACGTGCTGGACGAGGGCTACTCGCCGC
>JAOPVE010000272.1 GCA_025963185.1 Actinomycetes bacterium
CGCCGGGGCGGTACAGCGTGACGCTGCTCACCGGCGACCGGATCACCGTGACTCCCGACGGGCCGGGCCACAGTGTGCTCTCGATCGCCAGAGCCCCAGGCCGCCAGCGGATCCCGTTCGCCACCGCCAAGACCGGCGCCGGGCTGACCGTTCTGCCGGCTGACGCGGCGGGGCTCGTCGGGTCGGGCGCGCTGGATCCGCGGCTGTTCAACGTCACGCTGCTGCACACGTTCGGCTACGACGACGCCCACACCGCCGAGCTTCCGCTGCTGGTCCAGGGCCCGTCCGGGCCGACGGCGGCACCGCGGCTGGCCGGCACCGCGCTGGCCGGGAGCAGGGCGGTGCGGTCGATCGGCGCGCTCGGGGTGACGTCCGTTCGCGAGCCCAAGCGGGACACCGCGGCGCTGTGGGCCTCACTCACGGCGGGCCGCCACGGGCTGGCTGGGCAGGGGCTCGGCCCGTCGATCGGCAAGATCTGGCTTGTCGGCAAGCTCCGGCCCACCCTCGACGTGAGCGTGCCGCAGATCGGCGCGCCCACCGCCTGGGCCAGCGGAAACACCGGCAAGGGCGCGACCGTCGCCGTCCTGGACACCGGCATCGACGCGAACCACCCCGACTTCGCCGGCGTCATCGCCGAGCAGAAGGACTTCACCGGATCGTCGCAGGGCGCGGCCGACGACGTCGGTCACGGCACCCACGTGGCCAGCATCATCGCCGGGCGCGGAACGGCCTCCGGGGGCCGCTACACCGGGGTCGCCAAGGGCGCGGACCTGCGGATCGGCAAGGTCTGCGACTGGACCGGCTGCCCCGAGGACGCGATCCTCGCCGGGATCGCGTGGGCCGCCACCTCCGGATCCCAGGTCGTCAACATGAGCCTCGGTGGCCCGGCGGCGGAGACCAGCGACCTCATCGAGCAGGCCGTCCAGCAGTTCTCGGTGACCACCGGAGCGCTGTTCGTGGTCGCGGCGGGCAACGACGGCACCGCCGAGACGATCGAGTCGCCCGGCACCGCCGACGCGGCCCTCACCGTCGGCAGTGTCGACAAGACGACCGACAAGCTCAGCGAGTTCTCCAGCCAGGGCCCGCGGGTCGTCCCCAGCCGCCGGCTCGACTACGCCGTGAAACCCGACATCACCGCGCCGGGAGCGGACATCGTGGCCGCGCGCGCCGCCGGGCTGCTGCCCGGGGACGCCGTCGGCGACTACTACGCGCGGCTGTCCGGCACGTCGATGGCGACCCCGCACGTGGCGGGCGCGGCGGCGATCCTCTCGGCGCAGCACCCCAGCTGGACCGGCCGGCAGCTCAAGGACGCCCTCATGTCGACCGCCAGGGTGATCGGTGGGCAGACCGTCTACCAGCAGGGCGCCGGGCGCGTCGACGTGGCCCACGCGAGCGCCACCACGATCGCGGCCACCGGCAGCCTGAGCCTGGGCTACTTCCCGTGGGGCGCCAAGGCCCCCGGCTCCACCGCCAAGACCGTCACGTACACCAACTCGGGCGCGGCCCCCGTCACGCTGGCCCTCGCGCTCACCGTCGCCGACGGCAAGGCCAGGCCCGCGGCGGCCGGGATGTTCATCGCGCCGAAGACCGTCACCGTGCCGGCCGGGGGAGCGGCGAGCGTGCCGGTGACGATCCGCCCGGGCAGGGGCGTGACCGGCCTGTACAGCGGCACGCTCACCGCCACTCCCGCCACCGGGGCGGCCGTGCACACCGCCGTTGGCGCCTACAAGGAGCCGCCGGCCTACAACGTGGCGTTCACCCAGCTCGGGCCGTCGGCGTACAACATCACGAACCTGCTGATCATCGACAACGCCACCGGCGCGCTGGTCTACAGCCAGCTCTACGGCCGCACCTGGCTGCGGCGCATGCCGGCGGGCACGTACACGGTGCTGACCACCACGTTCGACTTCTCCGACGAGCCCGGCCAGCCGTACACGAGCACCGCCGAGTCGCGGGTCGTGACCGTCGGCAAGTCCACCGAGCTGGTGTTCGACACCCGCAAGGGCAAACCGGTGACCGTATCTGTCGCCGGGGTCCCGAGTGCCGCCCTGATGGGGAACTTCGTCTTCACCGAGGCCTATCGCGGGTACGGGCTGGGGATCGTCGCCGGGCAGGCCGACGGGCGGATCGTGCCCGGGTCCGGACCCAGAAATCCCGGCTTCCAGTACGGGCTCCTCGCGCCGATGGCGAAGAAGGGCCAGTCCGTCACGCCGTGGACCTACAACCTGGCGCTGACGGGCAGTGGCGGCATCCCCTCGGCGCCGAACTTCACGGCCGATCCCGCCACCATGGCCGTCCAGACCCAGCGGATCGCCAGCCAGGCCCCCGCCGAGGCCCGCCAGCTCGCCCAGGCCGGCTACACCCCCGCGTCCCTCGGGTACTCCTACGCCGCCGACACGCCACTCGGATCGCGGACCCAGCGCACCGACTACCTCACCACCGAACCCGGCAGCTCGTTCACCGCGATCTTCCTGTCCGGATCCGAGGCCAGCGCGCCCAACGACTACGAGGTCCGCGGCGCCCGGCAGAGCTACCGCCCGGGTGCCCGCACCAGCGCCGACTGGAACCGTGCCGTGTTCGGTCCCGCGTTCAGCCCAGCCGGGGACGCCGTTCCCTCTGGCGACGCGGTACGCAACGGCGATCACGTCCAGGCCGCGGTCCCGCTGCTCTCGGACCGGTCCCATCCCGGCTTCGGCAGCTTCGGCGACCGCACCCACACGGAGCTGACCAGCGGCGCAACCGTGCTGGCGAGCGCCGACTCGACCTGGCTGGACGTCGCTGGGCTCCCTCCCGCGCCGGGCACCTACCAGCTCCGGGCCAGCGTCGAGCGTGCCCCGGACTGGGTCCGGCTGTCGACGCGGGTCGAGGGGAGCTGGACGTTCCGGTCCGGGTACACGGCGAAGGCGGCCGCGCTGCCGCTGCAGGCGATCCGGTACCTGCCGGTGCTCGATGGCGCGAACCAGGCGCCGGCCGGGCGGTTCTCGTTCGCGGTCCGGGTGGATCGCCAGCCCGGCGCGGCCCCGTCCCGGCTGATGTCCCTGTCGGTGGAGGCCTCGTTCGACGGCGGCACCACCTGGACACCCGTGCCGCTGGCCGGATCGGGCACCCAGCGCAGGGCCACCGTGACCAACCCGGCCGGGGGCACCGTGTCGCTGCGGGCACGGGCGGCCGACGCGGCGGGGGACTCGACGGAGCAGACGGTCATCGCGGCGTACACGGTCCGGTGAACTGGCGAGGGCGGCTGTCCGCGCGCTCGACGGGCGGCCGTATCGGCGTTCACGGCAGTCAGGGGGGTAAAGTCCCGCAAAACGGACCAGTTCGGTGGATCTGACCGCGACGGTACCGGCGGCGCACCACGACCAGCACCCCGGCGGCCCCAACGTGGGCGGGTCCCCTCACTGACTGGAGCTGTCATGCGCCGTCGCGCCGCCACTGTGCTGATCGTTCTCGCCGCCGTCGCGGCCGTCCTGGCGAGCCCAGCGCAGGCGAAGACCTCGGGGCTGGAACTGCTGGTCCCGATCGTCCCCGCGATGCTCCCAGGCCAGCAGGGCTGGATCGGCACCACCTGGATCGCCACCGACGACGTGTGCGACGTGCAGGTCACCGCGAGGGCTCCCGGGATGACGGTCAGCTACCCGTCGAACACCGCGACGTACTCCTCGCTGTTCCAGAACAGCTCCATGCTCGAAGGCGGGATCGACTTCACCGCGTTCAACTTCACCCTGAGCC
>JAOPVE010000294.1 GCA_025963185.1 Actinomycetes bacterium
TTACCGCACTTCGTCGTGGTGGACCCGGCGCCGAGGTCACGGCCGGCGATCGGTTAGGGGCGGCGATCGGTCAGGGGCGGTGGTCCCAGGCGCGGGTGGGGCGGGGGTCAGCGGCCGATGTCACCGGAGCACCGCACCTTCCGGCCCGGCCGGCCGGTCGCCTTCACGACTTCCCTGCCCTTGACCGTGATCGTGCAGGTCAGGACGCCCTTCGACGGGGTTGCCTCCAGTGCGGCCGGGCCGCGGTTGACCATCGAGTCGAGCCGCCAGGGCAGCCGCTGGGCCCGTGCCGATCCGCTGCCACCCGTGCCGTCGGAGTCGGGCTCGGACCGGTAGTGGACGTCCGCCGTGGCCCCCGGATCGCCGGTCAGCCGGAATGTCACGTCCAGCGGCCCGGTGTTCCTGCAGCCGGTTGCGAGCACGATGGCTCCCACGGCGAGCGGGACGACGATCAGGCTGCGCATCGAGGCCGTCCTTCCATTCGCGGGTACACCGAGAACGGTGACAGCTAGGGCCGTCCGCCGCGTCTGCCACAAGGGGGAACGGTGGCGGTCGTATCGGCCGGATGGCTGACGTCCTCGACTCGGCCGGACGGCCGGCCCGCGGTTCCCGCCGGATCTGCGGCCCGCCGCACCCGGGGCCTGCGAGGATGGCGGCAACGACCACTGGAGGCAGCGATGTCCGAGACCCCGGTCGCCCGACCACTCGAACCGCTCGACGAGACCTGGCAGCGCGCGCTGGCCGTCGTCGCTCACCCTGACGACCTGGAGTTCGGTGCCGCGGCCGCGATCGCGCGCTGGACCGGCCAGGGCAAGACCGTCGTGTACTGCCTCGTGACCAGCGGCGAGGCCGGGATCGACGGGATGGACCCGGATCGGGCGCGGGAGGTCCGCGAGGCCGAACAGCGCGAGTCCGCCCGGATCGTCGGGGTGGACACCGTCGAGTTCCTCGGCCAGCCCGACGGGATCGTCGAGTACGGCGTGCCGCTGCGCAGGGCGATCGCCGAGGTGGTCCGCCGTCACCGGCCCGACGTGGTGATCACGAACAACTTCCGGGACACCTGGGACGGCGACGTGATGCTCAACCAGTCCGATCACATCGCCACCGGCAAGGCGACGCTCGACGCGGCCCGCGACGCGGGGAACCGGTGGGTCTTCCCCGAGCAGCTCACGGACGGGCTGGAGCCGTGGAACGGGGTCAAGCAGATCTGGGCCGCCGGATCCCCGTCCTCCCGCTACGGCGTCGACGTCACGGACACGTTCGAGGCCGGGGTCGCCTCACTGGCCGCCCACGACGCCTACCTCAAGGGGCTGGGCTCGGGCGACTTCGATCCGGAGGAGTTCCTCGCGTCGATGTCCCGGCCGGCCGGTACGCGCATGGGCTGCACGTACGCGGCGACCTTCGAGGTGTTCCCGCTCAGCCTGTTCTGATTCGGCGGCTGTTCTGAGCCGACGTCAGGCGACCGTGATCGTGGTGGTGAGCTGGCCGCCGTGCGGGATCCGCAGCACGTGGACCTTGCGCAGGCCGTCCTTGAAGTAGGTGCGGGTCGAGGCGAACAGCGTGGCCGCGCGCGGGTCGCCCCAGCTGATCCGGATCGTGCTGGTGCCCCGGCGCAGGGTCAGGAAGCTCGCCGTCGCGGTGGTGTTCTGGCCGAACACCACCGGGGCGCCGGTGCCGAACGTCACCTGGTCGGTGGGCAGCAGCACCAGCGGGATCTGCTCGGTGGCGGCCGTGGTGGCCTTGACCGCCCTGGTCAGCCCGTCGCGGGCGATGGTCAGGTCGGTCACGATCCGCGAGTCGGGCGTGCGGTAGTGGACGGTCACAGGCGCGGATCCGGGGTTGGTGTTGGTGCCGTCCCAGGCGCGGTCACCGATCTTGTAGTCGGCCACGAGGTTGTCCTCGGCGTCGGGGTGTCCGCTCGCGAGCACCGTGCCCCAGCACCCGGTCGGGGTCTGCTGGGCGTGGACGATCGTGCCGGTCGCCTTGGTCCAGAAGAAGCCGGTGCCCGCGTAGACGTGCTCGCTCTGCCGGTTCCCGAAGTACGCCCCGGCGTAGAACGCGGGCCGCCGCGCGTACAGGTAGTCCTGCTTGGTGGCCGTGTCCCGGCGGATCGTCGCGAACTCGGTGTTCTTCAGGTACGGAAGCTGGGAGATCGCGGCCCGCTTGACGATGTTCAGCGGCAGCACTTCGCCGTAGGGCAGGTGCGTGAGGATCCGCGGCGAGGTGTCGAGTTTGGCCGGCCCGGGCGCGGGGCCGGACTCCTTGGCCCACGCGGACCGGCTCGCCGCGCGGTCCTCGACCGAGGTGAAGAACGCCGCGAGCTGCGGTGCCGCGGGGATGAACCAGGACGCGAGGTTGGTGCGGTCCGGATCCGGGATCACGTTGTCGTAGTACGCCGTGCTCGTGCGCGCCGACACCGCGTAGTAGGTGAGGTAGCCGGTGTCGCCGGGCTCGCGGAGCAGGTTGTAGCCGAACCAGTCGGCGAACTTGCGGGCCATCGAGGCCGCGGTGGGGCTGCCCGTGCGCAGATACAGCTCGGCGATCTCCGGCAGCAGCACCTCGAAGTTGTAGTTGATGTCCATGCCGGTCGGCTCGTAGAAGAAGCCGGCGGGGGACTGGGCGTGCTGGGCGAAGTAGTCGATCCGCTCGTGTAACTGGCTGGCCAGCTCCAAGTCGGGGACCAACGAGAGCGCGACGGCGGATCCGGCTACCCCGGCGGAGACCTGGTTGGCGTAGCCGATAGGCCCGCCGTTGCCCCAGATCGTGTTCGTGGAGTTGAGGTGCCAGGTCATGGCGGTGTGCAGCGCGGTGGCGATGGCCGCACGGCTCTGCGGCAGCAGGTTCACCTGGCGCAGGTTCGCGAGGGTCTTGGCGAGGTAGCCGATGCCGAATCCGGTCGGGGCGAGCCCGTGCTCGTCGATGTTGTACTCGGGGAACGACCCGTCGGAGTGCTGCAGGCTCAGGTAGTGGCCGATCGCGGCGCCGAGCCGGTTCGCGAGCGCCTCGTTGCGGAAGTACGGGTTCCACGGCCGCGGGTTCGCGAGGAACCAGCTCAGCGTGTAGACGTGCTCCTGCACCCGCGCGTTGTACGCCGAGGACGGGGTGCGCCACCAGCCCCCGGCGAAGAAGCCGCGGGTGGCGTCGTCGGTGTCCACGATGTCGTTGGTCATGCCGGGCAGGATCGCCAGGTAGGGCGCGTACCGCTGTTCGAGCGGCACGAATGCGGTGCGCACCGGGGATCCGGCGGGCAGGCCCGGGATCTTCGCCAGAGCCGTCGCCGCGCTCGCGTCACGCAGCGTGCCGAGTTCGGGGATCGCGGCGAGGCTCGCGACCCCGGCTCCCGCGGCGAGCAGGGTGCGGCGGCTGAGGGTCCGCTTGGGGGGCAGGGGCGATGCGGGTGCGGCGGCCATCGACACGTCCGTCCTTCCAGAACAGCCCAGCGTGCGGGCAGCACGGTGCGTGCGGTGCACCGAGGTGGGGGCGCCCACTCTCAGGCCGGCCGAGATCCGCTGTCAAGATGCCAATACGAATTAGCGGATGGAGGTCACCAACGGTGTCCCGCTCGTGACGAGCCGCCTCCGCTGGCCGGCCGCCGCCGGCCAACCACCCGGAAGTGCGGTAACTGGGACCGGTCCTGACCGGCCGCGGTTACCGCACTTCGGAGTGGGGGAGGGCTCAGGTGGCCTCGCCGCTCTGGTCGCGGGCCTTGCGGCGCTGCTCCTCGGCGCGTTCGCGGAGGCCGCGCAGGAACGCCTCGTCGTCGTCGGGGCTCTGGGCCACGTGACGGCCGGGCCGCTCGTACTCGGGGTAGCCGGTGTTGCCCTTGTAGGGCAGGCCGCCGGGCCGGGTGACGTCCGCGCGGGGACGGCCGGCGACGAGCCAGACGATTGATCCGACCTCGGGCAGCAGCAGGACGATCAGCACCCAGGCGGCTTTCGGCAGGTGGCGGCACTGCCACTCCGGCGTCGTGATGACGTCCACGAGGCAGAAGATCCAGAGCCCCAGCAGCACCAGGCCGAGCGCGCCGTCGACGAACAGCATTGTGAGTTCCTCCCCGTGGTCCGGCCGACACCGTACTCTTGCCGTTCCACTCACCGACAAGAAAGGTTGTCTTGACAAGATAGATCGTCGGACGCATGCTGGACCCATGATCGACATCGCCGTGATCGACGACCCGGCCGCCGCCGGAGTCTCGCTCGACCCGGTCCGCAGCCGGCTGCTCGCCGCGCTCAGCGAGCCCGGGTCGGCCGCCAGCCTCGCGGCGAAGATCGGGCTGCCCAGGCAGAAGGTCAACTACCACCTGCGCACCCTCGAAGAGCACGGCCTGGTCGAGCTGGTCGAGGAGCGGCGCAAGGGCAACATGACCGAGCGGGTGCTCCAGGCCACCGCGGGGTCGTACGTGATCTCGCCGGCCGCGCTCGCCGCCGTGCAGCCCGATCCCGGCCGCAGCCCCGACCGGCTCTCGGCGGGCTGGCTGCTCGCGGTCGCCGCCCGGCTGGTCCGCGACACCGGGTTACTGATCGCCGGGGCGGTCCAAGCCCGCAAGCGGCTGGCGACCTTCGCGATGGACGGCGAGATCCGGTTCGCTTCGGCCGCCGACCGGGCCGCGTTCGCCGACGAGCTGGCCACCTCGGTCGCCGCGCTCGCCGCCAAGTACCACGACGACTCCGCGCCGGGCGGCCGCCGCCACCGGATCGTCGTGGCCGTCCACCCCACCGTCGAGGAGCCGTGATGGGCAAGGAGTTCGCGTTCACCGAGATCATCGAGGCCGCGGCCACCCCCGAGCAGGTGTGGGACGCCATCGCTACGGGCCCGGGCATCGACTCCTGGTTCATGGGCCACACCGACCTGGATCCCGGGGAGGGCGGGACGGTCCGCACCGAGGCCGGCGGCGGGCGGATCCCCGTCTCCACGATCACCACCTGGCAGCCCCCCGGACTGCTGTCCCACCGCTTCGACGGCCCGGACGGGCGGATCCTCGCCTACGAGTTCCTGATCGAGTCCCGCGGCGGATCGGCCAGCACCCTGCGGGTGGTCACCAGCGGCTTCCTCCCGGGCGACGACTGGGCCGACGAGTACGAGGCGATGGGCTTCGGGCTCGCACTGTTCTACGGCACCCTCGCCGAGTACCTGGCGTGGTTCCCCGGCCGTCTGGCCCGGCCACTCACGGCGGTCCGGCCGGTCGCGGACTGGACCGCCGCCTGGCTCTCCCTCGGCCGGTCCCTGGGGCTCGGCCGCGCGCCGGCCCAGGGCGACGAGGTGCGGATCCACGGGGAAAGTGGCGTCGTCTACCTCGTCAACGAGCACGCGGTCGGCATCCGCACCGGCACCGCGTTCTACCGGTATCTGCGCGCGCTGCCCGGCGGCGTGATGGCGAGCCACCACCTGTTCTCACCCACTGCTTTCTCACCCAGCGCCGAGCCGGCTCCGTGGCCGGCCGGCGCCTTCGAAGGAGCCTGAGATGACCCACACCGTCCGATCCGCCGACGGCACGGAGATCGCGTTCGAGACCACCGGCGACGGTCCGCCGCTCGTGCTCGTCGACGGGGCGCTGTGCTTCCGGGGATCCGGTCCGGCCACGCCGCTCGCCGAGGCGCTCGCGCCGCACTTCACGGTCCACACCTACGACCGGCGGGGCCGCGGCGAGAGCGGGAACGCGCCCGGGTACGCCCCGCAGCGCGAGGTCGAGGATCTGGCGGCGCTGGTCAAGCAGGCCGGCGGATCCGCTGCGGTCTATGGCATCTCGTCTGGCGCCGCACTGGCCCTCGAGGCGGCGCGCACCGGGCTCGCGATCACCCGGCTGGCCCTCTACGAGGCGCCGTTCATCGTGGACGCCACCCGCGAGCCCGCCCCCGCCGACTTCCTCGCCCAGTTCGAGCGCCTGATCGCCGAGGATCGCCGCGCGGACGCACTCAAACTGTTCCTCGGCCCCGGGGTGGGGGTGCCGGCCCCGGTGATCGCGATGATGCGGCTGACCCCGGCCTGGAAGGGCCTCAAGGCCGTCGCGCACACCCTGCCCTACGACATGGCGCTGCTCGACGGGTACCAGCTCGGCAACCCGCTGCCGTCCGGCCGCTGGGACTCGGTCGCCGTGCCCACGCTCGTCGCGGCGGGCAGCAAGAGCCCCGCGTGGATGCAGAACGCCATGCGGCAACTCGCCGAGCGGCTGCCGAACGCCGAGCACGAGACGCTGCCCGGCCAGGATCACATGATCAAGGCCCCCGCTCTCGCGCCGGTCCTCGCCCGCTTCTTCGGGGCGTCAGGGTGATGCGGTTCCGCACGACGATCGAGCTCGGCGGCAAGACCGCGACCGGCATGGAGGTCCCGCCGTCGGTGGTCGAGGCGCTGGGGTCCGGCCGCAAGCCCGCCGTCGTCGTCACCCTCAACGGGTACAGCTACCGCAGCACGGTCGCGGTGATGGGCGGCCGGTACCTGCTACCCGTCGCCGCCGAGGTGCGGGCCGGGTCCGGGGTGGCGGCGGGCGACCAGGTAGACGTCGACGTCGAACTGGACACCGAGCCGCGCGCCGTCGCGGTGCCCGAGGATCTCGCCGCCGCGCTGGACGCCGATCCGGCGGCCAGGGACGCGTTCGGCGTCCTCTCGTACAGCAACCAGCGCCGCCACGTGCTCTCGGTCGAGGGCGCGAAGACCCCCGAGACCCGCGCCCGCCGGATCGCGAAGGTCCTCACCGACCTCGCCCCCACCCCGAACCGCGGAACCTGAGACGGGCGTCGCGCGGGGTCGGTCCCGGCGCTCGCCGAACTGTATTCCTGCGCACACTTCTATGAAGTTACCGTTTCGCGCGTAATGGAAGATGTGGAACGACCGCGATTACCCAGATCACCACCACGATACCCAACGCACACATCGTGGCGAGATGGGACAGGTCAAGTGCTGCGGCGACGAGGGCGCCAATGCCACCCGCCGCCGCGGCCGCCAGGAACGATAATGCGAGCTGCACCTTTGTCATGCGCCACTTTGGTTCCCGGCGCTGGAAAACCCTAGCGTGAATACTCGATCGCCCAGCCCGGCTCTTTCGCTGCATCCATAGCACAACGCACGCACTCGTGAACAGAACTACTGCGGCGCATCCAATGAGTTTGTGTGACAGGCTCCCGAATCCACCCAGAGCCATGGACAGAAAATCCAGCACCGCCGTGACGATAGCCACCCACAGAACGAACGGCGGGGGTTCTTTACCGACATCGCGATTGGTCCTTCGGATCGTTCATGCAAGGTATAGCGGTTCCCTTGTTGGGTGTCTCCTGCACATTGGATGGTGTCTTGCTGGGTGAAGCGGCCGGTTTTAGGGTTGCTTCCGGGCATTCTGCCGGTACACAAGTTCATGCATCGCGATCGACACTGTCCCAGCACCAAGACATCCAACGATGGGAATGGCCCACCCCGAATGAAAAACAAGGTGCGATATTAAGACTATGACAATCCCCACAATCAGGAGGCCGAGGTAAAGCTGTACGCGACTCATCAGGTCTTCCTGCAGGTTGCTTGTGTAATTGCGAACCATGTCCCCGATATGGAACCAAGGATGAAACAAGCGAAAGGGGCTCTAGTAGCCGCCAGGCAGACGTCGGTCTGCCGACGGGGTGGCTGCCGCGACAACGAGCCACGCTGGACGTCCTTGATTAATGGTCGAAGGACCACAGACTCCCCCCCCGATGACGCCCAGTCCGACAGCTACCACCA
>JAOPVE010000314.1 GCA_025963185.1 Actinomycetes bacterium
CCCCGGTGATCGTGGTGGACCGCGGCGACGATCCGCAATATGTCTCCCGCGGTGGGCACAAACTCGCCGGCGCGCTGGCCGTGTTCACCCCGCACGGCCTCACCGTGGCGGGGCGGCGCTGCCTCGACGCCGGCGCTTCGACCGGTGGTTTCACCGACGTGCTGTTGCGCGCGGGCGCGGCACATGTGGTCGCGGCGGACGTTGGCTACGGGCAGCTCGCGTGGCCGCTGCGCACTGACGAGCGGGTCACGGTCGTGGACCGCACGAACGTCCGCACGCTCACCCCGGCGGACATCGGCGGCGCGGCCGAGCTCACGGTCGCCGACCTGTCGTTCATCTCGCTCGGACTGGTGCTGCCCGCGCTCGCCGAGTGCACCACCGGCGACCTGGTCCCGATGGTCAAGCCGCAGTTCGAGGTCGGCCGCGAGCGCCTGGGTGCGGGCGGGGTCGTGCGGGATCCGGGCCTGCGGGCCGAGGCCGTGCTTACGGTCGCCGCCGAGGCGCTGCGTCTCGGACTGGGCACCGCCGGAGTGGCGGCCAGCCCGCTGCCAGGGCCGTCCGGAAACGTCGAGTTCTTTCTCTGGCTGCGGAGGGGCGCCGCCCCGGCCGACGAGGCCGAGGTCCACCGGATCGTCGAGGAGGCGTCGGCATGAGTGAGCGAATCATCGGTACAGCGCGTCCGGGTTTCATGGCCGGCTCAAGTGAAGCGAGGGCGGTGGCATGAGCCGCGAAGTCTTGCTGGTGACGCACACCGGCCGCGCGTCGGCGACCGGGCATGCCCGGCGAGTCGCCGATCAGCTGATCGCGGCCGGGTTCGTGGTCCGAGTGCTGGCCGAGGAGGCCGCTGACCTGGGAGTTTCCGACGCGACGAAGGTGGCCGGTGGCCTTGAGGCCGCGGCGGGCGCCGAGATCGTGATCGCACTCGGCGGCGACGGAACCTTGCTGCGCGCCGCCGAGCTGGCGCGCCCGGCGGGCGCCGCGCTGCTGGGGGTGAACCTGGGCCGGGTCGGATTCCTGGCCGAGGTCGAGGCCGAGGACCTGGACGACACCGTCCGCGCCGTGGTCGACCGCTCGTACACCGTGGACGAGCGGCTCACCCTCGACATCGTCGTCACCCACGAGGGCCAGGTCACGCACGAGAACTGGGCGCTCAACGAGGTCGCCATCGAGAAGCTCGCCAAGGAGCGGATGGTCGAGGTGCTGCTCTCCGTCGACCGCCACCCGCTCTCCCGCTGGCGCTGCGACGGAGTGATCTGCGCCACTCCCACCGGATCCACGGCGTACGCGTTCTCGGCCGGCGGTCCGGTTGTGTGGCCTGACGTGGAGGCCCTGCTGATCGTGCCGCTGAGCGCTCACTCGCTGTTCAGCCGTCCGCTGGTGACGGCGCCGACCTCCCGGGTGACGATCGACGTCGTGCCCGAGAGCACCGGCGCGTGGATGTCCTGTGACGGCCGGCGCAGCGCCGAGGTGCCCCCGGGGAGTCAGGTGGAGGTGCGGCGCGGGGTGCAGCCGGTCCACATCGTCCGGTTGCATCCGCGGCCGTTCACCGACCGGCTGGTGGGCAAGTTCGGGTTGCCCGTCCACGGTTTCCGGCGGCCCGCGGACTGATCCGCGCTGTCGCGGGCGTTGTTGTCGGTCCGGGCCGGTATCGTCGCGCACGTGCTGGAGGAAATCCGCATTACCGGGCTCGGCGTGATCGAAGACGCCACGCTGAGCCTGTCCGAGGGCTTCACGGTCGTCACCGGGGAAACCGGCGCCGGCAAGACAATGGTGGTCGCTGGCCTGGGGTTACTGTTCGGCGGCCGGGCTGACGCCGCGCGGGTGCGGCACGGCACCGGCAAGGCGCTGGTCGAGGGGCGGCTGCGGGTCCACCCGGGCGATCCGGTGGGCAAGGCCGTGCTGGACAGGGTGTCCGACGCGGGTGCCGATCCCGACGACGACGGGTCCGTGCTGCTCGCGCGCACGGTCCACGCCGAGGGGCGGTCGCGGGCGCACGTCGGCGGGCGGTCCGTGCCGGTGGGGCTGCTCAGCGAACTGGGCGAGCTCTCGGTGGCGGTGCACGGGCAGTCCGACCAGATGCGGTTGCTGCGCCCTGGCGAGCAGCGCGCCGCCCTCGACCGGTACGGCGGCGAGCCGGTCGCGACCCTGATCCGCCGGCACCGCGAGGTGTTCGGCCGCTGGCAGGCCGTCGCGGCCGACCTCGCGGACCGGGTCGGGCGCGCTCGCGAGCGCACGCTGGAGGCTGACGCGCTGCGGTTCGGGCTCTCGGAGATCGACGCGGTCGAGCCGCTGGCGGGGGAAGACGCTGCGCTGCGCGAGGAATCGGTCCGGCTGGAGAACGTCGACGCGCTTCGCCTGGCCGCGCTGACGGCCCACGAGGCGCTGACCGGCGATCCGGCCGGTGACGGGGGCGCGGACATGACCGCGCTGCTGGGCGCGGTCCGGGGATCGCTCGCCGGGGTGTCTGCGCGCGACCCTGAACTCGCCGGGTACGCGCGGCGGGCCGAGGAACTGGCGGCGCTGACCGCCGATCTCGCCGGTGATCTCGCCTCGTACGCCGAGTCGCTCGACGCCGATCCGGCGCGGCTGGCCGCGGTCCACGACAGGCGGGCCGCCCTCGCCACACTGACCCGCAAGTACGCCGACACGATCGACGGGGTCCTGGCGTGGGCCGCCCAGTCCAGGGAGCGGCTCGGGGAACTGGACACGTCCGAGGACACGATCGCGGCGCTCACCGCCGAGCGTGACGCGCTGGGTGCCGAGCTGGCGGTTGTCGCGGGGGAACTGTCGTCGGTGCGAGCCGCCGCGGCGATCCGGTTCGGGGAGGCCGTGTCCGAGGAGCTGACCGGGCTCGCGATGCCCCATGCCCATGTCGTGGCCGCGGTCACCCAGCGCGATCCGTCCGGCGACCAGCCGTCGTTGCTGGTGGGGGAGCGGGTCGTCGCAGTGGGTCCGGAGGGGGTCGACGAGGTCGAGCTTCAGCTCATCGCCCATCCTGGCGCGCCGGCTCTGCCGTTGCAGCGCGGAGCGTCCGGCGGTGAGTTGTCGCGGGTGATGCTGGCCGTCGAGGTGGTGTTCGCCGGGGCCGGCGGTCCGCCGACGATGGTGTTCGACGAGGTCGACGCCGGGGTCGGGGGTAAGGCAGCGGTCGAGGTCGGGCGCAGGCTCGCCCGCCTCGCTCAGAGCCACCAGGTGCTCGTGGTGACCCACCTGCCCCAGGTCGCCGCGTTCGCCGACCGGCACTTGGTCGTGGTGAAGGACAGCGACGGCCTCGTCACCACGAGCGGACTGCACGTGCTCACCGCCGATGAGCGTCCGCGCGAGCTGGCCCGCATGCTCGCAGGCCTGGAGGGCAGTGACCTCGGCATCGCCCACGCCGAGGAACTCCTCAATCTCGCTCAGACCGACAAGGACCAGTCGGCCAAGGCGGCGAAACGAGCGGCGAAGCGCCCGCCGAAGACCAAGGAACCCACGAGTGAAGCCCCCGATCCGGCGGGGGAGGACCAGCTGACGGCCTGACCCCGCCCGCCCGCGCCCGTCGCCGCCGGGCGCTTCCGTGCCGCGTGGTCATGGTTTGCCTGCTGAGAACACGCGGAAGTGTGTGCCGTTGCGCCGCCTATGACCGGTCTAGCGGCACGCACTTCCGACTTGGGTTGCCGTCGAGGTGATCGGTCACGAGCGCGGGTCCGGCGGCGGGTGGGCTGCAAAGCGTGGGGTGCAGCTAAGGATCGGTCGCCTGCGCGCCGTCGCCTGGGGTTCGCCGGCCAGCCAGCGAGCGGACCGGAGCGGCGGGCCAAGGACGGCGAGCAGATACCGCTTTCGGACTTCCGCCTGGCTCGCCCAGTCAGTTGCCCGGGTTCCGTCTGGCTCGCAGATCGGCGATCCGTCTGTATGCCCTCGCGACAGCTTGCGGAAGTGTGTGCCGTTGCGCCGCCTATGACCGGTCTAGCGGCACGCACTTCCGACTTGGGTTGCCGTCGAGGTGA
>JAOPVE010000315.1 GCA_025963185.1 Actinomycetes bacterium
GTTCCGTGCCCTCGCCCCGTGCCCTCGCCCCGTGCCCTCGTTCCGTACCCTCGTTCCGTGCCCTCGTTTCGGGGGGACTATTCGGCTATTTGCTGCCATACCGGGCGCGCACAGCCGCGAATACCCGAACAGTCCGGTTCCCACCCCGGGAGCGCGACACTCCAGCGGCAGGGAGCGGTGGCTCGCCAGCGGAGCCGACCCCCGAAGTGCGGTAACCACAGCCGGTCAGGACCGGCATCAATTACCGCACTTCGCGAAGTTCGGCACGCCCGCCGCCAAGTGCCCGCTGGGTCCGCCACGCCCTCCGCCACCCGCACCCGTGCCCGTGCCCGTGCCCACGCCCACGCCCACGCCGCGGAACTGTTCGGGTATTCGCGGCCATATGGCGCGTACACGGCCACAAATAACCGAACAGTCCGGTTCTCATCCCGGGAGGGCGACACTCCCGCGCAGGGAGCGGCGGCTCGCCAGCGGCGCAGACCCCCGAAGCGCGGTAACCACAGCCGGTCAGGACCGGCGTCAATTACCGCACTTCGCGAAGTTCGGCACGCCCGCCGCCAAGTGCCCGCTGGGTCGGCCACGCCCTCCGCCACCCGCACCCGTGCCCACGCCCACGCCCACGCCGCGGAACTGTTCGGGTATTCGCGGCCATACCGGGCGCGCGCAGCCGCGAATACCCGAACAGTCCGGTTCCCATCGCGGCGAAACGACACTCCAGCGCAGGGAGCGGTGGCTCGCCAGCGGCGCAGACCCCCGAAGCGCGGTAACCACGACCGGTCAGGACCGGCGTCAGCTACCGCACTTCGTGCAGTTGGCCGCCGCAGGTTTCCCGTCGGGGCCCGCCGGCGCCCTCACGCCGCCGCGCATGCCCATGTCCACGTCTTCGCCCACGTGGTAGACGCCCTTACCGCGGGACTGTTCGGGTATTCGTGGCCATATCGGGCGCGCGTGGGCGCAAATACCCGAACAGTCCGGTTCCCGTGACCACCGTGAGCACCGTGAGCACCTGAGCTCGCCGTCGAGGCCTTGCGCACGTGAGGTGTGGACGGGTGGGGTTAGCCGAGGGCGGCTTCCCAGTGGTCGCGTTCGGTGTCGAGGAGGCGGAGGTCGCGGATCGGGCGGCGGAGGTGGCCGTTCTCGACGATCCGGACGAAGGCGGGCTCCCCGGCCGCGGCCATCCGGCGGATCCCCTCGACGTGGTCGACGATCCGGGCGCGCACGACGTGGACGAAACGGGCCCGGTCGCGAGCGGACAGCCCGTACGCGTCGGCGAAGAGGCGCAGGCGGCGGGCGCGGTCGGGGTGCTCCCAGCCGAGCGTGCGGGAGTCCCGGTCGGAGAACAGCGGGACCCAGGTCCAGGCCGAGTACGCGACGTCGTAGATCCGGGCGCCGGGGCTGGCGAGGTCGAAGTCGATCATCGCGAGGGTTCCGTCGGGCCGCCAGACGACGTTATGCGGGGCGGCGTCGTGGTGGCAGATGACCTCGGTGTCGGGCGGGGGCGGGCCGAACGCGCGCCAGGTGATGCCCGGGGTCGGGCGGAAGCCGGCTTGCGCGTCGTGGAACATCCGCAGCATGGCGGCGACGGCGACGAGCGCTTCGTCGGTGGTCCAGTGGGGCGCGAGCGGATAGTCGCCGCACTCGCCCTCGATGTAGGAGAGGATCTCGCGGCCGCGCTCGTCGATCCCGAATGCCCGCGGGGCGCCTGTGTAGCCGACGCTTTCGAGGTGCTTGAGCAGGGCGTGGACGGCCGGGGTCCAGGGGCCGGTTGTGCGGCGGACGGTCTCGCCGATCCGCACGACGGTGCTGACGTTGCCGCCCTCGAGCGGGATCTCGGGCTCGGGCGACCCAGGCATCGCCGGGCTGGTCATCCGGCCTCCCCGAGGAGCGCGTCGACGAACTGCCCCGGATCGAAGGGGGCGAGGTCGTCGGGCCCTTCGCCGAGGCCGACGAGCTTGACGGGGATCCCCAGTTCGCGCTGGACCGCGATCACGATGCCGCCCTTCGCGGTGCCGTCGAGTTTGGTGAGCACGACCCCGGTGACGTCCACGACCTCGGTGAACACCCGGGCCTGGACGAGGCCGTTCTGGCCGGTGGTGGCGTCGAGCACGAGCAGGGTCTCGTCGACTTTGCCGTGCCGTTCGACGATCCGCTTGACCTTGCCGAGCTCGTCCATGAGCCCGGACTTGTTCTGGAGGCGCCCGGCGGTGTCGATGAGGACCGTGTCGACGCCCGCCTCGATCCCCTTCTTGACCGCGTCGAACGCCACGGACGCGGGATCGCCGCCCTCGGGCCCCCGGATCGTCACGGCTCCGACCCGGTCTCCCCAGGTCTGGAGCTGGTCGGCGGCGGCGGCCCGGAAGGTGTCGGCCGCGCCGAGGAGCACGGTGCCGCCGTCCCCGACGATCACTCGCGCCACCTTTCCGCAGGTCGTGGTCTTGCCGACGCCGTTCACGCCGACCATGAGGACCACGGCGGGGCGGCCGTCGTGCGGGGCGGTGTGCAGGGTGCGGTCGACGTCGGCGCCGATGGCCGCGACCAGTTCCTCGGCGAGCATGGCCCGCAGCTCGCCCGGATCCTTGGTGCCGAGCACCCGGGTCCGCTCGCGCAGCCGCTCGGTGATCTCGGTGGTGGCGCCGATGCCCACGTCCGCGGTGAGCAGGGTGTCCTCGATCTCCTCCCAGGCGTCCGCGTCGAGCTTGTCGCGGGCGAGCAGCGAGAGCAGTCCCTTGCCGAGGCTGTTCTGGGATCGGGACAGCCGCGACCGCAGCCGCACCAGCCTGCCCGCGGACGGCTCGGGCCGCTCGACCTGCGGCTCGGCAACTGACACCTCGGCAGGCGCCTGCGCTTCCACCAGGGGCGGCTCGACGGCCGTCGTGCCCGAGGGTGCCTCGTCGCGCCGCGGCTCGTCCAGCTCGCGGCTGCGCCGGCCGGTCAGCACGTACCCGGCGCCCGCGACCACCGCGAGCACGACGATGACGATGGCGGTGACGAGGTAGATCTGTGCGGACTCCATTCCGAAATCCTGTCAGATGACCGGGGCTTGCCGCGTCACCGCCAGCGGGGGGTGACCCGCCAGCACTTTCGGCTGTGGCCAGAGGGCCGAAAGTGCGCTGCCGGGGGATCGCCGACCGGCTGAGAGGCGGATGGGGTAGGAAGTGGCATGGTCTCGCTCGTGCTCGGTCCGCTCCTGCGGCACGTCGGCGAGAACGCCGTCACGGTGTGGGTGGAGACGGACACGCCGTGTGAGGTCACGATCCTCGGGCGGGCCGGCCGCACATTCACCGCGCACGGCCACCACTACGCGCTTGTCCTGGTCGACGGCTTACCCGCCGGCAGCTGCCAGGAGTACACCGTCGAGCTGGACGGTCACGCGGTGTGGCCGCTACCCGGATCGCCGTATCCGCCCAGCGTGATCCGCACGCTCGCGCCGGGCGCCACGGTGCGGGTGGTCTTCGGATCCTGCCGTCACGGCACCCCCGACGCGATCGGCCGGCAGCACGGCTACGCCCCGGACGCCCTCGACACCTACGCCCAGCGCATGACCCGGACCGACATCGCCACCTGGCCGGACGTGCTCGTCCTGCTCGGCGACCAGGTCTACGCCGACGAGACCTCGCCGAGCACCCAGGAGTTCATCGCCGCCCGCCGGCCGCTCGACGAGCCTCCCGGCCCCGAGGTCGCCGACTTCGAGGAGTACACCCAGCTCTACTACGAGTCCTGGGGCGACCCGGACGTGCGCTGGCTGCTCTCGACGGTCCCCAGCGCGATGATCTTCGACGACCACGACGTCCGCGACGACTGGAACACCTCGCAGGCCTGGCGCGAGCGCATGCAGGCCACGACCTGGTGGCACTCGCGGATCACCGGCGGCCTCACCTCGTACTGGATCTACCAGCACATCGGCAACCTCACCCCCGAGGGCCTCGCCGCCGACCGGCACTACCAGCGCGTCCACGAGGTCGACGACGCCGGCCCGGTGCTCGACGGCATGGCGATGGTCGCCGACGCCGAGGTGGACGACATCGACGCGGCGCTGGGCTCGCGGTGGAGCTACCGGCTCGACTTCGGGCGGGTCCGGCTCGTGATGATCGACAGCCGCTGCGGACGGGTTCTGCCCGAGGCACACCGGTCCATGCTCAGCCCCGCCGAGTTCGCCTGGATCGAGGAGCAGGCCGAGGGCGACTACGACCACCTGCTCGTCGGGTCGTCACTCCCGTGGCTGCTCCCGCCCGCGATCCACCACGTCGAGTCGTGGAACGAGGCCCTGGCGTCCGGGTCGCGCGGGCCGCGGGTCCAGCGCTGGTCCGAGCGGCTCCGCCAGGCAGCGGATCTAGAGCACTGGGCCGCCTTCCGGTCCTCCTTCGACCGGCTGACCCGCCTGCTCGGCGCGGCGGCCCGGGGCGAGCTGGGCGGCGATCCGGCGTCGGTGCTGGTGCTCTCGGGCGACGTCCACCACGGGTACGTGGCCCGCGCGCTGTATCCGCAGGCCGCCGCGGCGCCGGTGTACCAGATCACGTGCTCGCCGGTGCACAACGCGGTCCCGGGGACGATCAAGGTCGGGTTCCGGGCGGGCTGGAGCCGCCTGGCCGCGGCGATCGCCCGTCCGCTGGCGCGCTCGGCGGGGGTGGCGCGGCTGCCGATCCGGTGGAAGCGGCTCGGTGGCCCGTACTTCGGCAACCTCGTCGCCACCCTCGTGCTCGACGGCACGGACGCGCGCCTCGAAGTCGAACGCGCGTGCCGGGACGGCGACGGTCCGCCCTACCTGACCACGCTGGACTCGATGCCCCTCACCCCACCGGCCCGGCCGCGGCCTGATCGCTGACCCGCCACTGCCGGTAGTGGGTGGCCGCGGGGATCACGGCCGTCATCGCCAGCACCCCCACGAACTGGGCGAGGAACCACCCCGCGTCCCACGCATAGGCCGCGTGCGGATCCAGCCCCACGCTGGGCCGCCAGACGATCCGGACGCCCGCCACCAAGACCACTCCGAGTATCGCGGCAACGTGCAGACCGAAGAAGATCGCACTCATCTGCGGGCTGCGCCACCCGGATCCGCCGGCCGCCTCGAATGCCGCATTCCGGTTCCCGGTGCGGCGGACGGCCTTGTTGTGCGCCATGACCGGCTTGAGCCACCACGACACGGCGAACGTCACCAGCGAACAGCCGATGGCCTCGGCTTTCAGGATGGCCGTAGCGAACGGCGTGGTGGCGTCGATGGCATCCAGGCCCGAACGGGTCAGCGGGGGACCGAGCTGACCGATCCGGTACAGCGCGAGCACGAAGCCGATGAGCGCGAGGACAGCGACCGCGGCCGCGAAGGCGAGACAGGCCCTGCCGGCGCGGCGCTGGTCACCGCCGGTGACGGGCGGCAACGCGGCCACCTTCTCGGCGGAACTGACCGAGTACCCCGTCGGATCCGGGTCGCAGCGCGGGCAGAACGCGTCCACGAAGTGGTACCCGCAATCCACACACTCCACGCCAGCCACTCCCCTCGCCGACCTTGGGCCGGGCCGGACCCAGCGTAACGAGGCCAACCAACAGCTCCCGCCGCCCGAATTGGCCCACTACCCCGCCGGCCCGCCGGACCAGACGTCGCTGGCGCCAGCCTCCTGCAGGCCAGCCCGCCACTGCCGGTAGCGGGTGATCACCGGGATCGCCGCGAGCGCCGTCATCCCCACCCCGCACTGCAGCAGGAACCACATCGAGTCCCACAGCAGCGCGTCAACGGGATCCGTGCTGAGGGCGGGCCGCCAGAGGATCCGCACCACCGTGGCCGCGTACGAAACCATCGTCGCGAGCACGTACACGGTCACGAGCAGCTGGCTCAGTGCGGCGCCGCGCCAGCCGCGCTG
>JAOPVE010000493.1 GCA_025963185.1 Actinomycetes bacterium
TGGCCCGCAGCCGCCGCACATGGACGTCGACCGTGCGCTCGCCGCTGACGACCTCGTGGCCCCACACCCACTTGAGCAGCTGCGGACGGGTGAACACCCGTCCCGGCCGGGTCGCCAGGAACAGCAGCAGCTCGTACTCGCGCCGGGTCAGCACGAGGGCCGTGCCGTCGAGCACGGCCTCGCGGCTGCTCGTGTCGATCCGCAGGGTGGCCGGCGCCGGGGTCGCCACGGGGGGCTGGCCGAGATCCGGCGCGGTGGCCGCGGGCGGGCGGGCGAAGAGTGGGCGCCGCTGAGCCGGGGCGACCGGCGTCGCGGCGTCGGCCGCCGGGCGGGCCCCGACGGATCCGGGCCGCTCGACGACCAGCGAGACAGTGGTATTGACGTCGGCGTCGACCGCGACCTCGCGCGCGCTGCGGGCGGCCAGGTCGTGCAGGCGCCCGGCGAGCTGGCTAGCGCCGCCGAGCGGATCGTAGGACCCGGCCGGATCGCCCGCGCGCACCCCGGGCAGCGTGACCTGGATCGTCACCATCATCGTGGCGGGCTCGGCGGCGGCGCGGGACAGGTCCGCCATCAGCGGATCGCCCAGCGCGGCGGCATCCCAGCGCAAGTCGTCGGAAAAGGCGGTACGGGCGGGCATGGGTGTCTCCTCCAAGGCGACCCGGCCGGGCGGTAGTGCCGATGCCGGGGTCAATGCTGGTGCCACGGGGCGGGCTGGACGGCGATCAGGAGCCGGCACAGCCCAGACAACAGCCTCGTCCGGCCACACCTCCCAGGGCAGTTACGGGCCGGTGGCTTCTGGAAGAAATCACGGGGATAGTAAAACCCACAATTCCTACAGGATCAATATGGTGACTCTGTGATGCAGCGCACTCCACGGCGGGTGATTAGCGTTACTCCACCAGGTCGATGCGCTCGGCAGAGTCGAGGCGGTAGCCGATGCCCCGGATCGTCGTGATCACCGGGCCCTGCTGCCTCAGCTTGCGGCGCAGCCGGCGCACATGAACGTCCACAGTGCGCTCGCCACTCACGATGTCATACCCCCAGACCCACTTCAGTAACTGGGGTCGGGTGAACACCCGGCCCGGGTGGCCCGCCAGGAAAAGCAGCAGGTCGTACTCCCGGCGGGTCAGCATCACCGGCACTCCGCGCAGGACCACGTCCCGGCTGCCGTTGTCGATCCGCAGTTCGGCGTGCCGGTTCAGCCGGTCGCGCTCGGCGTCGTCGTAGACCAGCTGAGCGGGATCCAGTGGGTGGATGTCCGGATTGATCGTCGTCGGGCGGACGAAACGGTGCGAGGACGCCCGGCCGTTCGGCCCGGTGTGGTCGACGACGACGGCGACGGTGGTCGACACGTCCGCGGCCGGGGTGCTGTCGATCGTCGCGACCGAGGTTAGCGCGTGCAGCCGCTCGGCGAGCCTGGCGGCGTCGGACATGGCGTCGTTCCCGCCGGGCAGTGTGACCTGAATCGTCACGGTCACCGGGGGACTGGAGACGGTCGCCGGGGCCCTGAGCTTGGACTCCGTGTGGGATAACGCGGTGAAGGTCGGGTTCGGGAAGGTGGTCGGCGACGCGGTCATCCGGGGGTCCTCTTCCTGCGCGGGGTGGCAGCGGAAGCGCCGCGAATCCAGCCGGCGGACGGCCGGACGGCGGCGATGTGGCGGGCGGACGTCCTAGCCGGTGTGGATCCCGCCCGTCCCGGGCGTGCGATCCGGCCCTGGCGAACAGGGACGGCGTACCGGGAGTGCGCTCACGCGGGATCCGCGCGGCGCTGCTACTTCCGGCATCAGAAACCTCCTCGGCGGACTTATGGCCCAATGATTCCAAGAAAAGTGTCCTCTTGGGACCGGAACGCCCAGCTCCTCCGTAAAGCTTGTCACGGATGATTACCAGTCCCCCACAATGGGTACGCGATTTCTCAGTGCCCTAACTGGAGGGCAGCGATGATCAGAGTTCTGCTCGCCGAGCCCATGCACCTGATCCGCAGCGGGCTGGCCGCGCTGCTCCGCGACGAGGACGGCATTTCCGTCGTCGCCGAGGCCGGGCACGCCGCCGAGGTGGTGCCGGCCGCGCTGGCCGAGCGTCCCGACGTCGCCGTGATCTCGGCGTCCTTACCCGGCGGGGACGGGCCCGCCATCGCGCACGAGCTGCACGAGCGCCTGCCGGAGTGCCGCAGCGTGATCCTCGCGAGCCTGCGCGAGGCGGCGACCCTGCGCAAGGCGATCACCGACGGCGCCCTCGGGTTCGTCGTCACCGAGGCCGCGCCGGGCACATTCGTGGCCTGCATCCGCCGGGCCGCGCGGGGCGAGCGGGTCATCGACGCCGACCTCGCGGTCCGGCTGTGGCGATCGGAGTCGAGCCCGCTGACCGCCCGGGAGGTCGAAATTTTGCGGATCGCGGCCGAGGGCGCGCCCACCCGCGAGATCGCGAGCCGGCTCTACCTCTCCCCCGGCACCGTGCGGAACTACCTCTCCACAGCCGTCGGCAAGACCGGTGCCCGCAACCGGATCGACGCGATCCGCATCGCCAGCGACTCCGGCTGGCTCTAACCCCACACCCACCGCCCCAGCCCCACCCACTCCGAAGCGCGTGCCGTTCTGCCGGTCCCGACCGGCCTAGCGGCACGCACTTCCGAGGACCCGGCCGCCGAGCTGAGCCGGAACGCGGTGCGGGCCGTGACCAGGCACGGAGCGAAATCCGTGCGCGGACGGTCACCACGACGGCCACCGCGCTACCCAACGCGGGTCGGCGCACCAACTGCGGTGGGTTGGGGCGAGACGCGGGTGGGCGGTCGCCGGGGCGGCCGCGGTGCGAGCCGGCGTCGGGCGCACGCCCTCTGCGAAGCGTGCTGGGGTCAGTCGCCGGGGAGGCGGAGGGACTCTACGGCCGATTGCCACACCGGGAGGCTGTCCGCGAACTGGCGCGAGGGGCCGTTCAGCGAGATCTCGTAGCAGATGCCCCCCGAGACCGTGCGGAAGATCTTGACGTGCCGGTTGCCCGTGCGGGCGTTGCGGTAGGTGAACTCCTGGACGGATCCGAGGTAGAGCCCGCCCTTGAGCTTGTTCACCCCGAGCGAGGCGTAGTGCGGGTACTGGGCCGGATCCGCGGCCAGCGTGGCCGCGTACTGCTGGGCGATCACGAGCGAGTTCCTGCCCTGGGCGGACCGGGCGTCGGTGTAGATCACCATCCCGCCCGCCGGATCGCCAGCCGAGCCGGAGTAGCTGCACTGGCCGCTCGACTGGCACTGCTTGGTCCAGGCCGGGTCGACGGCGATCGTGAAGGCGCTCCCGTCCGTCGAGGTCTGGGGCTGGCCGACCTGACCGGCCGACCCGCTCTCCGGCTGCCGGGGCGGCGTGCTGTTCTTGTGCTGGACGACGAGATAGATGCCGGCGGCGAAGCCCGCCACGACCGCGAGGACGATGAGCAACGGCATGAGCCCGCGCCCGCGGGACGGGCCGGGAGGCGGCTCAGCGGGCTGGGCGGGCGCGGTGCGCGGGCGGGCCTCGGGGCGGGCGGCGACCGGGCTG
>JAOPVE010000364.1 GCA_025963185.1 Actinomycetes bacterium
AAATGCGAAGTGCGGGTAACCGCGACCGGTCCGGACCGGCCGGAGTTACCGCACTTCGGCAGGGGAGGCGGGCCGCGGGTCAGTCGCCGAGGAGTTCCAGGTGGTCGACCGCGCGGTCGAACGCGGGGAGGTCGGCGGCGTAGGTGTCGGTGGGGCAGTTCAGCGATACCTCGTAGCTGATGTCGTTCCTGACCGTGCGGAACACCAGCACGTGCTTCGCCCCGTACTTGGGGTGGGTGAACGTGAATTCGAGCAGCGATCCGTCGTAGTTTCCGAGCCGGCGGGGCTCTAGCAGGACGGTGCGGTAGTCCGTGCGGGTGTTGGGGTGGTTACGCCATTTGACGTTCTCCTGCTGGGCCAGCTCGAACGCGGTCAGCCCGTTCGCCGGGTGGACGTACACGAACAGGTTGTTGACCCGCTGCACTTTGTCGTCGGACACCCGGTCGGTGCCGGTCAGCGCGTTGAACCGGCAGGTCTGGTTGTCGGGCAGGCACTTGAACGTGAAGTTCGCGGGGATCTGCGTGCGGTACCCGAGGGCCGCGTTCTCGTACGGCTCGAACGCGCGCGCCGGGCTGTTGCTGGCGGGCGCCGACGGTGAGGGATCCGGCGCGAGGGACGGCGTCGCGATGCCCGCCGGCCCGAGGTGGAGCAGCCGGCGGAACTGGTCCGGCTGAGCGGAGTAGAAGGCACCCCCGGCGACCGCGACGGCCAGCATCAGGATCAGCACGGTGAGCAGTACCGGCGTCGCGCGGGACCCCCGGCGCGGGGCTGCGACGGGCGCGGACTGGCTGGTCATCGTCAGTTCCGACGCCATGGCAGGCGGCGCGGACGTGGCGAGTTGCACCGCCCGGGCGCCACCGGCACCCGAGCCCGCACCGGATAACGGCCGCCCGGAAACCGGCTGCGCCGACACGGGACGCCCAGACACGGGACGGCCAGAAGCAGGACGAGAAGACACCGGACGAGATGACACGGGCTGCGCGGACACCGGTTTCACGCCGAGCACCTCGGTCGGACCGTCGTGCTGCGGCGATCCCCAGCCCGGCTGCTGCTCGACCTCCTTGCCCGCGATGATCAGGTCCAGTGCCCGGCGGGTGCGCAGGCTGTCCCAGCGCTCGGTGAAGTCCTTCTCCAGCAGCCCGTAGAGGACCGGTGCGAGCGGGCCGGCCGCCACCGGATCCGGAATCGGCTCCAGCGTGATCGCCGCGATGATCGCGAACGGCTCGTCGCGCGCGAATGGGGGCCGGCCCTGGACCGCCGCGTAGAGGGTGCAGCCGAGGGACCAGAGGTCGGTGGGCGGTCCGATCTTGCCGCCGGTCACTCGCTCGGGGGCGAGGTAGGCCGGCGATCCGACGAGCTGGCCGGTGCGCGTCAGCGAGGCGTCACCGATCACGGACGCCACGCCGAAGTCCGTCAGCACGGCCCGGTTGGCCTCGGTGATCAGCACGTTCGCCGGCTTCACGTCCCGGTGCAGGACCCCTGCGGTGTGCGCGGCGTCGAGCGCGTCCAGTAGCTGGCGGCCGATCTTCGCGGCGCTCAGCGGATCGAGCGGCCCGTCGGTGCGGATGATCGCGGCGAGGTCGCGGCCGGCGATGAGTTCCATGACGATCCAGACCCGGCCAGCCTCGGAGATGACGTCGTAGACGCCGACGACGGCGGGGTGGCGCAGGCGGGCGGCGGCGCGGGCCTCGCGTAAGTAGCGTTCGTGCAGGCGTTCGGCCTCGGCGGTGGGCATCCCGTCGGGGATCACGACCTCCTTGACGGCGACCGCCCGTTTCAGTCGTTCGTCCCAGCCTCGCCAGACCGTACCCATGCCTCCGGAGCCGAGCTGACCCTCGAGTCGGTATCGCTCGGCGACCCATCGGCTCTCCGCCGTGTCGACCCGCACCGCCCCAGGTTAAAGGTCTAATCCACCTGTTGGGAGAGCGAGCCGCGTCACTGTCGCCGATTTGTCACTGGCGTGACCGTGCCGATACGTAGCCGGACGTACGCGCAGGTACGCCCGGTGCCGGATCCGCCGGGGCTCCCGCGCACCTATCGTTTCGGTATGCACCCCGACGGCCGATCCGGTGTGGCCCGCGCCGGTCCGTCAGCGCCCGGTCACACCCCGCCACACGTTCCTCACAACGGGCCGCCCTGGGTGCACCGGCACGGGCCGCCGTGGCGCGGGATCCCACGGCACCCGGCCGCCGATCTCGCCTTCGCGGGGCTGGTCGCGGCGATCCTGTGCCTCGCGTCCGCCCACCTGCACGACCGGATCGACGGCCGCGGCTACGCGCTGATCACCGCCGCGGCGGCGGGGCTGTACTTCCGCCGCCGCTCGCCGCTCGCCGCGCTCGGGGTTAGCACCGCCGCCACCTGCGCCTACCTGGCGCTTGGCTACCCGCGAGGGCCGATCCTCGGCACGGTCGGCTGGTCGCTGGTGATGCTCGCGCGGCTAGTCCGGACCCGGTGGGGGCCGGTGGCCGGTGGGGCCGCGATCCTGGCACTGCTCGCCGCTCAGCTCGTGGGCCAGCGTTCGGCCACCGACCTCCTGTGGACCGGCTGGCTGCTGGTCCCATGGGCGGCCGGAACGGCGATCCGCTACCGCTGGGAGGCGATCGCGCGCGCCACCGAGGACGCCCGGAGCCGCCGCGACTACGAGGAGAGCCGGGCCACCTATGAAGAGCGATTGCGGATCGCCCGAGACGTCCACGATGTCGTCGGCCATGCCCTGTCGGTGATCAACATGCAGGCGGGAGTGGCGCTGCACGTGATGGATCGCCAGCCTGGCCAGGCCGAGGCCGCGCTCACCGTGATCAAGCGGACCAGCAAGGACGCCCTCGACGACCTCCGCGCGACCCTGGCGGTGTACCGGCAGGACCCGGGCGCTCCCCGCCGCCCGGCCCCGGGGATCGCGCAGCTCGCCACGCTGATCGACGAGTCCGGCATCGACGCGGGCCTCACGGTGACCGGCGAGCGCCCGGACCTCCCCGCTGCCGTCGACGTGACCGCGTACCGGATCGTCCAGGAGTCCCTCACCAACGTCCTGCGGCACGCGGGCCCGGCGCGCACCGAGGTCCGGATCGACTACCAGCCCGGCGCCGTAGTGGTGGAGATCACCGACGACGGCCGCGGACCGGGTGAGGACGACGGCACGGGCCACGGCCTCGCGGGCATGCGCGAGCGGGTCGCCGCCGTCAACGGGACCATCGACATCGGCCCGCGCCCCGAGGGCGGCTTCGCCGTACTCGCCCGGATCCCCGTGGAGGCGCACCCGTGATTCGCGCCCTGGTGGCCGACGACCAGAGCCTGGTCCGCCTCGGCCTCAAGGTCCTGCTCGACAACGAGGACGGGATCGAGCTCGTCGGTGAGGCCGCGGACGGGAGGGCCGCCGTCGAGCTGGCCCGCTCGCTGCGGCCGGACGTGGTGCTCATGGACGTCCGCATGCCGGTCATGGACGGGATCGAGGCCCTCAAGCTCATCGCCGGGGATCCGGACCTCGCGGGCACCAAGGTCCTCATGCTGACCACGTTCGAGCTGGACGAGTACGTCTTCGAGGCGCTCCGCGGCGGTGCGAGCGGGTTCCTCATCAAGGACACCGAGCCCGCCGAGCTGCTGCGGGCGATCCGGGTGGTGGCGAGCGGCGAGGCCCTGCTCTCGCCGACCGTGACCCGGCGCCTGATCAGCGAGTTCGCGGCCGCGCCCGCCGCCCGCAAGCCCCATCCGCGGCTCGCCGCCCTCACCGATCGCGAGCGCGAGATCGTCGCCCTGGTCGCCGAGGGACTCACCAACGACGAGATCGCCGCCCGGCTCGTCGTCAGCCCGGCCACGGCCCGCACCCACGTCAGCAGGGCGATGGTCAAGCTGCACGCGCGGGACCGGGCCCAGCTCGTCGTGATCGCCTACCAGTCCGGCCTGGCGTAACGGACCGCCGGGTACGCCGGTCGGCGTACGGCGGAAGCCGCTTGCCGGCCGGCGACAGCGGATCCGCCGCGGCGCACGCTGGAACGGACAGCCACGCTGGAACGGAAAGTCAGGAGGCACACCATGTCCGACAGTCCCGCGTCCGAGAGTTCCGCGCCCAAGAGTTCCGCGTCCGGCAGTTCCGCACCGAGCGGGATCCGCGCGTCCGACGCCGACCGTGAGCGCGTCGCCCGGATCCTGCGCGCAGCCACCGGCGAGGGGCTGCTCACGCTCGACGAGGCCGACGAGCGCCTCGCCGCCGCGTACGCCACCAGGTACGTCCACGAACTCGGCCCGCTGACGGCCGACCTGCCCGGCCAGGGCCGTCCGCTGATCGACGAGCCGGTCCCGCCGTCCGAGGGCGAGCGCCGCCGGGGCGGCGAGGGCCACCGGTTCGGCGAGGGCCGCTGGTCCGGCGAGCGCGGCGGGCGCCCTGGTCACGGGGCACGAGTGACCTGGCACGCGGTGACGGTCGCGCTCATCGCCGCGATCCTCGTGAGCGCCTGGATCGGCAGCGGCGCGCACTTCTTCTGGCCGCTCTGGCCGATCGCGTTCCTGGCCTTCGGCGTCTTCCGCCACGCGCGCTGGTCGGGCCACCACCCCGGCTGGTCCGGCCGCCGCGGCTGCTAAACCCCCTCGCCGGGCGCCGCCGCCCGCCCCTTTCCGAAGCGTGTGCCGTCAGGCCGGTCCCGACCGGCACAACGGCACACGCTTCGCCCGGTTACGGCGGCGGGAACATTCGTGCTGGCCGGGCCGTTGGCAGGATGAAAGTTGCGCGAGGTACGCTCAACCCCGAGTTGACGTCGACTTGCCTCGTCGATCAACATTGAGTCTGCATAACTCAACTTCCCCCGGGAGGGATTACCCATGGCACGAGCGGTCGGCATCGACCTCGGCACCACCAACTCCGTCGTCAGCGTCCTTGAGGGTGGCGAGCCCACGGTCATCGCCAACGCGGAGGGGTCGCGGACGACGCCGTCGATCGTGGCGTTCGCCAAGAATGGCGAGGTCCTGGTCGGCGAGGTGGCCAAGCGCCAGGCGGTCACGAATGTGGATCGCACCATCCGGTCGGTGAAGCGCCACATCGGCACCGACTGGAAGGTGGACATCGACGGCAAGAACTACACCCCGCAGGAGATCAGCGCTCGTGTGCTGATGAAGCTCAAGCGGGACGCGGAGTCCTACCTCGGCGACACGGTGACCGACGCGGTCATCACGGTCCCGGCGTACTTCTCCGACCACCAGCGGCAGGCCACCAAGGAGGCCGGCGCGATCGCGGGCCTGAACGTCCTGCGGATCGTCAACGAGCCCACCGCGGCCGCCCTGGCGTACGGCCTGGACAAGGGCGAGCAGGAGCAGACGATCCTGGTGTTCGACCTCGGCGGTGGCACGTTCGACGTGTCGCTGCTGGAGATCGGCGACGGCGTGGTCGAGGTCAAGGCCACCTCGGGTGACACCAACCTCGGTGGTGACGACTGGGACCAGCGCCTCGTCGAGCACCTGGTCAAGACCTTCGTGAGCCAGAACGGCATCGACCTGTCCAAGGACAAGATGGCGATGCAGCGGCTCCGCGAGGCGGCCGAGAAGGCGAAGATCGAGCTCTCCGGATCGCAGTCCAGCTCCATCAACCTGCCCTACATCACGGCCGGCCCGGACGGTCCGCTGCACCTCGACGTGACGGTCTCCCGCTCGGAGTTCCAGCGGATGACCGCCGACCTGCTCGAGCGCTGCAAGGGCCCGTTCAACCAGGCCGTGAAGGACGCGGGCATCCGGGTCAACGACGTCGACCACGTGATCCTCGTCGGCGGATCGACGCGGATGCCGGCCGTTACCGACCTGGTCCGCGAGCTGACCGGCGGCAAGGAGCCGAACAAGGGCGTCAACCCCGACGAGGTCGTCGCCGT
>JAOPVE010000381.1 GCA_025963185.1 Actinomycetes bacterium
CTGGGGATCCGGGTCTGCGCCGCCGCGCACGCAGGCCAGCGCGCCGAGGCACGCGAGCTGCACGGCGAGTACCAGCGGCTCGGCGGGCTCGAACTCGACTTCGCCGCCGCGGTGGCGGGCTACGGCCTGGCGACCGGCTCGCTGCTGAACGAGGAACGCGACCGGGCCTTCCAGCAGCTCGGCTGGGCGGTCCGGCTGGAAGAAAGCCTGCAGACGCACTACCTGTCCTTCACCCACGGACCGCACCTGCTGCTGGCCGCACTCGCGGGCGACGCTGGGTGGCCCGAGTACGAGCGGATCGCCGAGACTGCCAGCGGGCAGGCGTCCTGGAACCGACAGTTCCTGTTGCTGGCACAGGCCGTGCTGGCCGGGCGGTCGGAGCGTTCCTGCGAGGCGTCCGGCGCGGTCGAGCAGTTCCTCGCCGTATCCACGCCGTTCCCGCTGGCCCGTCACCTCGGCCTGCGGCTCATCGGGCAAGCCGCACTCGCGGACGGCTGGGGCGACCCCGTCCCCTGGCTGCGCACGGCCGAAGAGTTCTTCCACGACACCGCCGGCGCCCCGGTCGCGTCCGCCTGCCGCACGCTCCTGCGGGGCACCGGCACCAAGGTTCCGCGCCGGCGGCAGGGTGGGACGGCCGTCCCGTCCGAGCTGCGCGGTGCGGGAGTGACCTCGCGGGAGTACGAGGTACTCCTGCTGCTCGCCGAGCGGCTCGGCAATCGCGAGATCGGCGAGCGCCTGTTCCTGTCCCCACGCACCGTCGAGAAGCACGTCGCCAGCCTGCTAGCCAAGGCCGGCGCGACCGACCGGATCGACCTCGTCCGGCGGTTCTCCCACCTCACACCCGACGCCGGACGGCCCGACCTGCCGCTGGCGACACCCTGATCCCGCCCACCTCACTGCCTGCCCCGCCTGGCCCGCACAGAATGGAGTAGCCGTGCGTCCTGACCGCCGACGGCTCGCGCCCCGCGCTCTCGCCCCCCTTGCCATGACCGCACTGCTCGCCGCCACGCTGGCCGCCACGCCAGGTACCGCGCACGCCCAGACCGCAGCGCCATGGGTCCCGCAGAGCCCTCCTACGCCCGCCGGAGTGGCTGGCTCGGACGCGTTTCCGTCCTCGCTCGACGACATCACAGCGATCTCCGCGACCGAGGTCGTCGCGGTCGGGCACCTCATGACGAGCCTGAACCCGCCCATGCGCCGGGCTGAGATTGTCACTGCCAGCGCCACCAACAACACCACCACATGGCCGCAGAACACCACGCCCACCCCGCTCGACGGCGTCTACCAGAGTTCGCTGTCCGCAGTCGACGCGGTGACCAGCACAAACGTCTGGACGGCCGGGTGGAGCGAGAGCGGGCCGACGGTGCCGTGCAACCCGGTGATCCTGCGCAGAGTCAACGGTGCCTGGAACTCCGTGGCGCTGCCCAGCCTCGGTGCGTACGGCGCAACCCTCAGCGGGATCGACATGCTCAGCGCGAACTCGGGCTGGGCGGTCGGTGAGTCGTCGGACACCGCCAACACCTCGCAGAACGTGGCCCTGCACTGGGACGGCACCAGCTGGACCAAGGTCCCGGTGCCGAGCCAAGCCGGCGGCTACAACGGGCTGTACTCCGTGACAGCGCTCGGCCCGAACGACGTGTGGGCGGTCGGCGGCTACTCGCCGTCCGCCTTCAGCAGCTTCGCCGACAGCCGGCGTGACAACGTGATCATGCACTGGGACGGCACAAGCTGGAGCCTGAAGACGCCCCAGCCGACCACGGACCTGAACCCGAGGCCGGCCACGAGCCCGGGCACGCAAGGCAACCGGCTGCACCACATCGTGGCCGTGTCGGCGACCGACGTGTACGCGATGGGCACCCAGATGACCAACGGCTGGTTCAACCGCACGCCGCTGGTCCTGCACTGGACAGGCGGTGCCTGGACCCCCGTCACTGGCCCCCTGAACGACGAGGGGCGGGCCTGGGACTTCACCGACGCGCAGGTGATCTCGCCGGCCGAGATCTACTTCGTCGGGTACCAGCGCGGCCCGGACTTCCGCGACCACGACATCGTCCGCCGCTGGGACGGCACCGAGTTCCAAACCGAGACCTTCGCCACACCGGCCAACGGCGTCAGCCCCGACCGGGTCGCGTCCGCGCTGAGCTCGGTCACCGGCTTGCCCGACGGCCGGACGTGGATCGCCGGTCACGACACGTTCAACAAGAACCAGGTGCTGTACAAGGACGTCACGCCGTAGCGCGGTCCCGGGGCGGCGGGGAACCGTCGTCCCGGGGATCCATAGTGGCCGGTAGCGTCACCGGGCATGACGCCCAGCCGGTTACGCACGATCGTCTCCGTGGTCGTGAGCGTGGTCGCGCTCTGCCTCGCCGTCAGTCACGTCATCTGGCCGCAGCTCAAGATCGACACGATCGTGCTGGTCCTCCTCGGCGCAGCGCTGCTGCCGTGGCTCGCCCCGCTGATCGGCACGATCGAGGCGCCGGGCGGCTGGAAGGTGCAGTTCCGCGAGCTCCAGGCGCGGGTCAAGGTCAGCGAGAAGCGCAGTGCGGACGCCAGCGTGAGCGCGTCCAGGGCCTCGCGGACCGCGGAGGCGGCCATCGGTGCGGCGAGCGCACAGTCCGAGTACCGGGCCGCGCGTGCCGAGAATCCGGCCGCTGAGATCGCGCCGCCCACGGGCGCGGCCGAGGATCCGGACTCAGTCCTCGACACGCTCGTCGCCCGGTACTCCGAGGCGGTGAGCGGCACCGGACCCGACCGCACCGGCGAGCTCAGCCGGATCTTCGGCTCGATGGTCGCCGTCGTGCCCACCCTGATCGGCTTCGACACGGCCGCGGCGCTCGCCGGGGACGATCCGGGCCGTCGGCTCGCCGCCTACGCGGGCCTCTACGCCCGGCCGGATCCGGAGCTGCTCCAGCCACTGGCCACGGCGCTCGCCGCGGGCCGGGACGCGCGGTTCGCGCAGTACTGGGGGATCCGCGCGCTGGGCCTGGTCGCCGAGCAGCGCGACCAGCCGGCGCCGGCCGCGGTGATGGCAGCCCTGCGGGGGCTCGCCGCCGAACTGCCCGACGACAGCGACCGCCGCGCCGAACTCGACCGGGTCCTCGCGAGCCTCTGACCCCGCCGCTGTCCCGGGCATAGGCTCGGGGGTGTGGACTTCGGAGTAGCGATCTTCCCGGCGCACGACGCCATCAGCCCGTCCGCGGTCGCGCGGCTCGCCGAGGACCGCGGCTACGAGTCGCTGTTCTTCCCCGAGCACACGCACATCCCGGCGAGCCGCGCGACGCCCTACGCCGGCGGCGGCGAGCTCCCGCGCAAGTACAGCCACACCTACGACCTGTTCGTCTCGGTGACCGCCGCGCTCACCGTGACGTCCCGCTTGCGGATCGGCAGCGGCATCTGCCTGGTCATCGAGCGCGATCCGATCACCACGGCGAAAGAGGTCGCCAGCGTCGACCACCTGTCGGGCGGGCGCTTCGAGTTCGGCGTCGGCGCCGGGTGGAACCGCGAGGAGATGGCGAACCACGGCACGGATCCGCGGGTGCGGATGGCCGTCCTGCGGGAGCGCGTCGAGGCCATGAAGGCGATCTGGACGCAGGACGAGGCCAGCTACGCAGGCGAGCACGTCTCCTTCGACCGGATCTGGTCCTGGCCCAAGCCCGCCCAGCGGCCACACCCGCCGATCCTCGTGGGCGGCACCGGGCCGACGGTCCTCGACCGGGTGCTGGCTTTCGGCGACGCCTGGTTCCCCAACTACGGGGTGAAGGACCTCGCCGAGCGCGCCGCCGAACTGCGCTCGCGCGCGGACCGCCCGGTGGAGGTGCAGGTCATGGGGGTGCCCGCCGATCCGAAGGCGATCGAGGAGCTGGCGAGCGCGGGGGCCCGGCGGGTGGTGCGGTGGCTGCCGTCGGCGGGCCGCGGTCCGGTCGAGGCGGCCATGGACCGCTACGAGAGCGCGGTCGCGGACTTCCTCGGCGAATGAGACTGCTGCTGATCTCCGACACCCACCTGCCCCGGTTCAGGGCGCTTCCGGATCCGGTCTGGGCCGCCGCCGAGGCCGCGGACGCCGTGATCCACGCGGGCGACTGGTGCGAGATCGGGCTGCTCGACGAGCTGGAGCGCCGGGTCCCCCGGGTGATCGGCGTGGCCGGCAACAACGACGGACCGGACCTCGCCGCCCGGCTGCCCGTGGTGGCGAGGACCGAGCTGGACGGACTGCGCGTCGCCGTCGTGCACGACTCCGGACCGGCGGCTCGCCGCGAGGAGCGCTGCGCGGCCGCCTACCCCGACGCGGATCTGCTGGTCTTCGGCCACAGCCACATCCCCTGGGACACGACGGCGGCGACGGGCTTGCGGCTGCTCAACCCCGGATCCCCCACCGACCGCCGCCGCCAGCCCCACCGCACCTACCTGACCGCCACGATCGAGTCCGCAACCCTGACGAACGTCGAGCTGCACCGGCTCTAGACCGTGAGCCGGACCGGGCGGATCGCGATGCGGCGGACGTTCAGGGCGAACTCCGGGGCGAGGAAGAAGCCGGCGCCGATCACCACGGGCAGCACCACGTCCGGGGAGGCTCCGGCGCGGACGGCCTCGGCGACGGTGAGGTCCGCGTCGCCGTAGTAGTCGCGCAGGCTGGTGCAGGTGCCGTGGCCCAGTTCCAGCAGCCGGGCGTCGGTCAGAGCGGCGAGCCGGGGCTCGGCCGAACGGACGAACTCCAGGTACAGCGAGGCGGGGGTCTTCGACGGAGCGGGCGCGGCCCCGTCGCGCATGGCGCGGCTGATGAGGATGATCCCGCTGGTCACGCACGTGATGACGATGAGCAGCTGGATCATGGCCGTGTCTCCCTGTCCACCGGATCCCGGGTGCGGCGGGGGTGCCCTCCGGGTGCCGTCGGGGAAGTAGATCCGCCGGGAGCGCC
>JAOPVE010000499.1 GCA_025963185.1 Actinomycetes bacterium
GTAGTCCAGCGCGTGGTTGTTCGCCATCGTCGTGACGTCGATGCCGGCCGCCTTGAGCGCGGTGAGGGCCTTGGCGGGCGCCCGGAAGTGGTACTGCTTCGGCTCGGGGGTGCCGCCCTGGGTGATCACCGACTCCAGGTTCACCATGGCCAGGTCGGCCCTGCCAAACACGGCGGCGATGGGGCCGAGGGCTGTCTGCGGATCCGCTAACAGCTTTTCCGTCCGGCCCGCGAAGTGGACGTCACCGGCGAAGGCCAGCGTGATGTCTTTCGCCGGGGTCTGGGGGCTCGGCGGCGCGACCTCGGTGGGCGCCGAGGTGGGGGCCGCGATGCTGGTCCGGGGCTTGGCGGTGCCGCCACCGGAGCTGTCGCAGGAGGCGAGTACAGCGGCGGCCACGGTCAGCGCGGCGAGCCTCGTCAGGGGGGCGGACACCCAGGCAGGGTAGGACGGGGCGCAAGGCACGCGCCGCCATGCGGGAGAATCGAAGCGTGACCGATCTCCCTGCGCCGTTCCGAGCTGGATTCGCCTGCTTCGTCGGGCGCCCCAACGCCGGCAAGTCGACCCTGGCCAACGCGCTGATCGGTACCAAGATCGCGATCACCAGCAACAAGCCCCAGACCACCAGGCACGCCGTGCGCGGAATCCTGCACCGGACCGACGGCCAGCTCGTGATCGTCGACACCCCCGGCCTGCACAAGCCCCGCACGCTGCTCGGCCAGCGGCTCAACGACGTCGTCCGCGCCACCTGGGCCGAGGTCGACGTCATCGGCCTGGTCGTGCCGGCCAGCGAGCCCGTCGGCAGGGGCGACAAGTTCATCGCCGCCGAGATCGCCGAGCTGGGCCGCAAGAAGCCGGTGCTCGCGATCGTCACCAAGACCGACCTGGTGGCCAAGCAGCAGCTCGCCGAGCAGCTGCTGGCGGTCAGCAGGCTGGGCGATTTCGCCGAGGTCGTGCCCGTGTCGGCCGTCGACGGGTCCCAGCTGGACCTTCTCGCGGATCTGCTGGTCGGCTACCTGCCCGAGTCGCCGCCGCTCTACCTCGACGGCGAGCTGACCGACGAGCCCGAGATGGTGATGATCGCCGAGCTGATCCGTGAGGCCGCGCTCGAAGGGGTCCGCGACGAGCTGCCGCACTCCCTCGCCGTCACCGTCGAGGAGATGTCCAAGCGCGAGGGCAAGGACCTGATCGACGTCCACGCCACCGTCTACGTGGAGCGCCAGAGCCAGAAGGCGATCGTCCTGGGCGCCGGCGGCGAGCGCATGAAGCAGGTGGGCACCCAGGCCCGGGCGCAGATCGAGGCGCTGCTCGGTTCCCGCATCTACCTCGACCTCCACGTCAAGATCGCCAAGGACTGGCAGCGCGACCCCCGCCAGCTCCGCCGCCTCGGCTTCTGACCATCCCGCTGAAGCGCGGCCGTCTGCCGCAGCGCGGCCTTTCTGCCGAAGTGCGGTAACTGCGGCCGGTCCTGACCGGCTGTGGTTACCGCACTTCGGTGTGGGTGGGGGATCGGCGCGGCGGTGGTGTCGGTGCTGGGTGGGAGGATGGGCGGGTGGGGATCTACCGGGACGACGCCGTGGTGCTGCGGGTCCAGAAGCTGGGCGAGGCGGATCGCATCGTCACGCTCCTGACCAGGCGCACCGGCCGGGTCCGGGCGGTCGCCAAGGGGGTCCGCAAGACGTCCAGCCGGTTCGGCGGGCGGCTCGAACCGTTCAACCACGTCGACCTTCAGCTCTACGAGGGCCGCTCGCTCGACATCATCAGCCAGGCCGAGGGTGTGCAGGCCTACGGCAAGGAGATGATGAGCGACTACCTCCGGTACACCGCGGCCAGCGCGATCGCCGAGACCGCCGAGCGCCTCACCGAAGAGGAGCGCGAGCCCTCCCTGCGGCTGTTCCTGCTCACCCTCGGCGCGATGAAGGCGATCTCGGCCGGCGAGCACGCCCCGCCGCTGGTGCTCGACGCCTACCTGCTGCGGGCCATGTCGGTCGCCGGGTACGCCCCCGCGCTGCTCGAATGCGCGGTGTGCGGGCTGCGCGGGGCGCACCGGTCGTTCTCGGTCCAGGCGGGTGGGTGCGTGTGTGCGGGGTGCCGTCCGGCCGGGTCCGCGTCGCCGTCCTCGGCCGCGCTGGAACTGATGTCCGCGCTGCTCGGGGGAGACTGGCCGCACGCCGACGCCTCGCCGGGGCCGATCCGCCGGGAGGCCAGCGGGCTCGTCGCGGCGCACCTGCAGTGGCACTTGGAACGTGGGCTACGGTCGCTGCCGATGGTCGACCGCACGTAACAGGAGTGGATCCGTGGGCACAGCAACCGGACGTTGGCGCAGGTCGGCCCAGGCGAGTCCGCGGGTGGTCCGGCCGCCGGCCGCGCACCCCTCCGGCGCCCGCCCGCCGGAGTTGCCCACCGAACTGATCCCTCGGCACATCGCCCTGGTCATGGACGGCAACGGCCGCTGGGCCAAGGAGCGCGGCCTGCCCCGCACCGAAGGGCACAAGCTCGGCGAGGCCGCCCTGTTCGACGCCGTCGAGGGGTGCATCGAACTCGGCGTGAAGTACCTGTCCGCGTACGCGTTCTCCACCGAGAACTGGAAGCGGTCGCCCGACGAGGTCCGTTTCCTGATGGGGTTCAACCGGGACGTGATCCGGCGCCGGCGCGACGACATGCACGAGATGGGGGTCCGGGTCCGCTGGGCCGGGCGGCGTCCTCGGCTGTGGCGCAGCGTCATCAAGGAGCTGGAGACCGCCGAGGAGCTGACCAGGGACAACGACGTGATGACGCTGACCATGTGCGTCAACTACGGCGGCCAGGCCGAGGTCGCCGACGCGGCCGCCGCGCTGGCGAGGGACGTCGCGGCCGGGCGCCTGGATCCGGAGAAGGTCACCGAGAAGGTCTTCGCGCGCTACCTCTACCACCCCGACGTCCCCGAGGTGGACCTGTTCCTGCGCCCCTCCGGCGAGCAGCGCACCTCGAACTTCCTGCTCTGGCAGTCCGCCTACGCCGAACTGGTCTTCCTCGACACGCTGTTCCCCGACTTCGACCGGCGTGACCTGTGGAAGGCGTGCGAGCTCTACGCCCAGCGCGACCGCCGCTACGGCGGAGCGGTCCCCAACCCGGTAGGCGACCCCGAGGACGACGAGCCCCCGTCCCTCTGACGCCCCGCCCACCGCCGCGCGGGCCGTTCTCGCGCAGCGCTGGCCGTTCTCGCGAAGTGTGTGCCGTTGTGCCGGTCATAGGCGGCGTAGTGGCACCCACTTCGGAGGTTTTTGGGGTGGGCGCGTGAGTGAATGGCGTTCATGCCGCGGGGTGGCGGGCGGTGCGGTTGTCTGGAGTGGACACCAGCTCCCCGGTGCCCGTGGACGGTCCGGGCGCCGGGTGACCAGCCCGGGCGCGGTGGCGCGCCGACACCCCTCGCAACGCCACCGCGCCCGCCCCGGCTCGGCGGCGGTTCACACGTGGGCCGTGCCCCCGTCCGCAGCCATCGCGTGCGCGATCCGCCGGTGGGTTGCGGCCCACTCGCTCGCCGACCGTTTCGGGAGGACGTCGTCCCACAACGGCAGGCACGTTCCCCGCAACTGCTGCAGCCCGGCCGGCCGGGCGTACAGGAACACGTGCAGGTGGGCGGCCCCGTCGCCCCACTTGTTCACGTGGACCCGGGCGACGCCGCCGATCGTGCGGATCGCCCGCTCCGCCCGCTGCAGCATCGGGCCGAACTCGGCGGCGCGCTCTGGCGGCAGGTCCAGCAGGTCGTGGTGAGCGCGCGGGTAGAGCAGGACCGTCGCCGGTAGCGCGCCCGGCTCGCGACTGGTACCGAGCCGCCAGTGCTCGTCGGTCCAGAGGAAGGAATCGTCCGAGCGCGCGCACGTGCGGCACGCGGACGGACCGGACTCGCCGTGCCGGGGCGGATCCGGCAGCACCGGCTCGTCGAGCACCTTGACCTGGAGGTCCCCCTCGAACGGGAAGATCTCCCAGCCCGGTATCCCGCCCTCGGGGAAGGGGATGCGCTCCCCGATCGGCAGCGACCGCGCGTACTCGCTCAGCTCGGTTTCCATGGCGTCAAGGCTCGCACCCCGGAGCTAGCGCGGATCAGTACGACCAGGCGGATCCGGTGCCGTGGTATTCGGTGACGTCGATGGGGCGGATCCCGGGGCGCATGCGGTCGGTGTAGACGATCCCGTCGAGGTGGTCGATCTCGTGGGCGACCAGGCGGGCGAGGCCGTTCTCGAAGCGGGTCACCGTGCTGCGGCCGGTGAGGCTGGTGTGGCGGACGTCGATCCAGAGCGAGCGGGGGACGAGCCCGCGCACGTCGAAGAAGCTCAGGCACCCCTCGTACTGTTCGTCGGTCTCCCGGGACGCGTCCACCACGGACGGGTTGAACAGCACGGTGGCCGCCACGCCCCGCTCGCCGGGCCGGACCACGGCGGCGGCCCTGCCGATCCCGATCTGCGGTGCGGCCAGCCCCATGCCCTTGCTGAACACGTGCACCTCCGAGACCCGGCGCATGCTGACGAGCAGCCGGACCAGCTGGCCGCGCGCCAGGGTCGCCTCGGCGGGAAGCCGGTAGGGCTCGGCGGCCACGCGTAATCGCGGATCGCCGAGCTGTGTGATGCCGATGCCGCGCATCGTCTCGCTGTCGGGCACTGGCTCACCGGGCTCCGGGGCGCAGCGTCAGGGGGACCGACCCGGGGGCCGGGGCGAGGGCGGGGCTGGCGCGGCCGGGGGACGGGCGCGAGGACGCGGTCCGGAACCGCCATTCGAGCCGGTACCGGGCGTGCAGCGGCGGATGGTCGGTCGCCCACTCGAACACGGTCTGGTTGTTCTCCTCGCGGCGGCCGATCGCCGTGCGCAGCGGGGCCGCGGCGGTCATCGAGGTCTCGCTGCCCCACACCGCCGGGGCGAGCACGGCGGGAAACGCCAGCCGGATCGTCAGCCGCGTGGTCGGCAGCCGGATCGCGCGCTGGAAGAAGCTGCCCCACTTCGCGTCGCTGACCTGGTAGTGGTAGCGGATCCAGGTGTCCTCGCCGGGGTAGAGCGGGAAGTGGCTGCTGGCGTTCTCGAAGAGCAGCCAGACCTCCTTGAACGCGTCCCGGTCGTGCTTGGCCTTCCACGTCATGGGCTCGCCGTGGCACTCGGCCGTGAGCTGGAGCTCGTCCCAGGTGAGCGGGCGGGCACGGTAAAGCTGATTCGACCGCTCCGGATCGTCGGGGAAGCGGTCGACCGAGATCCGCATGAGGAACCGGCTGACGGGTTCGGTGCCGACGTTGCGCAGCCTCCGCTGGATCTCGGTGTGGTAGACGCCGTCGCGGTAGGTCATGGTGGCGTCCTCGTGCTCGACGACGAGGCTGGCCGCGGGATCGGCGGGGAGCGGATCCCTGCTGGTCCCGTCGCCGCCGTGCAGCCGGCGCCCCGCCTCGTAGGCCTGCCAGCGCCGCCACAGCGCACGGCTGGAGTTGAGTACCGACTCGGCGCGCCGGGCGAAGTCCTCGGTCGGGCGGTGGCGTCCGCTCTCCATGTGGGACACGTACGAGGGATCGAAGCCCATCTCGGCGGCGAGCCGCTTCTTGGACAGTCCGCGCACCTCGCGCCAGTACGTCAGCTCGGCGCGGAACGCCTCGGCGAGGCTGGTGAGCTGGTCGCCGGGCGGGATTTCGCCGCGGACCGCCGGGGGCTCGCGCGGGACCGGGCGGGGCGCGGGCGGGGCAGGGGCGATCGGCGGCGGGGTCTCCGCGTTCGTGTCCATGACAGCTCCCCGGTGGACCGCACACCGGATCGCCCCGGCGAACGCTCTCAGTCTCCCTGCGATCACTGTCCGGTGTGGCCGAAAGGGAACATTACGCTGAATTTCTATTTCATCCCGCAAAGCGAGGGTTCAGCCGCCCTGGACCTGCGGGGTAGGTTGCTCCGGTGACCGTCGCCCCCGCCGATCAGGCCCCGGAGACGAGCCCGCCGCAGGCGCCCCCCGCCCCCGTCCGGTGGCGGCCCGGATCCCTCGAAGTGCTCACCGTCCTGCTCGTCGTCGTGGTGCTGCTGCGCGGCCAGCTCGTGCGGCTGTTCACCAGTCCGGCGATGGCGACCTGGGCGACCGTGTTCGTCTCGATCGTCGTGCAGGCGATCCCGTTCCTGGTGCTCGGCGTGGCGATCAGCGCGCTGATCGCCGTCTTCGTGCCGCCGTCGTTCTTCGCCAGGGCGCTGCCGTCGCGGCCCGTGCTGGCCGTCCCGGTCGCGGGCATCTGCGGGGTGGTGCTACCGGGGTGCGAGTGTGGATCCGTGCCGATCGCGGGTGGGCTGGTCCGGCGCGGGGTGACACCGGCGGCGGCGTTCGCGTTCCTGCTGTCCGCCCCGGCGATCAACCCGGTCGTGCTGGTCGCCACCGCGGTGGCGTTTCCCGGGCGCCCCGAGATGGTGTTCGCGCGGTTCGCCGCCTCGGCCGTCACCGCGATCGTCATGGGCTGGCTGTGGCTGCGGTTCGGGCGATCCGAATGGCTGCGCTCGCCGTCGCGCCCGGACCTCGGCGGGCTGTCGAAGTGGTCCGCGTTCCTGGCGTCGGCGCGTCACGACGTGGTCCACGCCGGGGGATTCCTCGTGGTGGGCGGCCTCACAGCGGCGACGATGAACGTGACGATCCCGCAACACTGGCTCTCGGCGGTGGCTGGGCACGAGGTGATCGCGGTGCTCGCGCTCGCCGTCCTGGCGGTCCTGCTGTCGATCTGCTCGGAGGCCGACGCGTTCGTCGCCGCCTCGCTCAGCCAGTTCTCGCTGACCGCCCGGCTCGCGTTTCTCGTGGTCGGCCCGATGATCGACCTCAAGCTGTTCGCGTTGCAGGCGGGGACGTTCGGGCGGCGGTTCGCGATCCGGTTCGCGCCGGCGACGTTTGTGGTGGCGATCGCGGTCAGCGTCGTCACCGGCCTGCTGCTGCTCGGAGGCGCGTAGTGAACAGCCTGGCCCAGAGCGTGACGTTGCTGCTGCTCGGTGGGGTCGTGTTGCGGATCAGCCTCGCCGACGTCTACCTCCGGTACGTCAAGGAGGGCCTGCGTCCGTACCTGATCGCCGCCGGGGTGGTGCTCGTCGTCGTCGCGATCGCCACGATGATCCGCGACCTGCGCGCCGACGGTCCCGCCGACGGTCCTGCCGACGGTCTTGCCGACGAGGCCGAAGAACACGACGACGGGCACGGGCACAGCCACCGCGGACCTTCGATCGCCTGGCTGCTCACCCTCCCGGTGTTCGCGATCTTCCTCGTCGCGCCGCCCGCGCTCGGCTCGTACGCGGCGGCCCGGTCCGGTAGCGCGGCCGTCCAGCGGCAGGCCGAGTTCGCGCCGCTCCCGCACGCGGATCCGGTCGCCATGACCAACGTCGACTACGCCACCCGCGCCATCTGGGACAAGGGCACGTCGCTTCGCGGGCGGACGATCCGGCTCACGGGTTTTCTCAGCCCGCGCCCGGCCGGCGGCTTCTACCTCACCCGGATCCTGCTCAGCTGCTGCGCGGCCGACGGCCGTCCCATCAAGATCGGCCTCGACGGCGAGCTGCCCGCCGGACTGAAGGCCGACGACTGGATCCAGGCCGAGGGCCAGTACACCGTCCGTCAGGACCACAACAAGGCCACCCGGGAGACGATCGTCTTCCTGACCGTGACCAGCGCCCACCCGGTCACCCCGCCGGCCGAACCCTACGAGTAATCCCCGCCCGTCCCTCCCGAAGTGCGGTAACCGTGACCGGTCCCGACCGGCCGCAGTTACCGCACTTCCGCAGGGGTGGCGCGCGGGAGGGCGCGGGAACGCAAGGGGGCGGGGCGCGGGAGGGCAGCGCGGGGAAGGGCAGGTGGGTGGCGTGCGGCGGGGCGCCGCAACCTCAGGACTCGTAGATCAGGTTCTTCGCCGGATCGGCGGCGGCCTGGGCCGCCGCACTCCGGGTCCCGCGCCACCGGCGGATCGCCGTCGCGTACACCGTGACGGCGGCGAACAGTGCGAGCGCGAGCACGACGATCGTCGGACCCGGCTTCGTGTCGAGGTAGTACGACCCGGCGGTGCCGGCCAGCGAGGCGGTCTCGGCGACGACGATCGCGGCGACCAGGGTGCTCGCGAAGCTGCGGCCGAGCTGCTGCGCGGTGGCCACGGGGACCACCATGAGTGCGCTCACCAGCAGCAGCCCGACGACCCGCATCGCGGCCGTGACCGTGACCGCCGCCATCACCGCGAGCAGCATGTTCAGCGCCCGGACCGGCAGGCCCGACACCACCGCGTACTCCTCGTCGTGGCTGGCCGCGAAGAACCAGGGCCGCAGCACCACCGCGATGGTGAGCACGATTCCGCCGAGGACGGCGATCGCGACGAGGTCGCCGTTGCTGGTGGTGAGCAGGGACCCGAACAGGTACGAGACCAGGGTCGCGGGGGAGGCGTCCTGGCTTTTGTCGATCAGCAGGGCGCCGAGCGCGATCCCGCCGTAGAACATGAGCGCGAGGGCCACGTCCCCGGAGGTGCGGCCGCGCGAGCGGACGAGCTCGATGACCAGCGCGGCGGCCGCCGACACGACGACCGCGGTGTAGACCGGCTGGGTCTTGAACAGGATCCCTACCGCGACGCCGGTGAGCGCGACGTGCCCGATCCCGTCGCCGATCAGCGCCATCCGCCGCTGGACCAGGTAGATGCCGACCGCGGGGGCGGCGAGGCTGACCAGCAGCGCGGCGACGAACGCCCGCTGCATGAAGTGGTACGACAACAGGGTCATCGCGAGGTCCCCATCACTGTGCGGTCCAGACGCCGGGCGGTGCCGCCGGGGCGTGCGGGTGCAGATGCTCGTGGTCCGGATCCGCGTGGTGGCCCGCTGGGCGCGGCACGGCCCCGTCGTGGACGATCCGCCCGGCGCCGACGACCACGGCCCGCCCGACGAGCGGCTCGACCGCGCCCAGTTCGTGCGCCACCAGTGCGATCGTCACGCCGCGCCCGATCAGCTCGCGCAGGGTCGTGGCGAACGCGTCCTGGCTGGCCGCGTCGACTCCGGCCGTGGGCTCGTCGAGCACCAGCAGTTCGGGCTCGCCGGCCAGCGCGCGGGCGATCAGCACCCGCTGCTGCTGGCCCCCGGACAGGGTGCTGACCGGATCCGCCGCGCGTGCCGCCAGGCCGACGGTCTCCAGGGCGCTGGTCACCGCGGCGCGGTCCGCGGCGGTGCGGGGACGGAGGAAGCCCCGCCGGGCCAGGCGCCCCGCGGACACCACCTCGGCGACCGTGGCCGGGACCCCGCTCGCCGCGGTGAGGCGCTGGGGCACGTATCCGACCCGTGCCCACTCCGTGAACGACCGGACCGGCCGCCCGAACAGCCGTGCCTCGCCGCGGGTCAGCGGGATCAGTCCCAGCGCTGCCCGGACCAGCGTCGACTTGCCCGATCCGTTGGCCCCGAGGATCGCGACGACCTCCCCCGCGCGGATCGTGACGCTCACCCCCCGCAGCACCGGGGTGCCGCCGAGCACGACCTCGGCGCGGTCCAGTTCGAGCACGGGCATGCTGCGCTCGCTCATGCGCAGGCCAGTGCGGTGCGGAGGGCGGCGAGGTTGGCGCGCATCACCGAAAAGTAGTCGCTCCGGTCGCCGGGCTCGACTCCCTCGATCGGGTCGAGAACGCGTGCGTCCGCCCCGATCTCGGTGGCGAGGGTGCGGGCGAGCCTCGGGCTGGCGAGCTTTTCGAAGAAGATCACCCGCACGTGGTGGGCTGTGGCGTACCGGGTGAGTTCGGCCATCCGTCCGGCGGACAGGTCGGCGTCGGGGTCGAGCCCGGCCATCGGCTGCTGGGTGAGCCCGTAGCGGCTGGCGAGGTAGCCGAAGGCGTTGTGGCTGACGATGAACGTGTGGGTGCGGCAGTTCGCCAGGCCCGCCCGGTACTCGGCGTCGAGCGCGTCGAGCCGCCGGTGCAGCGCGATGGTGTGCGCCGCGTAGTCCGCCCTGTGGGCCGGATCCGCCGTCGCGAGCCGGGCACCGATCGCGTCGGAGATCGCCGCGTACCGCACCGGATCCAGCCAGACGTGCGGATCCTTACCCTTGCGGCCCGGGCGGCTGCTGCCCTCTTCCACGGGGACGAACCCGTCCCGGAGCGGCTGCACGGTGGCGACGTCGAGGGAGGTGTCGCTCGCCTCGCTGGCCACCGCCTGGTCGACGGCCGGCTGGAGCCCGCCGAGGTAGAACACCACGTCGGCGTCCGCGACCGCCGCGACCTGGTGCGGCGTGAGATCGAGGTCGTGCGGCTCGGTGCCCGGCTTGACCAGATTACGGATCCGCACGTGCGCCCCGCCGATCTGCTGTGCCGCGAACGCGAGCGGGTAGAAGGCCGCGACGACGGCCTGCTGGCCGCCCGGCGGGGACTCGGCGGGGGCGCACGCACTCACCGTGACAAGTGCTGCCACGGCGGCCACCGCCCCTCTCCAGCCCGTCATGGAAATCATTATCATTAACGACGGGGCAGCTTGTCAAAGCCGCAGCAGCACTTACAGGAGTTTGCTGGCCGCCATTGCCGCCAAGGCGCCGATCACCAGCAGCCGGATCGCCCGCAGCGGAACCGGCTGGACCGCCCACGACAGCGACGCCAGCCATGCGGTCAGCGCCACGATCGCGGCCAGCAGCAGCGCGCCGGGCCAGCCGGGCAGCAGCAGCCCGCCGGCGAGCGCGGCGGCGACCCCGATGATCAGCAGGAACCGCGGGATCCGCGCGAGCCGGGCCGCGACGGGAGCCGAGCGCGGCAACGGGGGCTCGTTCACGGAAAGCTCCTCACCAGCGGTAGCGTCGGGATTCATAGTGGCAGGAGTTGACGCCGTGATGGTCATCAGCCGGTTCACCGTCCCCGAGGACGGCGCCGAGGCTTTTCTCGACCGCGCCCGGCCCGCGCTTGCCGCGTTCGCCGCGTGCCAGGGCTACCTCCGGGGGACGATCGGGCGGGCGGCCGACGATCCGGCGCTGTGGGCGATCGTCACCGAGTGGGCCGGGGTGGGGGCGTTCCGGCGATCCCTGTCGTCATTCGACGTCAAGGTGCACGCCGCCCCGCTGCTCGCCGAGTCGATCAACGAACCCGCCGCGTTCGAGGTGATCGCCGCGTCCGGGACCGGATCCGCGGCGAGCGCGAGTGGCCGGGCCGCCGACGCCGGCCAGACCCGGATCGGCGAGGCCGCCACCCCGTACGCGCCCCGGTCGCTCGACCCCGCCGCTTACGACGGGTAATGCTGTACCGCGTGTGCCGGACACGCCCGGTAATGTTCACGCTGAAAAGAACCACCGACCGCCAGCCGGATGGAGACCAGATCCGCCATGCCCGCAGATCGTTTGGACGCCCTCGTCAGCCTCAGCAAGCGCCGGGGCTTCGTCTACCCGTCGAGTGAGATCTACGGCGGACTCCGCGCGTCCTGGGACTACGGTCCGCTCGGTGTCGAGCTCAAGAACAACGTCAAGCGCCAGTGGTGGAAGTCGATGGTCATGGGCCGCGACGACGTGGTGGGCCTGGACTCCTGCGTGATCCTCGCGCGGGAGGTCTGGCAGGCCTCGGGCCATGTCGAGACGTTCTCGGATCCGCTCACCGAGTGCCAGTCCTGCCACAAGCGCTTCCGCGCGGACCACCTGACCGAGGCGTACGAGGCCAAGCACGGCCGCCCGCCGGCCAACGGCCTCGCCGACATCAACTGCCCGAACTGCGGCACCAAGGGCGCGTTCACCGAGCCCCGCCAGTTCTCCGGCCTGCTCAAGACCTACCTGGGCCCGGTCGAGGACGAGTCGGGCCTGGCGTACCTGCGGCCCGAGACCGCGCAGGGCATCTTCATCAACTACAAGAACGTCGAGCAGACCTCACGCAAGAAGCCGCCGTTCGGCATCGCCCAGATCGGCAAGAGCTTCCGCAACGAGATCACGCCCGGCAACTTCATCTTCCGCACCCGCGAGTTCGAGCAGATGGAGATGGAGTTCTTCGTCAAGCCCGGCACCGACGAGGAGTGGCACCAGCTCTGGATCGACACCCGGTTCGCCTGGTTCACCGACCTGGGCATCACCAAGGACCGGCTGCGCCTCTTCGAGCACCCGAAGGACAAGCTCTCCCACTACTCCAAGCGCACGGTCGACATCGAGTACAAGTTCGACTTCGCCGGCACCGAGTGGGGCGAGCTGGAGGGCATCGCGAACCGCACCGACTTCGACCTCAACGCGCACAGCAAGGCCTCGGGCGTCGACCTGTCCTTCTTCGACCAGGAGGCAGGCGAGCGGTGGACCCCGTTCGTCATCGAGCCGGCGGTCGGCGTCGACCGGTCCGTGCTGACGTTCCTCCTCGACGCCCACACCGAGGACGAGGCGCCCAACGCCAAGGGTGTGATGGAGAAGCGCACGGTCCTCAAGCTGGACTACCGGCTCGCCCCGATCAAGGCGGCCGTCCTCCCGCTCTCGCGCAACACCGATCTCTCGCCCAAGGCCCGCGGCCTCGCGGCGGCCCTGCGCCAGCACTGGAACGTCGACTTCGACGACGCGGGGGCGATCGGCCGCCGCTACCGGCGCCAGGACGAGATCGGCACGCCGTACTGCATCACGGTCGACTTCGACACGCTGGAGGACAACGCGGTGACGGTCCGCGAGCGTGACTCGATGGCCCAGCAGCGGATCTCGCTCGACCAGGTCGAGGGCTACCTCGCCCAGCGCCTGATCGGCGCCTGACCCCGGCTCCCGAAGTGCGGTAACCGCGGCCGGTCCCCACCGGCCACGGTTACCGCAC
>JAOPVE010000394.1 GCA_025963185.1 Actinomycetes bacterium
GATCTCATCGTGCGGTTCCTCGCCGCGATGGACAAGGCGGGCAACCCGGGACGGCAGCGCAAGCTCGGATCGGCGGTGCTCCAGCTCACCGGGCAGAAGCCCGAGTACCACTGGGGTGCCCTCGTCGCGGACGGCCAGGGTCACGAGCGCGAGGTGCTGGTCTTCGACGACGGCGCGCACGGCTGGAGTGACTCGATGACGTACTCAGATCGCCCCCGCAGTCCCCAGGACGAGGTGCCAGCGGACATCCTGCGCAAGGCGCTCGGCGCGATCCTCGAGGACAACGGCGTGAGCTGGCCGGAGGACGAGGCGGAGGTCGCCAAGGCGCCCAACCCCAGCGAGCGCGACACCTAGTCCGCGGCGGGCTCGGCACCCGCGGCGGGCTCGGGATCAGCGGCGGGCTCGGCGGGGGGCTTTTCGGCCACCGCCGCCGCGGCTTCGGGACCCTCGGTGAGCAGCACCCCGAACCCGGCCTCGTTGAGCACCGGGACGCCGAGCGACATGGCCTTGTCGTACTTCGACCCGGGGGACTCCCCCACGACCACGAACGACGTCTTCTTCGACACCGATCCGCTGACCTTGCCGCCGAGCGCCTGGACCGCGGCGGTCGCGGAGTCACGGCTGTAGGTGTCGAGCGATCCGGTGACGACGACCGTCAGGCCTTCGAGCGGGCGCGGCCCCTCGTCGGACGCCTCGTCTTCGAGCCGGACCCCGGCCTCGCGCCACGCCTCGACGATGGCCCGGTGCCAGTCGACGGCGAACCAGTCCTTGACCGCGGCCGCGATGGTGGGGCCGACGCCCTCGACGGCGGCGAGTTCCTCCTCGGATGCCTCGGCGATGCGGTCGACTGACCGGAACGCCCGCGCGAGCGCCTGGGCGGCGGTCGGACCGACGTGCCGGATCGACAGCCCGACCAGGAACCGCCACAGCGGGCGGGTCTTCGCCGCTTCGAGCTGGGCGAACAGCGTCTCGGTGTTCTTCTTCGGCACGGGCGGGGCCTTCGCCGTGCCCTTGGTGTAGAAGAACGGGACCAGCTCGGACTCGCCGGTGCGCTTGTTCTCGCGGCGGATCGCCACCTCGGCCAGATCGGACGGCGCGAGCGCGAACAGCCCGCCCTCGTCGGTCAGCGGCGGATCGGCTGGCTCGGCCGGACGGGTCAGCGCGATCGCCGCCTCGTAGCCGAGCGCCTCGATGTCGAGCGCGGACCGGCTGGCCAGGTAGAAGATGCGCTCGCGGAGCTGGGCGGGGCAGGACCGGGCGTTGGGGCAGCGGATGTCGGCGTCGCCCTCGCGCTCGTACCGCAGTTCGGTGCCGCACTCGGGGCAGTGCGTGGGCATGACGAACTCGCGCTCGGATCCGTCGCGCAGGTCTGGCACCGGCCCGACGATCTCGGGGATCACGTCGCCGGCCTTGCGCAGCACGACGGTGTCGCCGATGAGCACGCCCTTGCGGCGGACCTCGCTGGCGTTGTGCAGCGTCGCCATGCCGACCGTCGACCCGGACACGAACACCGGCTCCATCACGCCGAACGGCGTCACCCGGCCGGTGCGCCCGACGTTGACCCGGATGTCGAGCAGCTTGGTGTTGACCTCCTCTGGCGGGTACTTGAAGGCGATCGCCCAGCGGGGGGCGCGCGAGGTCGATCCGAGCCGGCGCTGGACGCCGACCTCGTCGACCTTCACCACGACGCCGTCGATCTCGTGCTCGACCGAGTGCCGGTTCTCGCCGTAGTTGTCGATGTACCGCTGGACCCCGGCCATGCTGCCGGTGACCTCGTAGCGGTCCGAGACGGGCAGCCCCCAGGCCTTGAGCTGGGCGTACGCGCCCGACTGGGTGGTCAGCGTGAAGCCCTCGCGCGCGCCGATGCCGTGCACGAGCATGCGCAGGGGCCTCGACGCCGTCACCCGCGGATCTTTCTGGCGCAGCGATCCGGCGGCGGCGTTGCGCGGGTTGGCGAACGGGGCCTTTCCCGCCTCGACCAGCGCCGCGTTCAGCGCGGTGAACCCGGCGACGGGGAAGAACACCTCGCCGCGGACCTCCACGAGCGCGGGCACGCCGCTGCCCGTGAGCTGGGACGGCACGTCGGCCAGGGTGCGCACGTTGAGGGTGACGTCCTCCCCCGTGACGCCGTTGCCGCGGGTCAGCGCGCGGGTCAGGCGGCCGTGCTCGTAGAGCAGGTTGATCGCGAGGCCGTCGATCTTGAGCTCGCAGAGGTAGTGGAACTCCCCCCCGGCGTCGCGGCGGACCCGCTCGTCCCACGCCGCGAGCTCGGCCGGGTCGAACGCGTTGTCCAGGCTCATCATGCGTTCGAGGTGGTCGACCGCCGCGAACTCGGTGGAGAACGTGCCGCCGACGCGCTGGGTGGGCGAGTCGGGCGTGCGCAGCTCGGGGTAGGACTCCTCGATCTTCTCCAGCTCGCGCAGCAGCCCGTCGTAGTCGGCGTCGCTGACGGTCGGGGCGTCCTTGACGTAGTACTCGAACTGGTGAGCCAGGATCTCCTCGGAGACCTGCGCGTGCCGTTGCCGCACGTCGGCCGGGGCGGGTTCCTGTTGCTCCTGCTCCGTCACCGCGATCAGCCCTCCGGGTAGTCCACCAGCGTTCGTGCCGCGGACCGGAGGCGCTGCTGCGCCGCCCGCGCGTAGGCCGGGCTCGCCCCCGCCAGACCGCAGGCGGGAGTGAGGACGACCTGCGCCAGCCGCTCGGGCGCGAACCCGAGCTGCCGCCACAGCGTGCGTACTGCCGAGACAGTATCGCCGGGGCCCGACAGATCCGTGTCCGTGGACGGCACGACACCGGCCCACAGCCCGAGCCCGGCCTCGATGGACTCGCCGAGCGCGTCGAGGTCGGCGGCGGTCCGGCCGTAGACGCCCAGGTCCACGGCGACCGCGGTGGCGCCGGCGGACCGGATCAGCGCGAGCGGGACGTCCGGCGCGCAGCAGTGCACCGCCACCGGACCCCCGGCGGCCTCGACCACGAGCGCCAGCGCGTCCCGCGCGATCCCCGGCTGGACCGCGCGCAGGGTGGCGAAGCCGCTGGCCGTGGGCACCCGGGCGGCCAGGACCGCGGGCAGCGACGGCTCGTCGACCTGCAGGATCACCGTCGCGCCGGGCAGCCGGCGGCGGACGTCGGCCACGTGCCGGGCGACGCCCTCGGCGAGGGAGCCCGCCAGGTCCCTGGTGGCGCCGTGGTCGGCCAGGATCTTGTCGCCGTGCGGAAGCTCGATGTTCGCGGCGAGGGTCCACGGGCCGGTGACCTGGATCTTCACCGCGCCCGTGTAGTCCTCGGCCAGTTCGGCGAGGGCGTCAAGGTCGCGGTCGAGCAGGTCCATAATCCGGCGGTGGTCGCGCCCCGGGCGGCCGCTCACCCGCCAGCCGGACACCGCCAGCTCGACGGGGATCTCGGTGAGCAGCCCCGCGCCCCGGCCGATCATGTCGGCGCCGACCCCGCGATCCGGGAGCTCGGGCAGGTACGGCAGTTCGGGCAGCTCGCCGAGGACCGTGCGGACGGCCTCGCGGATGTCGGTGCCGGGCAGTGATCCGATGCCGGTCGCCGATCCGGGCGGCCACGGGAAATCGTTCACGCCGTCACGGCGCGGCTGCGGGCGGAGTCGATGGTGGCGGATCCGAGCACGGTGTCTCCGTCGTAGAGGACCACGGCCTGGCCGGCCGCGACGCCACGGTCCGGCGCGTCGAGTTCGACCCGCCAGCCCTGCCCAGCGGGGATCACGGTGGCGGGGCGCGGCGATCCGTGGGCGCGGATCTGCACCAGGCACCGCAGCGGACCCTCGGGCTCGGCGGCCACGATCCACACCGGACGGACCGCGGTGATCTCGTCCACGTCCAGCGCCTCGGCGGGCCCCACCCGGACCGTGTTTGTCACCGGGCTGATATCCAGCACGTACCGGGGCTTGCCGTCGGGGGCGGGCCGCCCGAGCCGCAGGCCCCGCCGCTGCCCGATCGTGTAGGCGAAGGATCCGTCGTGGCCGCCGAGCACCTCGCCGGAGACGGCGTCGACGATCTCGCCGGGCCGCTCACCGAGGCGCTCGCGCAGGAAACCGGCCGTGTCACCGTCGGGAATGAAGCAGATGTCGTGGCTGTCCGGCTTGTCGGCCACGGTCAGCCCGCGCTCGGCGGCCTCGGCCCGCACCTGGACTTTCGTCGAGTCGCCCAGCGGGAAGATCGAGTGCGCGAGCTGCGCACGGGTGAGGACGGCGAGCACGTACGACTGGTCCTTGGCGGCGTCGACCGACCGCCGCAGCACGCCGCCGGACAGCCGGGCGTGGTGGCCGGTCACGACCGCGTCGAAGCCCAGCGCGAGCGCCCGGTCGAGCACCGCCGCGAACTTGATCTTCTCGTTGCAGCGCAGACACGGGTTCGGGGTGCGCCCGGCCGCGTACTCGGCGACGAAGTTGTCCACGACGTCGGCGCCGAACCGCTCGGCCATGCCCCAGACGTAGAACGGGATGCCGATCACGTCGGCGGCCCGGCGGGCGTCCCGCGAGTCTTCCAGCGTGCAGCAGCCGCGGGCGCCCGTCCGGTGCGACTGGGGCGATTCGGACAGCGCCAGGTGCACGCCGGTCACGTCGTGCCCAGCGTCGGCGGCGCGCGCGGCGGCCACCGCCGAATCGACTCCGCCGGACATCGCGGCCAGGACCTTCATGCTGGTCACCCTAACGTGCGGGCCCGGCGCGGCGAGCGCGCTCCACGACCGGCCCGATGGCCTCGGCGAGGGCGTCCACGTCGGCGAGGGTGGAGGTGTGGCCGAGGGAGAAGCGCAGGGATCCGCGGGCGCGCTCGGAGTCCGCCCCCATCGCCACGAGGACGTGCGATGGCTGGGCCACGCCGGCCGAGCAGGCCGATCCGGTGGAGCACTCGATTCCCCTCGCGTCGAGCAACATGAGCAGCGCGTCGCCCTCGCAGCCGGGGAACGAGAAGTGGACGTTTCCGGGCAGCCGGTCGCGCGGATCCCCGTTGAGGATCGCGTCGGGCACCTCGGCCAGCACCCGCGCCACCAGTTCCTCCCGCAGTTCGGCGAGGTGAACGGCGCGATCCGCCTGGGCCTTCACCGCGGCCTCGACGGCGACCGCGAAACCGGCGATCGAGGGCGCGTCCAGGGTGCCCGAGCGCACGTCCCGTTCCTGGCCGCCGCCGTGCAGCAGCGGGGTGCAGGCGACATCGCGGCCGAGCACCAGCGCGCCGACGCCGAATGGCCCGCCGAGCTTGTGCCCGGCCACGGTCATCGCGCTCACGCCCGAGGCGGCGAAGTCCACGGGAAGCTGGCCCACCGCCTGGGCCGCGTCGGTGTGGAACGGCACCCCGGCGGCGCGCGCCGCCGCGGCCAGGGAAACCACCGGCTGGACCGTGCCCACCTCGTTGTTCGCCCACATCACGGTGGCGACGGCGAGGCGGTCGCGGTGCGCGTCCAGCGCGGCCTCGAAGGCGGCCACGTCGACCCGGCCGAGGCCGTCGACCCCGATCAGCTCGACCTGCGCGCCCTCGTGCGCGTGCAGCCACTCGACGGCGTCCAGCACGGCGTGGTGCTCGACGGCCGAGGCCAGGACGACCGTGTGGCGCGGATCCGCGGCCCGGCGCGCCCAGAAGATGCCCTTGACGGCCAGATTGTCGCTCTCCGTGCCACCGCCGGTGAACACGACCTCCGACGGGCGCGCCCCGAGGGCTGCCGCGACCCGCTCGCGGGCCTCCTCGACGGTCCGCCGCGCACGCCGCCCGCTGGCGTGCAGTGACGAGGGATTGCCGTGCTCGGCGAGCGCCGCGGTCATCGCCGACACGGCCTCGGGAAGCATCGGAGTCGTCGCCGCGTGATCGAGGTACGCCATGGTGCGTCCAGCGTAGCCGCGGTACCCGAGAGCCCGCCGCGCGAGCCATCCCCAGCGGGCGGAACAGCGGGCTGACCAGCGGGCCGATGACAAGCAGGTGGCCGACCGCCGCCCACGCCCCGCCGTAACCATTCGCCCCACCGAGCCTCCCGGCTGGCCGGAGCTTCCGCAGGTGACGAGCCACGGCGCACCCGTGGCCCTCCCCCTCGCCGCAGCTCCCGCCCGGATCAGCCGCGGGAGCGACGGCGAGAGGTACCGAGCGCTGCGGGCTTGTGGGCTCGGCGCTCACGGAAGGGACGGCGGGGCGGGAGGCTCGGTGGGGTGGACGGTACGGCGGGGGCGTGGACGGCCGTCGGCAGACTGCTTGTCAGCGGCCCGCACAGAAGCCCGGCGCGCACCTTTCTCGCACCCGGACCCGGGGAGTTGCCGCAGTTCGGTGCGGCTAGCCGGGGCCGTCGTCGCAGAATGTGCTCATGCATCCGCGTTTCGTGGGCCGGCAGCACGAGCTGACCGGACTCGCCGCCCAGCTGGCCGAGGCGGCCGCCGGGCGCGGCTCGGCCGTGATCGTCACCGGCGAGCCAGGGATCGGCAAGACCGCCGTCGTCGAGCAGGCCGCCGCGCGGTCGAGTGGTCCGGTACTGACGGGCCGGGCGGTCGCCGACGACGGGGCGCCCGCGTTCTGGCCGTGGATCCGGCTTCTCGCGCTCCCCGCCGCCGCCGGACTCGGGCTCAGCCCCGCGCTGTTGGACACCGGCGGCCAGCCGCTCGCCGCCGCCGCCCGGTTCGAGGCCGCCGAGCGGACCGCGGCCGCCCTGACCGCCGCCGCGGACGCGTTGGGACCGCTCACCCTCGTGCTCGACGACCTGCAGTGGGCGGACGAGGACTCGCTGACCCTGCTCCGTCACCTGTGCCGCGAGCTGGGCGACACCCGGATCCTCGTGCTGGGCACCAGCCGGGACCCCGCGCCGCCGCTGCTCACCGACATCACCGGACTGGCGACCGTCCACACCGTACGGCTGCTGCCACTCACGGCCGGGGACACCGCCCGGTACCTCGGCGCGGCCGGCACGCCCGAGCTGGATCCGTCGTGGGCTGCCGCGGTCCACCGGCACAGCGGCGGCAATCCCCTGTTCCTGCGCGAACTGGTGCGGCTCCTCGACCAGGAGGACCGCCTGGGCGGCCCGGCGGGCGAGCTGCCCGTCCCCGCTGAGCTGCGGCGGCTCGTCGCGTACCGGCTCGGGCGCCTCGGCGGCGAGTGCCTGCGGCTGCTGGGCTGCTGCGCCGCGATCGGCGACGAGGTCCCGCTGACGCTCCTCGCGGCCGCCGCACCGGACGCCGATCCCGCGTCCCTGGCCGAAGCGGTCGCCGCTGGGGTGCTGGTCGAGGATCCGGATGCCCCAGCGGTGCTGCGGTTCTCGCACGGGCTGGTCCGGCAGTCGGCGTACGAGTCCCTGAGCAGATCCGAGCGGGTCGGCTGGCACCGGGCGATCGCGGTGGCGCTGCGATCCGGGGCGCCGGGCGGGGAAGGCACGGCCGAACTGGCCCGGCACGCCGTGCGCGCGGCCGTCGATCCGGCGAGCGCCCTGGCCGCGATCGAGGACTGCGAGGCCGCCGCCGCCTGGGCCACCCAGAAGCTGGCGTTCGGGGACGCGGCCCGCTGGCTGCGGCATGCCGCCGGGCTGCTCGACATCGCCGGGGCGGACGACCCGAGCCGCGCCGGACTGCTGCTGGCCCTCGCCCAGGCGGCGCACCAGGACGGCCAGGTCACCGAGGCCATCGGCTACTGCGAACGGGTCGCGGATCTCGCCGAGAAGCTGGGTCGCGCGGACCTGCTGGCCGAGGCGGCCGTGGTGGTCCGGGCGGTGAGCGGGCCGGTCGTCGAGGCCGCCGCGCTGTGCGAGCGGGCCCGCGCGTGGCTCGGCGGCGAGGACTCGGCCCTGCACGCCCGCGTCCTGGCCCAGCACGCCTGGACCCAGGCCGAGCTGGGACGGTCCGACGCGGCCGAGCCGCTGAGCGCCCGCGCACTGGCGATGGCCGAGCGCAGCGGCGACCCGGACGCCATTCTGGCCGCACTCGACGCCCGCCACCACGCGGTCGACTGGGCCCACGGCGTGGTCGAGCACCTGGGGCTCGGCGAGCGCGCGCTCGAACTCGCGGTGGCACGGAACCGGCCCGAGGCGGTGCTGCTGGCGCACCTGTGGCGGCTCGACGCCGGGTACCACCTCGGCGACATGCCCCTGGTCGACGACGAACTGCGCGCCCTCGACGCCCTCGCCGGGCGGCTGGCGTGGCCGCTGGCGCGCTGGCACCTGCTCAGGGCCCGGGCCTCGCGCGCGATGCTGACCGGCGACTTCGCCCTGGCCGAGGAGACGGCCCTGGCGTTCCGGGAGGTCGGTGTCCAGACCCAGGACCACACGGCCCGTGGCCTGTTCTACGCGTTCGTCCTCGGCATGCTGATGAAGACCGGCCGGTTCGAGGACTATCCGGAGTCGGCGCAGGCGGGCGTCCACATCACCCACTGGCCGATCTGGCAGGCGCAGTACGGGATGTACTCGCTGGCCGCCGGCGACCGGGACACCGCCGCGTCGCTGCTGGACCGGCTGCGCCCCGCGCTCCTCGGCGGTCTGCCCCGCGAGACCCGCTGGCTTCCGACCGTGGTCTCCGCGGCCGGCCTGGCGCTCGGGCTCGGCGACCGGGACACCGCCGCGGTGTGCCACGACGGGCTGCTGCCCTACGCCGGCCGCTACCTCAACGGCACGACGGTGATCTACGGCTCGGTGGCCCGCACGATCGGCGAGGTCGCCTCCGGACTGGGCCGCCACGACGACGCCGTGCGGATGCTGGAGACGGCCGTGGCCATGGAGGAGCGGATCGGCGCCCTCCCGGATCTCGCGATCGCCGAACTGGCACTGGCCACCGCCCTGGTGGCCCGCGGCGAGCCCGGCGACCGGACCCGCGCGGCCGCCCTCGCCGGATCGGCACTCCAGGCGAGCACCCGCCTCGGCATGGCCCCGACCCGGACCGGCGCCGCGGCCCTCGCCGACGAGCTGGCGGGGGTGCGGGCCGGAGCGGCCGGAGCGCTCACCGCGCGCGAGCGGGAGATCGCCGCACTGGTCGCGGACGGGATGTCTAACCGGGCGATCGCCGAGTCGCTGTTCCTCTCGGAGCGGACCGTCGAGACCCACGTCCGCAACGTCCTGACCAAGCTCGGCCTGTCCAACCGCACCCAGGTAGCGAACTGGGCGGCCCGCGCGGGCCTCTCCCCCGGCCCCCGCTGACCGCCGTTCACCCGAAGTGCGTGCCGCCAGGCCGGTCAGGGCCGGCCCGCGCTTCGGCGGGCGTGGCAGCTACGTGGTGGATCTCGGTGGGATCGCCGGCGTGCGGTCGGGCGTCCGGGGCGAGGGTCTGTGGTGACAGCAACCAGCGGATCCCGGCCCAGGAGACAGCCATGACCACCAGCACCGCAGCCGCCGCCCTCAAGCCCGCGACCTACCGCATCGACACCGTCCGCAGCACCGTCCGGTTCACGGCGAGGGGCATGTTCGGGCTGGTCCCCGTCACGGGCACGTTCCAGCTCCGGCACGGATCGGTGACCGTCGCGCCGGACCTGGCGGACTCGTCCGTGACCGCCGTCATCGACGCGGGCAGCGTGAACACGGCCAACGAGCGCCGCGACAAGGACCTGCGCTCGGCGCGCTTCCTCGACACGACCCGCTACCCCGAGATCGCGTTCGCCGGGGACACCGTGCGCGACGGCGAGGTCACCGGCGTCCTGCGCGTCCACGGCGAGAGCAAGCGGATCGCCCTCACGCCGTCCGTGGAGGTCATCCCCGGTGCGTGCCACTTCACCGCGACGATCCGGATCGACCGCTACGCCTTCGGCCTGACCGGCGGCAAGGGCTTCGTCGGCCGCTACACCGACGTCGAGCTGGACGTGTGGTGCCTCGAACTGGGCAGCTGAACGCGGACGTGACACCGGCCGGGCACCTTCCTCCAGGTGCCCGGCCAGGTCTGTCCATAGTTACGCGCCGTAGCGCGCGCGAGTTCTACGCTTTGCGGCGGTTGATCTCGTCCGTCGCCTGAGGAACGACCGCGAACAGGTCGCCGACGATGCCGAAGTCGGCGAGCTCGAAGATCGGGGCCTCCGGATCCTTGTTCACGGCCACGATCGTCTTCGAGGTCTGCATGCCCGCCCGGTGCTGGATCGCGCCCGAGATTCCACACGCGACATACAGCTGCGGCGAGACGGTCTTGCCGGTCTGCCCGACCTGGAACTGGTGCGGGTAGAAGCCGGAGTCCGTGGCCGCGCGCGAGGCACCCACGGCGGCGCCGAGCGAGTCGGCAAGGCTCTCGATGATCTTGAAGTTGTCGGCGGATCCGACACCCCGGCCGCCGGAGACCACGATGGACGCCTCGGCGAGCTCCGGGCGCGATCCGCGGGCTTCGACGACCCGCTCGGTGACCGTGGCGGCGCGGGCCGAGTCCGATACGGACACCTCGATGTCCTGACGGGACGCGGCGCCGGTGGCGGGCACGGCCGTGATCGCGTTCGGCCGCACCGCGTAGATCGGGGTGCCGGTGCGGACCCGGGACTTCACGAGCATGCCGCCGGCGAAGATCGTCTGCCCGGCGGTGCCGTCCGCGTCGATCGAGGTGACGTCGGTGAGCAGCCCGGACTCGGTCTTCACGGCGAGCCGGCCGGCCACCTCCTTGCCCTCGGACGTGGCGGCGACGAGCACCGCGGCGGGCGCGAGGTCACGGACGAGCCGCGCGAGCACCTCGGCCTTGGGCGCGACCACGTACCCGTCGATGTCGGCGGACTCCCCCGCGTAGATCTTCTCGGCGCCGAACTCGGCGAGCCGGGCGGACGCCGTGGCGGCGGACCCGGCAGCACCCAGGACCACCGCGGACGGCTCGCCGAGCGCGCGGGCGGCCGTGAGCAGTTCGCCGGTGACCTTCTTGACGACGCCGTTGTCGTGCTCGACAAGGACCAGGACCTCAGCCATCTCGATACCTCCCTGTCCTCAGACGAACTTGCCGGCGGCGAGGAACTCGGCGAGCTTGACGCCGCCGTCCCCCTCGTCGGGGATCTTGACGCCAGCCTGCTTGGGCGGGCGCGGCGCGGCCTCGACCACCTCGCTCGTCGCGGCGCCCAGGCCGGCCTCGTCGGGGCTGATGCCCAGGTCGGCCAGGGTCAGCGTGGTGACCGGCTTCGACTTGGCCTGCATGATGCCCTTGAACGAGGGGTAGCGCGGCTCGTTGATCGTGTCCCAGACGCTGACGATCGCCGGGGTGGCGGCCTGCACGACCTGGTAGCCGTCGTCGGTCTGACGCTCGACGGTGAGCGCGGATCCCTCGACCGTGAGCTTGCGGGCGCCCGTGAGCTGGGCGACCCCGAGCCGCTCGGCGAGCATCGCGGGCAGCGCCGAGACCTGCCCGTCGGTGGACTCGGCCCCGGCGATCACCAGATCCCACTCCAGGGTGGACAGCGCCTTGGCGAGCACCTTGGACGTGACCAGCGCACACGATCCGTGCAGCGCCGGATCGTTCACGTGCACCGCCTTGTCCGGACCCATCGACAGCGCCTTGCGGATCGACTCGGTCGCCTTGTCCGGCCCCATGGTCAGCACTGTGACCTCGCCGCCGTGGGCCTCCTTGACCTTCAGCGCCTCTTCGATCGCGTACTCGTCCATCTCGTTGATGACCAGGCTCGCGGAGTCGCGGTCAACGGTCTTGTCCGACTCGTGCAGAGTGCGCTCGCTGCTCGAGTCGGGTACCTGCTTCACCAGAACAACGATGTTCATAGGTCCGGAAGACCTCCTGCTTCGACGGCGGCGCCGCTACGGCGCCAGGTGAGCGGGCACGACGGCCTCGCGGCGGCAATGTTACCGACGGGTAGCCACGGCTGCACCGGGACCTCCACCGGTGTGGGTCATCTCACCATGGGGCGCGCCGCCCCGCTGGCAGGCCGGTCAAGCGGGCGAGCCGGCCCTGCGCCGGCCGGACCGCCCGCACCGGTGCCGCCGGCAACCCCGGCCGCTCGCTAGGGTTTGGCGGTCGCCCGGACGGCCGAGAAGGATCATGAGCACCGATACCCTCACCCCCAGCCCCACGCTCGGCCTCACCGGCGAGCGCACCCTCCCCGGCATCCCCGAGGAGAACTACTGGTTCCGGCGGCACGAGGCGGCCTACGCGGCCGTCGTCCCGTGGGTCACCGGAGCGCACGTCGTCGAAGCGGGGGCCGGCGAGGGGTACGGCGCCGCCCTGCTCGCCGAGACCGCGCGCAGCGTCCTCGCGCTGGACTACGACGCCGCCGCCGCGGCCCACGCCGCGGTCCGCTACCCCGGGCTCACGGTGGCGAGGGCGAACCTGGCCGCGCTGCCGGTCCGGGACGGCTCGGCGGACGTGATCGTGAACTTGCAGGTCATCGAGCACCTGTGGGACCAGCCGGGCTTCCTCGCCGAGTGCGCCCGCGCGCTGCGCCCGGCCGGGACCCTGGTCGTGACCACCCCGAACCGGCTCACCTTCTCCCCCGGCGAGGACGCCCCGGTCAACCCGTTCCACACCCGCGAGCTGACCGCCGCCGAGCTGGCCGAACTCCTCGCCCCGCAGTTCCGGGTGGTCCGCATGTACGGGGTGCACCACGGTCCGCGGATCGGCCGGTTCGACAAGCACTTCCGCGGCTTCACGGCCGCCCAGCTCGCCACCCCGCCCGCAGAGTGGCATCCGGCGCTGCGGCGGGCCGTGGCGAACGTGCGCACCACCGACTTCCGGATCACCGAGGACGGGATCGACGCCAGCCTCGACCTGTTCGCCGTGGCCATCAAACGCTGAGCGCCGGGTGAGGCGCGCCGAGGGCACGTTCTGCCTGGTCCTGCACACGCACCT
>JAOPVE010000396.1 GCA_025963185.1 Actinomycetes bacterium
GCCACCCCCGCCGAGCCGCCCGACCAGCCCGTGCCCGCCACCGAGCGGGCCGCGGCGCCGGGCACCGCCGATCCGGCGATCGCCGGCGGTGCTCTCGTCACCGGCCGCGCGCTGCCGACCCCGCCCGTCAACGGCACCGTCTGGACTCTCGCCTACGCCGGCGGGGTCGTCTACGCCGGCGGCACCTTCACCGCGGCCCGGCCGCTCGGCGGGGGAGCCTGGGCCGCGCGCAAGAACCTGGCCGCCTTCGACGCCGCCACCGGCCAGCTCCTGCCCTGGGCCCCCGTCGTCACGGGCCACCCCGTCAAGCCGCCGCCCGGCAAGCACCCCGACGTGGCCTGCAACGTCAACTGGGCCACCGGCGTGCAGACCTGCGACACCGTGTACAAGCTGGCCGCCGCGAACGGGCGCCTCTACGCCGGCGGCGACTTCTGGACCGTCAACGGCCAGCCCCGCGTCAAGCTCGCCGCGTTCAGCCTGGCCACCGGGCAGCTCGACGCCGGATTCCGGCCACCGCCGCCCGGGGGCCGGGTCCGGACGCTGGCCGCCGTCGCCGGCGTCGTCTACGCCGGCGGGGACTTCACCGCGGTCAACGGGAAGCCCCGCCAGCACCTGGCCTCGTTCGCGGCCACCACCGGTCAGCTCTACGACTGGGCGCCACCGCTCGACAAGGCCCCGCTGTCGATGGTGTTCGCCGCCGGCCGGCTCGTCGTCGGCGGCCCGTTCAGCCGCGTGGCCGGCCTGTTCATCCACGGGATGGCCGCCGTCGACGCGCACCGGTCCACCTGGTCCCGGTGGGACTCCCGGCCCGTGCCGCTGCGCTCGCACATCACCGACCTGGTCACCGACGGCGGCAGCGTCTACGCCGCGTCCGAGGGATCCGGGACGCTCGACGGCAGCATCGCCGCCGACGCCGCCACCGGACGGCTGCGCTGGGTGAACAACTGCCGGGGCGCGACCTGGGCGCTCGCCCTGCACGGCGGGGTCCTCTACGACGGATCGCACCACCACGACTGCTCCGCCGTCGGAGCCTTCCCCGAGCAGCACTTCCTGCGCTATTTCCGCCTCACCGCCCAGCCCACCCACCCGCCGGGCGAGCGGCCGATCCTGGACTACTGGTTCCCGACCACCAACGGCGGCGACTACTCCCTGCCCAAGGACCACACCCCGTCCCGGCTCGGCCCCCGGGCCATGGTGATGGCCGGTGACTGCCTGTGGGTGGGCGGGCAGTTCACCACGGTCAACGACGTCCCGCAGCAGGGGATCACCCACTTCTGCCCACGGCCCAGCCCGACCTCGCCGCCGACGGCCGCCGCGGTGCCCACCGTGTCCGCGGTCCCGGCGGGCACCTGGATCCGCTGGGAGTCCAGCGAGGACATCGACGACCGGGTGCTCACCTACCAGGTGGTCCGCGACGGGGCCGTGGTGTGGACCGGCAAGGTCGCCGGGGTGCCGTGGTCCCACCGGGTGCTGTCCTGGACCGATCCGGGACCGCGCGGCACGGCCTACCGGATCCGGGTCAGCGACGCCCCCTGAGTGCTGCCCGGCGATCACCCGCTGGACAACCGCCGCACACTCGCGCGCCACCAGCGGCACCTAGCGTCCACCCGGCGAGAGATCCGGCGAGAGATCCGGGTCGAGCAGGGCACACGCGAGCAGGAGACCCCCATGGCGCAGGACCTTCCCGAGTGGGCCGACCCCGCCGTCCCGGACACCGGACTGGACGCGCAGGGGGTGTCCCGGCGGGGCTTACTGCGGCGGGCGGGACTGCTCGGGACGGCCTTCGCCGCCGCCCCGGTGCTCGGCGCCGCGCCGGCGGCCAGCGCGGCTACGGCGCCCGGCGGGACGGATCCGGACCTGGTGTACCTCGTGGGCGACCACCACGTGCACAGTGTGTTCAGCCACGACGCCAAGTACACGTTCTCCCAGCTCGCGCACCACGGCGCCGAGTACGGCCTGGACTGGATCGTCTTCACCGAGCACAGCAACATCGGCCACGCGGACGCCGGGGGAGCGCTCGCCGAGCACGCCGAGGTGCTCGCCGCCCGGACGGCCAATCCGCGGCTGCTGATCTTCCAGGGGCTGGAGTGGTACATCCCCGGGGCCGAGCACGCCACGGTGTTCACCGCTCCCGGACAGGCCGAGGCCGAGGTCCTGCGCCAGTTCGAGCACCAGTTCGACGGCAAGCTCCTCGGACGGTCCGAGGGCGCGCCGGGCCACCCGGACACGCCGGGGAACGAGGCGCTGGCCCTGGCCGGGATCCGCTGGCTGGCCGAGCAGCGGCGCGCGGGCGTGGTCCCGGACGCCCTCGTGCTCGCCAACCACCCGTCCCGGCTCGGGATCGACTCGCCGCACGAGCTGCGCGGCTGGCGGGACGCCGCGCCCGGGATCGTGATCGGCATGGAAGGGGCGCCGGGCGCGCAGGCCGCCGCGCTTCCCGGCTGGGGCGGCCCCACCAGCGTCCGCGGCGAGTACCAGAACGCGCCCACGGCGCAGTCCTGGCCCGGCTACCCGGCCGAGGCGTACGTGACCTACGGCGGGTTCGACTGGATGACCGCGACCGTCGGCGGGCTGTGGGACGCCCTGCTGTCGGAGGGCACCCTGTTCTCGGTCACCACCAACTCCGACAACCACCGCACGGCCAGGGACACCCTGCGCAACGGCGACTGGCCGCCCGGCGCGAACTTCGACAACACCGGCCGGCTCCCGGATCCGGTGGAGGCCGGATCGCCGCAGCCCGGCAGCGACTTCTGGCCCGGCCAGTTCAGCCGGACCCACGTGGGCGTCACCCGGTACGGGTACCGCGAGGTCATGGACGGGCTGCGCGCCGGGCGGGTGTGGGCCGACCACGGCCAGCTCGTGGACGGGATCGACGTGCGCCTCGCGTCCTCCTCGGGAGGCCGCGTCACCCTCGGCGGCCGGCTCCGGGCGCGGGCCGGCGAGCGGCTCGAACTGGTGATCACCGTGACCGGCGCGACCCGCCCGAACTACCACGGCGTGCTGCCCCGGCTCGCGCACCTGGACGTGATCCGCGGGCGGGTGACCGGCCCGGCCGCCGACCGCGACTCGTGGCTCGCCCCGGGCACCCGCGTCACCCACACGGTGGACACCTCGCGCCGCCGCGCGCCCACGTACACGGTCCGGGTGGATCTCGGCTCGGCCCGCGAGTCCGGGTATGTGCGGGTGCGGGGATCCGACGGGCTCCGGCACGGTCCCGGGCTGCTCGGCGCGGCCGTCGATCCGCACGGGCCGATCCCGCACGCCCCCGGCGACGGCGACCCGTGGGCCGACACCTGGCTCTACACGAACCCGATCTTCGTCGACGTCCACCGCTGAAAACCCGTCGACCGCTGAGGATCCGTCCACCGCTGAAACCGCTGAGGATCCGCGCGCTGTCCGCCGATACGTTCGCGCCGCCGCCGGCGATGTACCCCCGTGGCGGACCAACGATGAGCGGGCGGCCGAGCACCAGGCTGGTCCAGGTGCTCCTGACGTACTGCCGGGGCATGAACGGCAGCCAGATCGGGGAGCTGCGGGGCGAGATCCGGCGCGGGCGGTACGCCTGGCTGACGCGCGAACTGGCGACGGCGGCGTTCGCGCCCGAGGACTGGCTGCGGATCTCTGGCCAGTCCCGGCGGCCGGGGGAGACCGCCGAGCGCGCCGCCGCCCGCGAGCAGGCCCAGCTCCGCAGGCTCCTCGGCGGTCCGGCCGGGCGCTGAGCGATGGCGGAACTAGGCTGTGGAGCGCCCCGGGCCCGGCCGAGTGAGGACGCCGCATGCTGATCCAGGTCATCACCGGAACCACCCGCGAGGGCCGCTTCAGCGAGTCGGTCGCGCGCTGGGTGATGGAGCACCTGGCCACGAGGGCGGACCTCGACGCCGAGCTCGTGGACCTGCGTGACCACCCGCTCCCGTTCTTCGACGGCCCGCCCCCGGCCAGGGCACCCCGCGAGTACCCGACCGGGGAGGTCGCGCGCCTCGGCCGCACGCTCGACCGCGCCGACGGCTTCCTCGTCCTCACGGCCGAGTACAACCACGGCTACCCGGCGGTGCTGAAGAACGCGATGGACTGGACGTTCGCCGAGTGGCAGCGCAAGCCGATCACGTTCGCGGGCTGGGGCAACGTGGGCGGGGCCAGGGCGATCGAGCAGCTGCGCCAGGTCGCCGTGGAGTTCGAGCTGGCTCCGCTGCGGCACGCGGTGCACATCCTGCCGGAGACGATGATGGCGGTGCGGCGGGATCCGGACGGCACGGCGGCGTTCGCGGCCCTCGAACCGCGGCTCACGCTGCTGGCCGACGAGCTGGTGTGGTGGGCCGGCGCCCTGGCAGCGGCGCGGGGCTGACGGGTACCGGGCCTCGCGCGAGACCGAGGACCGGCGCGGCCGCAATCCGCCGATAACAGCCGTAAGCTAACGCTGCGGGGCAAACCGGACAACGCGTCTGTGGGAACCCGGTGCCCGTGGGGGAGGAGCCGTCGCGGTGGGGATGCTCGCGCGCCTGCACTGGCTCGCCGTGCTGCGGCAGGTGGCGATCCCGCTGACGGGCATCGAGACCCTCGCGGTCCTGCTCGAGAAGACCACCGGGCGGGATCCGCTGCCGGACTGGATGGACGTCAGCATCGGCATCGCCGGTCTCGGCGCGCTGCTGGTCCTGGTGGTCGCCGAAACCCTCACCCGGACCCTCAACGTGGTGCTGACCGCCGACGTCGCGGACCTCGCCACGCGCCGCAGGCTGGACGAGGAGGATCGCCGCACCCAGCAGCGGCGCCGCGAGCGGATCGAGAACGTCCTCGAGGGCTCCCTGCCCTCCGTCGCGTTCCAGCGGATCGCCGACCTGCACACCGGGCGCACCGTCGGGTTCGAGGCCGTGCCGCAGTTCGGCACCGGGACGCCCGAGCCGTGGTTCGCCGAGGCCGCCGAGGCCGGACTCGGTGTGGAGCTTGAGGTCAAGGCGATGCGCCGTGCCCTCCAGCACCTCGGGGACCTGCCCGAGGGCACCTACCTCGCGGTGAACTGCTCCCCGGCGGCCCTGGTGAGTGAGCAGGTCAGCGAGCTGCTGCTGCGCTACGACACGGCCCGGATCGTCGTCCAGCTCAGCGAGCAGACGCCCGTCGAGGACTACGCGCGGTCGCGGGCGGCCATCGACGCGCTGCGCCGCGTTGGTGTGCGGATCGCGGTCGACGACCTCGGCGCCGGGTACTCCTCCCTTCGCCACGTGATCGCGTTCCAGCCCGAGATCATCAAGCTCGGGCGGGTGCTGACGGAGGCGGCGGAGGAGCCGGCCCAGCTGATGATCCAGACGATCGTCGGGCTCGGCCGCCTGACCGGGGCGGCGATCGTCGCCAAGGGGCTGCGTGACGCGCGCACCCTCGACCTCGTCCGGGACCTGGGTGTGGACGCGGGGCAGGGCCCCTACTTCGGCGAGCCGCAGCCGCTGGACGAGCTGACCGCCGCCGCAGACGCCGCCGGAACGCCTTGACGGCGGGACTGCGCTGACGGCCGGGCGCGCTGACGGCCGGGCGCGCAGGCTGGCCGGATTGCGCAGGCAGGGCGGGCGGCGGCCTACCATCGGCACGTGAAGCCGTTCGTGCTGCTGTCCTCCCGGGCCGAGGACCTCGCCGCGGAGAGCGAGTACGCGGCGGTCCTCGCCCTGACCGGCCTGGGCCCCGGGGACCTGCGCTGGATCCGCCTCGAGGCCGCGCCGATGCCCCGGCTGGACCTCGATCGCTACTCGGGGATCCTGCTCGGCGGCGGCCCGTTCACCACGACCGATCCGCCGGAGTCCAAGCCGCAGGTTCAGCACCGGGTCGAGGCCGAGCTGGGCACCCTGCTCGACGAGGTGACCGCGCGCGACTTCCCCTTCCTCGGCGCCTGCTACGGCATCGGCACCCTCGGCGTACACCAGGGCGGCGTCATCGACCGCACCTACGCGGAGCCGCTCTCCTGCGTGACGATCACGCTCACCCCCGACGGCCTCGCGGATCCGCTGCTGGCCGGGCTGCCTGCCGAGTTCGCCGCGTTCACCGGCCACAAGGAGGCGTGCCGGTCGCTCCCGCCAGCCGCCGTGCTGCTGGCGACCTCGCCGGGGTGCCCGGTGCAGATGTTCCGGATCCGCGAGAACCTCTACGCCACCCAGTTCCACCCCGAGCTGGACGTGCCCGGGATCCTCACCCGCGCCCGGGTCTACCAGCACGCCGGCTACTTCCCGCCGGACGAGCTCGACGGGCTCACCGCCACCCTGGCCCAGGCCGTGGTGACCGCCCCGGGCCGAATCCTCGCGAACTTCACCGCCCGGTACGGCTCTTAGCGGTCGCAGGTAGGGCGGGCCGGCTCAGTTCCCGCCGGGTGCCGGCGCGGAGGTGATGATGCCGTTCCAGGTGGCCTTGGCGCCGGAGTCGCCGATCTGGTAGGTGTCGTAGACCGCGCTGCCCGCGACGAGCACCGCCAGCGCCACGATCACCCAGGTCACGACCTGGTTCTCCGGGGCGAGGAACGACCGCCGCGCGGTCCGCGCCGAACCCGCGGCCTGTCCGGCCTCGCGGTGGCGCCACCACACCACCAGCGCGAGCACGGCGACCGGCGTGGCGGCGTACAGGGCGGTGTCGCCGAGTTCGCTGTGGCGGCGCAGCAGGTCCGTGTGGGGTAGCCGGCCGTAGAGCCACTGGCCGGCGTTGGTGGTGATGGGCACCAGCGCGAGCGTGGCCACCGACAGGATCGCGTTCGGCCCGGCGAACCGGGCCCGGGCCGGCGGCCACACCGCGGTGAGGACCAGCAGGAACGAGGCCATCGGCAGCAGGACCACTACCCCGTGCACCAGCAGGACGTGGGCGGGCAGGCCGTTCACGGTGTTCATCCCGGCACCCTACGGCCCCGTTTCCGGCGCGTGCTCAGACGGCGCGCCGGTGCGAGCCGGACTCCTGCCGAAGTGTGTCCCGCTGGGCCGGTCCCAGGCGGCGCCACGGCACACACTCCGGCGCCGGATCAGCCCGTCGCCATCGCCGGGGCGCGGGGCGCGGCGGACTGGGCGGGGAGCCCGTTGGCCGGGAAGCGCAGCGTGATCACGGTCCCGCCGCCGGGCCGGTCGCCGATCCGGACCGTGCCGTTCCACGCCTGGACCGCGGTGCGCACGATCGCGAACCCGAGGCCGGTGCCGGTGGCCGTCTGGCGCCCGGGCGGGCCGGTCAGCAGGTGGTGGGCCACCTCGGGGGTCACCCCGGTGCCCGAGTCCGCGACGGCGATCACCACGTGGTCGCCGTCGCGGTGGCTTTCCCGGTGGCCGGAGATCGCGATGGATCCGCCGGGCGCGGTGAACTTGATGGCGTTCTCGACCAGGCAGTCCAGCGCCGTCTCCAGCCGCTCGGTGTCGACCCGGGCATCGCCGAGGCCGGTGTCGAGGATCCAGTCCCGGGGCGCGGTGGGCTCCCAGCGGTGTACTAGCCGGGCCAGCGCCGAGTCCAGGTCGACCTGGCGGGGCGGCGTGGTCTCGTTCATCTGCATGAGGGTGACCAGCCGGTGGGTGATCCGGTTGAGCTTGTCCAGCTCGTCGATGACGATCTCGGTGTCCTCGGCGGTCCGCGGATCCGGGTGGGCCGCCCGGATCAGGTCCGTGTACCCGCGGGCGACCGTGATCGGCGTGCGCAGTTCGTGCGAGCACAGCCGGACGAACAGCTGCTGGGCCTCCAGCCGCCGCCGGTCCATCGCGGCGAGCCGCTGGACCTCCGCGAGCGCCACCTGCCGGCGCCCGACGTGCCACACCATCGCCAGGAACACCAGGGCCATGAGCGGGACCTCGGTGATCTCCTCCCAGCCGATCGCCCCGATGTCGGCGTGGTGGACCAGCACCGCGGCGGTTGAGATCGTCACCGCGGCGAGCGACCCGATCATCACCCGGCGGCTCCACTGGCTGAAGCCGTAGACCAGCCCCAGGCCGATCCAGACGAAGTGGAACGGGATCGTCTCGCGGCCCGGCATGGCGTACATGAAGGCGACGTTGACGGTCGCGAACGCCACCCAGCCGGCGCCCAGGAGCCGGTTAGGACGCGAGGAAGCGGTAGCCGACATGGCGCACCGTCTCGATCCGGTCGGGGCGGTCGAGCTTGTTGCGGAGCCGGCGCACGGACACGTCGACGACGTTGCTGCCCGGGTCGAAGCTCAGCCCCCAGACGTCGGCGAGCAGTTCCTCGCGGCTGCACGAGCGTCCCTCGCGGCGCATCAGGTGCTGGAGCAGCAGGAACTCGCGCTGCGGCAGCTCGGCGGAGCTGTCCCCCGTCTCGACCCGGCGAAGCTGGAGGTCGAGCCGGATCGGCCCCGACTCGAGCCAGCGGGTGGCGGGCTCGGGCTCGGGCGTGCGCAGCCGGGCGTGCACCCTGGCGAGCAGTTCGGCGAGGGCGAACGGCTTGGGCAGGAAGTCCGCGGCGCCAGCTTCGAGGCAGGCGATCCGGGCGCCGATCTCGGGCACCGCGGAGATCACCAGCACCCGCTGGCGCGGCTTGACCGTGAGCAGCCGGTCGAGGACCTCGTGCCCGTCCATGCCCGGGAGCATGAGGTCGAGGATCACCAGGTCGAACTCGTCCGCGACGGCGCTCGCCAGCCCGAGCTTGCCCGTGCCGGCGCGCTGGACGGCGTGCCCGTCCTCCTGCAGCGCCCGCGCGACCAGCCGGCTGATCCGCTCCTCGTCCTCGACCACCAGTACTCGTCCCATGCCCAACCCCTGCCTGCTGGCGACACGCGCGTGTTCGCGCAGGTCAACGGTAAGACGGCAGGCCACGCGGCCTCGTCGGGCGAAGGGTGCGAACAAAGGGCCCGTCCGGCAGGTATCAGCCGTTCTCCGCGCGGATCGGGCGGCGAAAGCA
>JAOPVE010000431.1 GCA_025963185.1 Actinomycetes bacterium
CTACCCGCCGCGCCGCCCCGCGCTGCGAGCGGGCCGGCTGCGACCGGCAGCGGGACCAGTACGTCGCTCACCGTGTTCGCTCCCGCCTGGAGAGGGATGTGCGCGGCGCCGCTCTCGGTGAGCTGGCCGGGCACGTACTGCAGGGGGTGACCGGGCACGCTGAACGTGACGGTGTAGCTGCCAGGCAGGATGCCACCGAGCGTGTACCTGCCCTTGGTCACCGTGCCGGGCACGATCGCCGCGAGGGAGTCGTGGAAGGCGGGAACGGCGGTCACCTCGGCGGACGGCACAGGCCGGCCGGCCTGGTCAGTGAGGGTGCCCCGCACGCCGGCCGCGCGGGTGAGCTGGGCGTTCACGGTGCCGGGCACCACGATCTCCTCGGCCTGCCACGGGTCGTTCTCGCGGCCGGTGTACTCGGTGACGAAGCCGGCCTTGGCGAAGCCGACCACGTACTCCCCGGGCGCGAGGCCGGGCAGGCGGTAGACACCGTGCCGATCCGTGGTGGCGGTCGCGACGAGGGGCCCGCCGTCGCCGGGATCGGTGATCCGCAGCACCTCGACATGGACTCCAGGCAGCCACGCGCCTGTGGCCATGCCGGTCACGGTGCCCGCGAGGCCGGTCAGCTCGCGGCCCGGGCCGGCGGCGTGGGCCGGGCTGGAAGCGGCAAGAGCGTTGCCCACCAGCAGGGTTAAGACCGCCAGTGAGGTTCGGGCGATGTTCAGCATGAGTTGACACCTTTCACGATCAGCCATTGACAAGCGGAAGCAAAGCGAGCGTATCGTCCACTGCAGACAGAAAACATGTCCTCTCAGGACTGAACACACGGAGTGTGGCGGGTGACACAGCGACAGGCACCCACGCACCACACCGCCACGGCGCACCGCGGCACCGCGGCACCGCCCCACCGCCGAACGCCCCACCGCCGAACGCCCACCGCCGAACACAGCGCCGTCAGACATGGCACCGCCAAACGCCAGCCCGCGGGCGGTGCTCCGGCGCGGTCGGTGGTCTGGCACCGGCGCCCGCGCGGCGGCCGGAGGGGTCACGGCAGCCACACGGCGGGGCCACGAGTCCTTCACACGATGACTTCACAGTCGTCGGTGGGAGCCCTTCCGGGCTCTCCGGCCCGGTCTCGCGAGCCATTGCGGCCGGGTCTGAAGGAGACGAGGAGACGGCGTGAGATCGATACGACACCGCACCTGGGGCGTGGCAGTGCTGACGGCCGGCCTGGCGCTCGGCACCACCGCGTGCTCCGGAGCCGCGCAGCCCGGCGTAGCGACTGCGGAGACGGGCAAGGGCGATTCGGGGTCTACGGCGCAGGCAGCCACGGAGAAGTCCTGGGACGCCTACGACAAGGCGATGCGCGAACTGGTCGCCTGTTACCGCGAACACGGCTTCCCGAGTGCCAAGTACACGGGCCACAAGTCCACCGCGCACCAGGAGAGCGACGAGATCTCGAACATCCCCGACCTGTCCAAGCAGCTCTATCCGGCGGTATCAGCGTGTCTGAGCAAGGATCCGAAGCCGGGCACGCGCCCCGAGCCGTACGCGAAATTCACCCTGAGCCCCCAGGAAGTGGCGGATCTGCGCAAGATCGCCAAGTGCATGCGCGCGGCCGGGCTGACCGATGTGAAGGACCCCTCCAACGATCCGAGTCAGCTCATGTGGGGCGACGGAACGGAGAAGGCGGGCCAGCTGACTCCCGACCAGGTCAAGCACATCCAGGCCGAGACGGACTGCTACCGCAAGCTCGGCATCACCCAGCCCGACACCGCGGGCGGATGAGCGGCGGCCGGCCGCTGCGGCGGCTCCTCCGGACGGGCCTCGTCACGCTGGTAGTCGTCGCGGTGGTCGGTGCGGTGGCCGCCGCGGCGCTCCAGGTGGCCGGCGCGGGCCAGGGCGCGGGCGCGGCGCCGACCGCGAAGGTGAACACCGCGAAGGTCACCCGCAAGACCCTGGTCGACTCCGTCGCGGTCGACGGCAAGATCGGGTACGGCGCCGCCACCCCCGTCGCCTCGAAGGCGACCGGCACCGTCACCTGGCTGCCGGCGCCCGGCTCGCTGGTGACCCGCGGGGAGGCACTCCTGCGGGCGGACAACCGTCCTGTCGCGCTGCTCTACGGCGCGCTGCCGATGTTCCGGGAGCTCGCGACCGGCGCCGAGGGCGACGACGTCACCCAGCTCAAGGACAACCTCAAGGCGCTGAAGCTGGGCAAGCTCACGACGACCGCGAAGTTCGACGCCACGACCGAGGCCGCGGTGAAGCGCTGGCAGAAGGTCCTCAAACGGGACGAGTCCGGCAAGCTCGCCGTCGCGGACGTGATCTACGCGCCCGGCCCCCTGCGGATCGCCACCCGCACGGCCCGGATCGGCGGATCCGCCGCGGCGGACATTCTCACCGCCACCACCACGACGAAGGTCGTCACCGCGGATGTACCGAGTACCGAGGGACGGCTCGCACAGGTCCACAACGCCGTCACGGTCACCCTCCCCGACGGCAAGCAGGTCAAGGGCGAGGTGAGCCAGGTGGGCACTGGCGGGGGCAACGGCGAGCCCGGAACGGGATCTAACCAGTCGGCGTCTGCCGCGAACGGATCCGGTGGGGGCGGCGCAGACGGCGGCGGGAACACCGTCTCCGTCGTCGTGGATATCGCCGACCAGAAGGCGCTGGGGAAGGCCGACACCGGCGCGGTGCGGGTCCAGTACGTCGCCGCGACCCATCCCGGCGTGCTCACCGTGCCCGTCGAGGCGCTGGTCGCCCTCGCCGAGGGCGGATTCGGGCTGGAGATCCGCGAGTCCGGCGCGCCGCGCGTGGTCGCCGTCAAGACTGGGCTGTTCGGCGGCGGGCAGGTCGAGGTCAGCGGCCAGGGCATCGCCGAGGGTAAGACCGTCGGAGTTGCCGGGTGAACGCCGCGATCCCGCTCGTCGAGCTGGACGACGTCGCCCGCGAGTACCCGGGCGGGGTCCGGGCCGTCGCGGGAGTATCGCTGTCGATCGCCCGCGGCGAGGCCGTGGCCATCGTCGGCAGGTCCGGATCGGGGAAGTCCTCGCTGCTCAACCTGATCGGGACCCTCGACCGTCCCACCAGCGGCCGGGTGAGCATCGACGGCCACTCGGTCGCCGAGCTGAGCGACCGGCAGCTGTCCGCACTGCGGGCCGGCACGATCGGCTTCGTGTTCCAGCAGTTCCACCTCACGTCCGGGGTGCCGATCGACGAGACCGTCGCCGACGGCCTGCTCTACAGCGGGGTTGGGGTGCGCGAACGCCGCAGGCGCGCTGCCGAGTCGCTCGACCGGGTGGGCCTGGGCCACCGCATGCACCACCGGCCCCACGAGCTCTCGGGCGGTGAGCAGCAGCGCACGGCGATCGCGCGTGCCCTCATCGGGGATCCGCCGCTACTGCTCGCCGACGAACCTACCGGCAACCTCGATTCCGGGTCGGGAGACTCCGTCATGGCACTCATCGCCGCCCTCAACGCGAGCGGCACCACCATCGTCCTGATCACGCACGACCGGGAGGTGGCCGGGCAACTGCCGCGGCGGATCGAGATCGCTGACGGCCGGGTCCTGTCCGATCACGCCGCGAGCGGCTTCTCCGGCGACTCCACCTCCCAGTTCGGCGCCGCCCAGTTGGCCGCCGCCCAGTTCGCCGGCGCCGGGCGTGGGGCCGTCAGCCGGGGCGGCGCATGAGGTCGCGGGAGCGGGCGCTCCGTCCGGCCAGGCTCGCGTTCGGAGACGTCCTGCGGGTGGGGGCCGCGGGCCTGCGGTCGCGCCGGACGCGGGTGTTCCTGTCTGCACTGGGCATCACCATCGGGATCGCGGCCATGATCAGCGTCGTCGGGATCTCCTCGTCGAGCCGGGCCGACCTGGACCACAAGCTCAGCGCCCTCGGCACGAACCTGCTCACCGCGTCCCCCGCGAACGGCGCCGGCGAGACGGCGGCCCTGCCCGACACAGCGGTCCCCATGGTGTCCCGGATGGCGGCCGTCGAGTCGGTGTCGGCCGTCGGACGTGTCGGCAACGCGGCGGCGTACCGCAACGAGCACATCCCGGCGGCGGCGACCAACAGCATCGGCGTATACGCGACCCGGCTCGACCTGCTCACGACGATCCACTCCACCGTGTCCACTGGGCACTGGCTGACCGACCCCGGTGCCCGGTTCCCGACCGTGGTCCTCGGCGCGGAGGCCGCCCAGCGGCTCGGGATCGACCACCTCACCGGCAGCACCCAGATCGTCGTCGGCGGCCTGCGCTTCACCGTCGTGGGCCTCCTCGCGCGGGCCCAGCTCGCCACCGAACTCGACTCCGGGGCGTTCGTCGGGTGGCCCGCCGCGAAGCAGTACCTGGGCTTCGACGGGCACCCCACGGGCATCTATGTCCGGTCGCGGGCCGACGTGGTTCCCGAGGTCCGGGCGGTGCTGGGCCGGACAATCAGCCCCGAGGCGCCGGAGATCGTGCGGGTGACGAGGCCGTCCGACCTGCTGATCGCCCAGGCGGCGACCGAGCAGGCGTTCACGGGTCTCATGCTCGGGCTCGGCGCGGTGGCGCTGCTCGTCGGCGGCATCGGCGTGGCGAACACCATGGTGATCTCGGTACTCGAACGCCGGGCGGAGATCGGGCTGCGCCGCGCGCTGGGCGCGACCCGTGGTCAGGTCCGGCTGCAGTTCCTGGTCGAGTCGCTG
>JAOPVE010000454.1 GCA_025963185.1 Actinomycetes bacterium
CGATGGCCGAGCAGGTCTGTCGTGAAGTGGTCCCGCCGCTGCTCACCCTGCCCGGCGGCCGGACGAGCGCCTGTCACTTCGCCGAGGAGCTGGAGAGCCGTGACTGAGAACATCCTCGAGGTCGAGAACCTCCAGCGGTACTACCCCGTCACCGCGGGCATCGTCTTCAAGAAGACAGTCGCCCAGATCAAGGCCGTCGACGGGGTCAGCTTCGCGCTCCGGCAGGGCGAGACGCTCGGTGTCGTCGGCGAGTCCGGGTGTGGGAAGTCGACGCTGGCCAGGGTCCTGATGAACCTCGATCGGCCGACGTCCGGCACGGTCAAGTACAAGGGCCAGGACGTCTTCAAGCTGAACCGCGGCGAGCTCAAGCGGCTCCGTCGCAACGTCCAGCTCGTCATGCAGGATCCGTACACCTCGCTGAACCCCCGCATGACGGTCGGCGACATCGTCGGCGAGCCCTACGAGATCCACAAGGAAGTCGCGCCCAAGGGCAGCCGCCGCAAGAAGGTGGAAGACCTCCTCGACGTGGTCGGGCTCAACCCCGAGCACATCAACCGGTACCCGCACCAGTTCTCCGGCGGCCAGCGCCAGCGGATCGGGATCGCCCGCGCCTTGGCACTCCAGCCCGAGATCCTGATCTGCGACGAGCCCGTCAGCGCGCTCGACGTGTCGATCCAGGCCCAGGTGATGAACCTGCTGGAGCGGCTGCAGGCCGAGTTCGGCCTGTCGTACGTGTTCATCGCGCACGACCTGTCGGTGGTCCGCCACCTCGCCGACCGGGTCGCGGTCATGTACCTGGGCAAGATCGTCGAGATCGGTACCGACGAGCAGATCTACGAGCGGCCCACGCACCCGTACACGCAGGCGCTGCTCTCGGCGGTCCCGGTTCCGGACCCGACGGTCCGCGACACCAAGGCGATCATCCGGCTCGAAGGCGACGTGCCGAGCCCGGCCGATCCGCCGTCGGGCTGCCGGTTCCGCACCCGCTGCTGGAAGGCACAGGACCTCTGCGCGGCGAAGCTGCCGCTGCTCGAGGTCCGGGAGGGCAGCGACCACCCGTCCGCCTGCCACTTCGCCGAACAGCGCCAGGTCGTGGTGATCCGCGAAGCCTGACAGTTCGCCACACCGACGACGGGTCCCGGGCACACAGCCGGGGCCCGTCGTCGTCTGCGTTGTCCCCTGTGGACCGGCGCTGAAGCGAGTGGTTACGGCCCGCATCAGAACGAGGTCATTCGAAAAGCCTTTGATCTGAAGCTTGTGATACCCGCTGAGGTGCGCCGGTCGCGGGTGCACGCCTCAGGGGGAACGGCGGTCGGGGGGAACGGCCGTCAGGGGGTGAGGTGGCGGCGGAGGAAGTCGGCCTGGAGGAGGAGAAGGTTCTCGGCGACCGTCTCGCCCGAGGCCATGTGGGTGACTCCGGTCAGGGGCAGGACCTCGTGCGGGCGCCCGGCCGCGAGCAGCGCCGAGGACAGCCGCAGCGTGTGCGCGGACACCACGTTGTCGTCCGCGAGGCCGTGGATCAGCAGGAGCGGGCGGGTGAGGTTCGGTGCGTCCTCGATGAGGGACGAGGAGTCGTAGTCCGCCGGAGTCTCGTCGGGGAGGCCGAGGTAGCGCTCGGTATAGAAGGTGTCGTAGAGGCGCCAGTCCGTGACCGGGGCGCCCGCCACCGCGGCATGGAAGACGTCGGGCCGCCGCAGGACGGCGAGCGCGGCCAGGTACCCGCCGAACGACCAGCCGCGGATGCCGACACGGGCCAGGTCGAGGTCGGGGTGGCCGGCGGCGAGGGCCTGGAGGGCGGCGACCTGGTCGTCCAGCACCGGGGTCGCCAGATCCCCGCGGATCGCCCGCTCGAACTCCGGCGAGATTCCCGGGGTGCCGCGGCCGTCCACGACGACGACGGCGAAGCCCTGGTCCGCCCACCACTGGGCGGCGTTCCAGGCCCCGCGCACGGCGAGGATCTCCTGGTGGTGCGGCCCGCCGTACGGATCCATGAGCACCGGCAGCCGCGTCCCCGGGGTGTGCCCGGACGGGTAGACCACCGCCGTGGGCAGCCGCCGCTCGGTGACCCTGGCGAACTGCGGCCGCGGATCGTACGGTGCCCGCGCGGCCACGCTCCGCAGGTCGGTGACGTTCCCGGCCGAGTCCCGGATCGTGAACCTGGCCCCGGAAAAGTCCATCCCCCGGCTGATCGTCACGGTGGTCGGACCGCCGGTGACGATGCCGTGCCAGCCGGGCTCGGGAGTCAGCCGCTCGGGCGGTCCGCCGGCGATCGGCACCGTGTAGACGTGGTTCTCCTCCGGGGCGCCGATCGTGCCCTCGACGAGCAGGTCCCCGGCGGGGGTGCGGCCGAGGTAGGCCCGGACGTACAGCTCGGGCGGGGTCACCGGATCGCCCCCGGCGGTGAGCCGCTGCCCGTCGGACCACACGAGCCGGCCGTCGGGGAGCAGCGCCGGGGTGCCGGGCGTGACCTCGACCCACACCGGGTCGGACGCCGCCACGTGCCGCTGGACCTCGCCGGTCTTCGGATCCGCGCCGAGCACCTCGAGGCTCTGCTGGGGCCGGTCCATGACGGTGGCGAGCACGCAGCCGCTGTCGTCCCAGCCCGCGGTCACCACGTACGGGAACCGGGCGCGGTCCCAGCCGATCTCGGTGCGCTCGCCCGTGGCGACGTCGATGACGTGCAGCGTGACGTCGGCGTTCGCGGCCCCGGCGTGCGGGTAGGCGATCTCCACAGACGGCTGGGCGGGGTTCGCCGGATCCGCGATGTACCACCGGGGGACCGCCGTGTCGTCCACGCGCGCGGCCAGGATCGACGCGCCGTCCGGCGACCACCAGAAGCCACGGAACCGGCTCATCTCCTCGGCGGCGATGAACTCGGCGACGCCCCAGCTGACCTCGTCCTCGCCCGCGAGCAGGCGGTCGCCGAGCTTGCCGTCGGCGTCGGTCTCGATGACGTGCAGCTCGCCGCCGGTCACGTAGGCGACCCGCTCGCCGGCCGGGTCGGGCCGCGGGTCTCGCGCGGGGCCCGCCGCGGGCAGTTCGACCACGCCGTCGCCACCGAGGCCGACCCGGAACAGCCGCCCGGCGAGGGAGAACACGGCGATCCGGCTGGCGTCGTCGGTGGCGTACGCGACCACCCCGCCCGAGGACTCGCGCTTGCGCTCGCGCATGGCCCGCTCCTCCGGCGGGAGGTCCTCGGCGGCCTCGCCCAGCAGCGCGGCGGCGTCGGCGACGAGCCGCTCGGTGCGCGCGGCCACGTCGAAGACCCACAGACCGTGTACCGGATCGGCGGGCCCGCCGGAGCGCAGGAACGTCACGCGCTCGCCGTCGGTGGAGACGCTGACGGTGCGCGGCTGCCCGTAGAGGAACTGCCTCGTGCGCGCGGCCAGGCGCGGGTACGAGAGTCCGGCGAGCTGCTCGTCGTGGGGCGTCGCTTCAGATCCGGTCACCCGGTCATCCTGCCAGGACCAGGCACGTACGCGGGCCTATGCTCGCTGACATGACTGCTCCTGGACGCCGGCTTCTGCTCGTCCACGCCCACCCCGACGACGAGGTCATCGGTACCGGCGCGACCATGGCCCGGTACGCGGCCGAGGGCGCCGCCGTGACGCTCGTCACCTGCACGCTCGGCGAGGAGGGTGAGGTGCTGGTGCCGGACCTGGCGATGCTGGCCGCGGACCAGGCCGACCAGCTCGGCGGGTACCGGATCGGCGAGCTGGAGCGCTCCTGCGCCGCGCTCGGGATCACCGACCACCGCTTCCTCGGCGGGGTCGGCCGGTACCGGGACAGCGGGATGATGGGCGAGCCCTCGAACGACAAGCCGCGCGCGTTCTGGCAGGCGGACCTGCGCGAGGCCGCCGAGCAGCTGGTGGCCGTGATCCGCGAGCTGCGCCCGCAGGTGCTGATCACCTACGACGCCAACGGCTTCTACGGCCACCCGGACCACATTCAGGCCCACCGGGTGGCGATGCTCGGCGCCGAGCTGGCGGCGGATCCGTCGGTGCTGCCGGACTCGGGCGAGCCGTGGCAGATCGCGAAGGTCTACTGGACCGCGATACCGAAGTCCGCGCTCCAGCAGGGGATCGACCACTTCGCCGAGTCCGAGAACAACCCGTTCGGCGGCGTGACCTCGGCGGAGGACCTCCCGTTTGGCTCGGCGGACAAGGACATCACCGCCCGGATCGACAGCGCGCGCTTCATCGAGCACAAGATCGCCGCCATGCGTGCGCACGCCACCCAGATCGCCGCCGACAACTGGCTGTTCTTCTTGGCGGGCAACGCCGACGGGTCGTTCGGATCCGAGCACTTCACGCTGGTGCGGGGCGACCGCGGGCCGGGCAGCGGCGAGTACGACTGGGAAACCGACCTGTTCGCCGGCCTCTGAGCCTGGCCCAGGACGAAGTGCGGTAAGTCCGGCCGGTCCGGACCGGCCGCAGTGACCGCACTTCGGGGGAGGGGGCGGTGGTCCGGGGGTACTGCCCCTTTGGGCAGCCGATCCGCCCGTCACGGCACCGGAACGCTGTTAACCTGCGCCCGTGGAGGAGCGCGCGATCGTCGAGGCGCTGTGCCAGCGTGATCCGGCCGGCCTGGCCGCGGCGTACGACCAGTACGCGCCTCGCCTGTTCGACTACTGCGCCGGGCTCCTGCACGACCGGGACGCAGCCGGGGATGCGGTCCACGACGCCCTGCTGGCCGCCGCGGCCAAGGCACACCAGCTCCGGGATCCGGACCGGCTGCGCGCCTGGCTCTATGCGATCGCCCGCAATGAGTGCCTGCGCCAGCTCACCCGCGGCAACCGGCTCGCACCGCTGGAGAAGGCCGGCGACGTCGCCGACGAGAACGTCGACGTCGAGCGCGGTGTCGCGGCCGAGCAGGCCCAGGCGCTGGTCAGGGATGCGCTCGGCGGGCTGAACGAGCGCGACCGCGAGGTGCTGGACCTGGCGCTGCGGCACGAACTGTCCGGCGCCGAACTCGCCGGAGCCCTCGGCGTCTCGGCCAACCACGCGCACGCCCTGCTCTCGCGCGCCAAGGACCAGCTCGAACGCTCCGTCGGTGCGCTGCTCACCGCACGGGCCGGCCAGGACGACTGCGCCGAACTCGCCGGGATCCTCGCCAGCTGGGACGGCGAGTTCACGCCCCTGGTCCGCAAGCGGGTGAGCCGGCACGTCGACAAGTGCGGGGTGTGCGGGATCCGCAAGGCGCACGAGGTGCGGGCCGAGGCGCTGTTCGCCGCGCTGCCGTTCCTGGTGGTCCCCGCGCTACTGCGGCGCCGGGTGCTGGAGTCCAACGAGGACCTGGAGAAGGTGTCCTACCAGGGCCGGATCGCCGAGCCGTTCGACAAGTCCGGCTTCCCCGTTCCGCTCGGCAAGCGGCGGTCGCGGCCCAGGCTGCTGGCGTGGCTCAGCGCGGCCGCGGTCCTCGCGCTGCTGTTCAGCTGGGGAGCGGTCGCCGCGCTCCGGCCCGGCCCGGGGGCTTCGGTTGCGGAGAAGAGCGCGATCCAGACGCCATCGCCGGATCGGTCGCCGGATCCGTCGCCGGTGGGAGTGGCCGCGCTGCCGTCCCCGTCAGCGTCGCCGTCGCCGTCCGCATTGCCGTCTGTGCTGCCGTCGGTGGTCCCGACCCGGCGGATCGCCCCGCAGCAACCGCCCGCGACGGTCCCGTCACCGCGGATCAGCCCGGCCGCCCCGCCGTCGCCCTCGCCGAAGCCGTCCCCGTCGCCCTCTCCGGCGCCGCCACCCCTGGTGGTCGGCCCACCGAGTCTCACCGGCCCGGCCTGCTCGTCGTTCCAGACCTGGGACGGCACCGCGCGGGTGACGGTGACCCCGGCGCAGCCCGTCCCGTCGGTGGTCTTCGTGTGGTCGGCGAAGGGCTTTCCGGAACAGAGCGTGACGCTCGGCCCCGCACGCGGTGGCGGCGGCGTGTTCACGGGCACGATCCCCGGGCTGCCGACCGCCAATCCCGTGACCTTCCATGTTGTGGCCACGGCAGCGAAGCGCACCGCGAAATCGGATCCGGTGCCTGCCGTAACTGTCCCGTTCTGCATCATTGGCTGATCGCGCTGCGTGACGGAATCGGCTACCTCGGTGAGGGCGGCGCCGCCACGCTCCCGCCGCGACCCGGCTCCTGGGTAGCATGCCGCTGTGCCCCGCACCACAGTTGCTCCGCCCGGACCGGGCTGGAATGCGACCCCGCTGCTCACGGACTTACAGTCCGGCGAGGCGGATCGGCTCGGCCCCGTCTACCACACCTTCGCTCCCGCGCTGTTCGACTACGCGCACGGGCTGCTCGGCGATCCGGCCGGTGCCGAGGACGCCGTGCTCGACGCGTTCCTGGTCGCCGTGTACCGATCCGGCCGGATCGGGGCCGACACCAACCTGCGCACCTGGCTGTTCGCGCTCACCCGCAACGAGGCGCTCCGGCAGGCCAAGCGCCGCCGTCCGGCCGGCCCGGTCCGCCGCACCCTGCACCCGGCGCCCGCGGGACCGGCGAACGGGGATCCGCTGGTCCGGCAGGCGAGGGCCTGGGTCCGGGACGCCGCGGCCGGGCTGGACCCGCGCGAGCGCGAGGCCCTGGACCTGTCCTGCCACCACGAGTTCGACGGCCCGGAACTGGGCGCTGTCCTAGGGATCCCGGCCGGGCGGGCCGCCGCGCTCGTGGCTACGGCGTCCGAGACGCTCTCGCGCACGCTGGACGTGCTGCTCGCCTCGCGGTCCGGCCACGCGGCCTGCGCCGAACTGGACGCGCTGCTCACCCACTGGGACGGCGTTCTGACCGCGCCGGTCCGCGAGCGGGTCGGCGCGCACCTGCGGTCCTGCCGGGACTGTGCTGGGGTGACCTGGGACTACGGCGGCGCCGTCGAGCTGTACGCCGAGCTTCCGCCCGAGCCGCTGCCCTCCCCGCTGGAGGCGAGGGTCCGGGCCACCGTGGCCGTGCCGAGCCGGGTGATCTCGCGCGGTGAGACCGCCGAGCCGTTCCTGCGGTCCGGGTTCCCGGTGCCGCTCGACGTGCGGCGCAAGTGGCGGCGCCCGCTGCTGTTCGGATCCGTGCTCGTGGTGGTCGCCGCGGCCGGGACGGCGTCCATGGTGCTGCGCGCGGGTCCTGGCACCGGCCCCACCACGGTCCGGTCGCTGCCCCGGATCGGGGTCCAGCACGCGCCCACCCCGTCCCCGGAGCCGGTGATCGCCACCGACGCCCC
>JAOPVE010000505.1 GCA_025963185.1 Actinomycetes bacterium
GACCGGCGCGAGTTCGAGCGCGAGGTTGGCGATCAGCGCGGGCATCGCCGCCGTGAGCGCCCCCGGCAGGGCGAGGCCGAGGCCGGGACGCCGCGCGCCGGTGCCGCCCATGAACAGCACCGTGCCCGGGGCCCGGACCCTCCCCATGGCTGCCCGGGCCACGTGGAGTGGCGTCCAGAGATGATCGTCGACCTGACGGCGCGCCTCGGCGAAGTCCAGGTCTGCCAGCCGCGCGTAGTAGTTGCCGCCGGTGGTGACCAGCACGTGGTCGGCCGGTCCGGGCAGTTCCTCGAAGAACTGTTCCAGGCGGCCGGGATCGGTGGCGTCGAAGGCGGCGGTGCTGCGGGCGCCGACGTCGGCGGCGGCGTGATCGAGCCTGCCGGGATCGCGGCCGACGAGCACGACGTCGGCCCCCTCGGCGCGAGCCTGCCGAGCGGTTTCCAGGCCGATGCCGGCGCTGCCGCCGATCAGCACGACCGTCTGACCGGCGAGCTGGGGCGCGCGGCGGGCCGCCGGGACCGGAGTCGCTGTGGTCATCGTTCTCCCTGGTGGTGTCCGCGGGCTTGGCAGGCCGGGTCCGGGCCGGGGACGGCCCGACGGTCCTCGGCGGCCGGGGTGGCGTGCCGTCGCGCGGACGTCATCGCGACCCGGCTCCCGCGGGCTGACGCGCCCCCGCGATCTGGCCGCGCAGGGTCTTGAGGGCGGTCACGTAGATCTCCGAGAACGTGGGGAACGGCTGGATCGTGTCCCGCAGCACGTCCAGTGGCACCCGGGCGCGGATCGCCAGCGTCGCCTGCTGGAGCCACTCGGCGGCCTCCGGGCCCAGCGCATAGGCGCCGGTGAGGCGCTCGCCGTCGCTGAGCAGGGTCAGGAAGCCGTTGGACTCGGCGTAGGCGCGCGTGTACGTCTCGGTCTTGGCCACCTCCGACACCGGTGCCGTCGCGCTGAACGGGGCCTCGGTGGCGCCCACCGCCGCTGCCTCCGGATCGGTGTACACCGCCCGCGGCACGGCGCTGTAGTCGGCCTCCCGCGGATCGCCGAGGATGTTCGCCGCGGCCACCTCGCCCTGGTACTTGCCGACGTGGGTCAGCAGCCACAGCCCGGTGACGTCGCCGATGGCCCACAGCCGTTCGCCGGCGCTCAGGTGAGCATCGACCGGGACACCGCGCTCGCTGGCCGTCACGCCGACGGTCTCCAGGCCGATGCCCTCTACCCGGGGGCGCCGGCCGGTCGCTACCAGCAGCCGGTCGCCCCGGAGCTGCCGTCCGTCCTCCAGGGTCAGGACGTAGTCCTCGCCGTCGCGCCCGGCGGCGGTGGCGCGGGCGCCGAGCACCAGCTCGACGCCGTCGGCGCGCAGGACCTGGCCCAGCGCCTCGCCCAGTGCCGCGGGCTCGCGGGCGAGCAGGTGCGGACCGGACGCGGCCAGCACCACCTCGCCGCCCAGCCGGCGGACGGCCTGCGCCATCTCGACCCCGACCGGACCTCCGCCGAGCACGACCAGCCGCCGCGGCACGGACTTCATGCCGGTCACCTCGCGGTTGGTCCACACGCCGTCGAGTTCGCCCAGGCCGCGGATCGGCGGGAGCACCGGGTCCGCCCCGTTGGCCAGGATCACGTGCCGGGCGGTGTAGCGCACGCCGCTGACGTCGACCACGCCCGTCCCGGCGAGACGGCCGGTGCCGCGCAGCAGGGTGACGCCCCTGCTGGCGAGCCATCGCTCCTGGCCGGCGTCGGAGTAGCCGGAGACCATGAAGTCCCGCCAGGCCAGCGCGGCGCCCACGTCGGCCTCCGCGGTGGCCGCCGCCTCGCGCGCCGCATGGACCGCCTCCCCGGGCCGGAGCAGCGTCTTGGACGGGATGCACGCCCAGTACGAGCACTCGCCGCCGACCAGCTCGCGCTCGACGACGGCGACCCGCAGGCCCCCGTCGGCCAGCTCTCCGACACAGTGCTCGCCCGGGGCGCCGCCGCCGATGACGATGACGTCGTAGTCGGTGGTCATCGGCGCACCGGGCCCCGCCGCCCGCACCCGGCGTGATGGTTCGCCTGCAGTAGCCCCGTCAAGGCCGTCCGGATCATGCGTTGTCCTCCCTAGTCACGGGGCGCTCGGTGCGGCGCGTCACCGGCCCGGCAGGCGGCTCGTGATCTCCTGGATCAGCCAGCCGTTGCCGTCCGGATCGGTGAACGACGCGAACGAGGAGTAGCTCTGCCGGCCAGGATCCGGTCCCGGCACCCGGTCGGCGGTGCCCGCGTGATGGAAGACGCCGCCCGCGTCGTGGAAGACCTCGCTCACGTCCGCGCCGTGCTCGGCGAGTTCGGCGCGGGCCGCCTCGATGTCGGTGACGGCCAAGTGCAGGCCCTGGGCGGATCCGGGCGCCGCCGACGTGACACCGGTGCCGAAGATGATCGAGCACGCCGAGCCGGGCGGGGTCAGCTGCACGACGTGGAACTGCTCGCCCGCGGAGAAATCGGCGTCCTCCCGCCAGCCCAGGCCCTCGTAGAACTGCTTCGCCTTGCCGACGTCCGAAACGGGCACGACGACGACTTCGAGCTTCATGTCCATCATCTGGGGACCTCGTTCGCGCGGGGAGCAGGCACGGGATCGATCCCCCGCACCCTTGCGTGCCCGGCCGCCACTTCGACCCAGGGAAAGTCCCTGGTTCGCGGCCGGATCTTCGCGCGCCGGCTCTCGTCGAGGCCCAGGCCGGCGGGTGCCAGGGAGTCTCCCTGGTGCGATCTGCCGCCGGAGGTGCGACGGTGTCCGGGTAGGCCTGAGGGACGTGCAGGTCACGCCCGCGACGCCACGTGAGAGGCGGTCATCCCATGCGTTCCGACATCATCCCGGGCGGCATCTTCCCCGACTACGCGCTTCCGGACCACACCGGCACGGTCCGGACCCTGAGCGAGCTGCAGGGCCGCGATCCGCTGGTGCTCACGCTCTCGCGCGGCCACTACTGCCCGAAGGAGCACCAGCAGCACCTCGAGCTGGCGGCGTTCCAGCCGAAGATCGCGGTGGCCTACACCCAGCTGGTGACGATCTCGACCGACGACCATCACACGCTGCAGGAGTTCCGCGCGTCGGTCGGCGCCCAGTGGCCCTTCCTCTCCGACCCCGGCCGGACGATCCAGAAGGACCTCGACATCCAGGAGTACACCGATCCCGACCATGACCCGATGATCCCGCACACGCTCGTGCTCAAGCCCGGACTCGTCGTGCACAGCGTCTACAACGGCTACTGGTTCTGGGGCCGCCCGTCGCTCGGCGACCTGTGGCACGACCTGCGTGCGGTGACGAGCGAGATCCGCCCGGACTGGGATCTGAGCACGCCGGGACTCCGGGAGGCCTGGGCCGCGGGCGATTACTCGCACTTCCACGGCTGGGACGAGAAGTCCCGCGAGGCGGTCGCCACGGCGTAACCGCGTGTCAGGTGATGACGGTGCCGTCGAGGTAGGTCCAGGCGTTGTCGTGGCGGGTGAACCTGCTGTTCTCGTGCAGCTGGCCGCGCCTGCCGTGCTCGGTGTAGTGGGCGCGGAACTCGACCGTGTCCGCCCCGCCGAACGGGCCGGCGCCCGAGGTGCCGACGATGTCCAGGCGTACCCAGCGCAGGGCGGGGTCGAACGGGATCTCGTCCGGCCGGGTGCTGGGGTGCCAGGTCCGGAGCAGATAGGGCTCGTCCTGGCGGGCGTAGGCGCTGAAGCGGGACCGCATCAGCTGCTCGGGAGTCCGCGCCTGGACGGTCCCGGCGTGCAGCGGCCCGCAGCATTCGTCATAGGCCGCGGGGAGCCCGCACGGGCAGTTCGCGCCCGCCGGGCGCGGGCGTGAGCTTGGCCGGGACATGGCGTCATTGTGACCCAGGGCAGGACCATCGCCCCGGGCGGCCGGCCCACGGCGCCGCCGCCCGGCGCGCGCCACGGCCACTCCGGGATCGATAATGGGAAGCACGCCGAGCTGCTTCGTGGAGGTCATCGTGCCGGTACAGCCCACCCTCGAGGACAAGTTCTCCTTCGGCCTCTGGACCGTCGGCTGGCAGGCCAGGGACCCGTTCGGCGACGCCACCCGCGCCCCGCTGGACCCGGTCGAGGCCGTGCACCGGCTCGCCGGCCTCGGCGCGTGGGGCATCACGTTCCACGACGACGACCTGGTGCCGTTCGGTGCCGACGCGCACACCCGCGACGGCCTGATCGCCCGGTTCCGCAAGGCGCTCGGCGAGACCGGCCTCACTGTCCCGATGATCACCACGAACCTGTTCACCCACCCGGTGTTCAAGGACGGCGGCTTCACCAGCAACGACCGCACCGTGCGCCGGTACGCGCTGCGCAAGGCGATCCGCAATCTCGACCTGGCCGCCGAACTGGGCGCGGAGACGTTCGTGTTGTGGGGCGGCCGCGAGGGATCGGAGTACGACGCCGCCAAGGACGTCCGGGCCGCGCTCGACCGCTACCGCGAGGGGCTCGACCTGCTCGCGCGGTACTCCACGGACCAGGGCTACCGGATCCGCTTCGCGATCGAGCCCAAGCCCAACGAGCCCCGCGGCGACATCCTGCTCCCCACGGTCGGGCACGCGCTCGCGTTCATCGGCGGGCTCGAACACTCCGCCCTGTTCGGGGTGAACCCCGAGGTCGGCCACGAGCAGATGTCGAATCTCAACGTCACCCACGGAATCGCCCAGGCGCTCTGGCACGGCAAGCTGTTCCACATCGACCTCAACGGCCAGCACGGCCCCAAGTTCGACCAGGATCTGGTCTTCGGCCACGGCGACCTGCTCAGCGCGTTCTCCCTGGTCGACCTGCTGGAGTTCGGCGGCCCGGGCGGCGGTCCGGCGTACGGCGGACCGAGGCACTTCGACTACAAGCCCTCCCGGACCGAGGACTACACCGGCGTCTGGGACTCCGGGGCGGCCAACATGCGGATGTACCTGCTGCTCAAGGAGCGGGCGGCGGCGTTCCGGGCCGATCCGCGAGTACAGGAGGCCCTCGCGGCGAGCAAGGTCCCCGAGCTGTCCGTCCCGACGCTGGCGCCGGGCGAGACGCTCGCCGATCTGCTCGCCGACACGACGTCCTTCGAGGACTTCGACGCCGACGCGGCGGGTGCGCCGGGCTACGGATTCGTCCGGCTGCACCAGCTCGCGATCGAGCACGTCCTCGGCGCTGCCGGCTGATCCAGCCCAGGGAGCCTCGCGACCGTCAGGATCCGTAGCCGAGGTGGTAGTGGTCGCTGACCGTGGACGATCCGAGGACCTGGTTGTACACCGCGACCTCGTCGAGGTACCCGTTGAGGTATTCGCTCGCGCTGCCGCCGCCGAGCACCAGCGCGGTGGCCGTGTTGGCCAGGGTCTGGTTGGTGACCGTGCCGGTCACGTCGGTCCCGTCGACGTAGATGTGCACCGTGGCGCCCGTCTTGGTCGCCACGTAGTGGTGGAACGCGGTGGTGTCGGTCTGCGTGCCGGTGGACTGGGCGATGATCGTGCCGACGCCGCTGCCGGTGTACTTGAACAGGCCGATCTTGTTGTTGTAGAAGCCGAACTGGTACGCGCCGGTCCCCTTCTGCATGATCGTCTGCATGCCGGTGCCGTTGTCCTGGCGCCGCACCCAGGCCTCCAGCGTGAACGGGCCGTCGGTGAGGTCGAGGCTGGCGGCGTCGGGAACGCTGCCGTAGCTGCTGCTGGACGTCCAGTGGGTGGCGCCGTTGAGGTCGTTGGCGGGCGCGCCGAACGTGTTGTAGATCGGCGAGCCGGAGTAGGTGCCGGTGTTGGTGCCCTTCGAGTCCGTGATGGTGGTGCTGTTCGCGGGGACGACCCGGAAGTTGTCCAGCTGCCACCCGGTGGTGTTGGTCGGGGCGCCGCTGCTGCCGCTGGTGCCGAGCTCGAAGCCGGCCCGGTAGGCCGAGGTGAGGTTCGAGTCGGTGGCGGTCTGCCGCTGGACGCCGTCCACCCACAGGGTGAGGGTGCTGCCGACCATCTGCAGGCGCAGGTTGTACGTCTGCCCTGCGGTGAGCGTCTGGGTGTAGCCGGTGCTGAGCTGGGTGTAGGAGCTGCTGATGTTCTTCCAGATCTCCCACTTGCCGTCGTTGTCGCCGTAGCAGGCCTGGTAGTGGCTGCCCGAGCCCGAGATGTCGAACCGGCCGTTGATGCAGAGCCAGTCGTCGTTGGCCGTGGTCAGCGGTGTGACGTCGGCCGTGACCGAGTAGTCGGCGGATCCTGGTGCCGTCGACAGCGAGTATTCGGAGTCGCCGCTGCTGGCCTTGCGGATCCGGTTGGCGTTGCTGACCACGGTGTTGCCGCCGCGGAAGTTGGTCCAGGTGCCGCCGTTGTCCGAGGTATGGCTCTGCAGGGTCGTCGCGGCCGTGTCGGTGAAGGAGTCAGCGACCGTGGCGTTCGCGCCCATCCGCCAGAAGCTGGCGAGGCCCGCCGTGTTGAGCACGGCGTTGGCCGAGTCGACGGTGGCGACGTTCACGCTGGTGTACGTGGAGGAGTTGCCGACATTGTCCGCGACCACGTACTGGTACTTGTAGCAGCCCGAGTTGCCGACGGTGGTGTCGCTGTAGGGCGAGGCCGGGTTGGTGGCGACGGTGACGAACGAGCTGTAGCTTCCGCAGGCACCCGCGGCGAAGGTCGCGTCGGCCCGCTGGAGCGACATGGTGCCGATACCCGTGCCCACGTCGGTGCCGTTGACGAGGGTGACCGACACCGCCAGCCCGGTGCTGTAGCCGGCGGCGTAACTGACGCTTCCGCCGCTCGGCGCGGTCGTGTCGGTGGCCGTCGTGAAGGTCGTGGTGGACGAGGTCAGGCCGTTGTTGCCGGTCACGGTGACGGTCTTGGCGCCGGGGACCGTGGGCGTCGAGGTCCAGGAGTAGGTGTTGACGCCGACGGTGCCAGGGGTGGAGGTCCAGCCCGTGCCGAGGGCCGGGTAGGTGGCGCTGGCGATGCCGCCGGCACCGGAGGTGGCGGTGGCCGTGACGGTGAACGATCCGGTGCCGCTGGGCTTGTAGTACACGGTGCTGCCGGTGGGGTAGGCGTTGGTGAGCGCGGAGTAGGCCAGGCTCGGCGCGCCGGGCGTGGTCGTGTCTACCTTGATGTCGGCGCTGCCGTAGGTGGTGGAGTTCCCGAGCGTGTCGGCCACGACGTACTCGTAGCTGTAGCACGCCTGGTCGGCCACGACGTCGCTCACCGGTGTGGACGGGTCGTTGGAGCCGACCTGGCTGTAGGAGCCGTAGGTGCCACACGTGCCGCTGGTCAGCGTCGCGGTCGCCCGCAGGAGCTGCGCGCCGCTGGCCGCCAGGCCGGACGGGTCGGTGCCCGCGGCGAGCGCCACGCTCAGCGTCGTCGATGTCGAGTAGCGCGATCCGGTGCCGGTGAGGCTGCTGGCGTCGACCGAGCCGCCGGTCGGGCCGAACACGTCCGCGCCCATGCCGAGGTTGTAGTGGTTGGCGACGGTGGTGGAGCTCAGGACGGTGTTGTAGACGGCGACCTCGTCGAGGTTGCCGTTGAGCCACTCGCTGCTGCTGCCGCCGATGGTCAGCGCGGTGGCCGTGTTGACCAGCGTCTGGCCGGTGCCGGCGCTGGTGACGTCCACGCCGTCGACGTAGATGTGCACGGTTGATCCGGTCTTGGTCACGACGTAGTGGTGGTAGGCAGTCGTGTCGAGTTGGGTCCCGGTGGACTGCGCGATCGCGGTCGCGGTGCCGTATTTGTACAGACCGATCTTGTTGTTCTTGAAGGCGAGCTGGTAGGCGCCGGTCCCCTTCTGCATGATCGTCTGGGTGCCGGTGCCGTTGTCCGCGCGCTGCACCCACGCCTCGAGGCTCAGCGGCCCGTCGGTGAGGTCGAGGGAGGTGGCGTCGGGGACGCTGATGTTGTCGGTCGCACCGTCGAGTCCGACCGCGGTGTTCGTGTCGTTGGCGATCGCGCCGGTGATGCCCTTCGTCGGGCCGTTGTAAGTGCCGTCGTTGGTGCCCTTGCTGTCGGCCGCCGCGGCCGCGTCGACGCTGAAGTTGTCCAGGTGGTAGCCGGTGGTGTTGGTCGCCGACGCGCCCGAACCCGAGTACCCGAGCAGCAGGCCGGACTTGCCGGCCGCGCTGATCGAGGACGACGTGGCGGAGATCCGCTGGACCCCGTCGACGGACGCGGTGATCGACGTTCCGACCATGCTCAGCACCAGGTGGTAGGTGTGACCCACGGTAAGGGTCTGGCTGTACGAGCCGAGCGAGGTGTAGCTGCCGCCGACCCGCTTGTAGATCGACCACATCGTGTTCGATCCGCCCGCGTACTCGGCCTCGTAGTAGGTGCCGCTGGAGTCGGTCGAGTCCAGGCGGCCGATGACGCCGATGGTGTCGTCAATGTTGCTCTTGACGAGGATGTCCGCCGACACGGAGTAGTCCGCCGAGGCCGGGGTCGCCGAGGCGTAGTAGACCCACTCCCCCGTGTGGTTGGTGCGGACGCGGTTGGCGTCGGTGATCACGGGCGGGCTGGTGGTGGAGCCCATGCGCTTGGTCCAGGTGGTGCCGACCTCGCCGACGTGGGACGCCAGTCCGGTGCTCGTCGAGTCAGTGAACGAGTCGCTGGCGGTGGTGGTCTCGCCGAGGCGCCACTGGCTGACCAGGCCGGTGGTGTTCGACACCGCGGTCGCGTAGTCCAGCTTGGCCGTGCTCGCGCTCGTGTAGGTCACGCTGTTCCCGACGTTGTCGGCGACCACGTACTGGTACTTGTAACAAACCAGGTTGCCGCCGGTGGAGTCGGTGTAGGGGCTGACCGGGTTCGTGACGATCGTCGACCAGGAGCCGTAGCTGCCGCAGGTGCCGGCCCCGCTGAGCGCGGCGGACTCGCGCTGGAGCAGGCGGGTACCCAGGCCGGACGTCGCGTCGGAGCCATTCACCAGCGTGATCGTGACGGAGGCCCCGGCGGTGTAGCCGTCGGCGTAGCTGACGGATCCGCCGCTCGGCACAACGCTGTCGGCGGTGAGCGTGATGGTCGGGTTGCTCGTCGAGGTCAGCCCGGCGCTGTTCGTGGTGGACACGCTCGGGCTCGTCGTGGCCGGGCTTCCGCGGGCCCAGGAGTAGGTGTTCACCCCGAGCGAGCCCGGCGTGGAGGTCCAGCCCGCACCGGCCGATCCGAACGCGTAGGAGGCGATCCCGGACTGGGCGTCCGAGGCGCTGCCGGTGGCGGTGAACGATCCGCTGGACGCGGTGGAGCGGTAGTACACGGTGTTACCGGAGGCGTAGGTGTTCGTCATCGCCGAGTAGCCCAGGGTGGGCGCCGCCGGGGCGGTGGTGTCCACCTTGGTGACGCTCGCGCTGGTCGCGGTCGTGGTGTTCCCGACGTTGTCCGACGGGACGTACTGGTACTGGTAGCAGTTCCCGGCCACGACGCTCGTGTCGGAGTACGGCGAGGACGCGCCGGTGACGAGGGTGGTGAAGCCGCTGTAGGACCCGCAGGATCCGCTGGTCAGGGTGGCCGACGCGCGCTGGATGACGCCGGTGGCTGCGTTCAGGCCGGATCCGGCGTCGCTCGCGGAGAACGTCACCGGGACGGACAGCGCCGTCACGTACCCGTTGGTGTAGGAGACCGAAGCGCTGGCCGGGACCGTGCTGTCCGCCGTCAGCGTGATGGTGGGGTTGCTCGTCGAGGTCAGCCCGGCGCTGTTCGTGGTGGACACACTCGGGCTGGTGGTGGTGGGGCTTCCGCTGGCCCAGGAGTAGGTGTTGACGCC
>JAOPVE010000509.1 GCA_025963185.1 Actinomycetes bacterium
TAGTGTTTCGGCGGCAATAGCGAAAGGGAAACGCCCGGTCCCATTCCGAACCCGGAAGCTAAGCCTTTCAGCGCCGATGGTACTGCACTGGAGACGGTGTGGGAGAGTAGGACGCCGCCGGACTTAACTTACAGATAGGCCCACCTCATTTGAGGTGGGCCTATCTGCATTTCCGCATGCCTATTCGCTGTGACCGGGCTTTTCCTCGGCCGGGATCAGCTTTCCGGGGTTCAGGATCCCGTCGGGGTCGAGTTCGTTCTTGATCGCGCGCAGGATCCGCACTCCGAGGGGGCCGATCTCCTCGGTGATCCAGGGCAGGTGGTCGGTCCCGACGGCGTGGTGGTGGCTGATGACGGCGCGGGCCGCGGCGATCACCTCGGTGGCTCGGGACTTCGCGCGGATCCATTGGCCGAGGGGGTCGCCGGTGTCGCGGCTCGCCACCGCCGTGAAGTACAGCGAGGCGCCCGTCGGGTAGATGTGCGAGACATGGCCCATCAGCAGGGGGCGGGCGTCGCCGGTCCGTAGGTCGGTGAGGAGTGCCGTGCGGACCGCGTCGTAGAGTCCGGGCACGTCCGCCCAGGCCGTGGCCGTCTCCAGGGTCTCGACCATGGCGCCCGCGTCGAGCAGCTCGTCGCGGAGATACGCCGTCTCGAAGCGGCCCCGGCGCCAGGCCTCGCCCACCGCCGAGCCGAGGCGGGCTCCGTCGGCCGCGCGAAGGATCGCCGTCGCGGCGGCTCGCCGATCCCGGACCATCGTGCGCTCGCCCTCCCACCCAAGGATGAGCAGGCACCCGCCGCTGCGCCCCCTCGCCGAGAGCAGGCCGCGGAGGATCCGGGTCTTGCCGTTGCCGGACAGGGCCAGAGTCGCGCGGGTCTCGTCCGGATCCGAGAGGCGGGTGATGTCCGGTGCCAGTCCGGCCTGGACCAGGCGGCGGAGCGCGGTGAGTCCGGCCTCGAAGGTGCGGAACGACCAGCCCTCGTCGTAGGTCGCCTCGGGGATCGGCCGCACGCGCAGGGTCAGTTCGGTGATGACGCCGAAGACGCCCTCGGATCCGAGGATCAGGCCGCGCAGATCCGGACCGGTGGAGGACGCGGGTGCGCGTCCAGCCACGAGGGTGCCCTTCGGGGTCGCGAGCTGCACCGATACGACCATGTCGTCGAACCGTCCGTACCCGGTCGAGGCCTGGCCCGCGGATCGGGTCGCCGCGTAGCCGCCGAGCGTGGCGTACTCCCACGACTGCGGGTAGTGGCCGAGGGTGAGCCCGTAGGGCGCGAGGGCGCGCTCCAGCTCGGGGCCGCGCATTCCGGCGCCCGCGGTGATCGTCAGGGACTCGGGATCGACGTGGGTCAGGTCGGCGATCCGGCGCAGGTCGAGGGCGATCACCGCGGCGTGCGGTCCGCGCAGGGGGGCCACCCCGCCGACGACGCTCGTCCCGCCGCCGAAGGGGACGACCGCGATGTCGTGGTCCGCGCAGACACCGAGGATCGCGAGGACCGCCACATGATCCGGTGGAATGACGACCGCGTCGGGGAGGTCGGACTCGCCACGGCGCCGGCGGGTCAGGTCGAGGTAGCTCTTGCCGCCCGCGTGCCGGAGCAGCGTGACCGGATCCTCGCTGACCTCGGCGTGCTCGGCCAGTGCGGCGCGCGCCTCGGCGGGGATCCGGGACGCCGGCGGGTTCGGTGCGGGCGGCGGATCGGCGGGCACGGGCCGGCGATCCGGCAGCCCGATCTCTCGGTGCAGCCACCGCTTGGCATGGGGCGGGAGTGGCGTGCGCCGCGACGGTTCACCCCAGCCGAGCGGATCCATGTCGCGGGGCGGCAGGGGTCCGATGGGCATGAGTCCATCCTGGTCGATACGGTGTGACATGTGCCGTCACAACGTCACGCTTCGGCCATGGTGCTCGACGCGGTCCGCGAGTGCGTGCTCGCCGTGGGCGTCCGCCGGACCACCCTCACCGACGTCGCCAAGCGCGCCGGGGTGAGCCGCATGACCCTGTACCGGCGGTATCCGGACGTCGACGCGCTGATCCGGGACCTCGTGGCGCGGGAGTTCGGGGCCATGGTCCGGGCCGCTCGGGACAGTGCCCGCGGGGGTGTGCACGCACGGGCGCGGCTCGTCGCCACGGCAGCCGGGATCGCGGGGCGGGTCCGGCGGGACGAACTGGTCCGGCGGATCGTCGGTGTGGATCCGGAACTCGTGCTCCCCTACGTCCTGGACCGGCTCGGTGGCCCGCAGCGGATCGCCGTTGCCGCGTTCGCCGACGCCATCGCGGCCGGCCAGGGCGACGGATCGGTCCGCCCGGGCGATCCTCAACAGCTCGCGCATGTGGTGTTGTTGCTGGTCCAGCCCTTCGGGATCTCGGCCGGCGCCGTGACGGGCACCCTCACCGAGGCGGATCTCGACCGCGAACTCAAGGCCGCCCTCGACGGGTACCTGCGGCCGTGACGGACGCCAGCTAGTGGGAAGCGTGGAGCCCTATGCCGGTGATGACCGGTCTGCCGTCCCACACTCGCGGGGGCAGGAGAGAATGTGAACAGACACCGCGATCGAGGGGAGGACGGCCCGCACATGGCGCACATCGAGCTCTCGCTCACCCCCGCCGACGCCGCCCCCGACGCGCTGCCGTCGCTGCGGGTGGTGGGCAGGCCGCGCGATCTCGACGCCTGGCTCGCGGCGGTCGCGGAGGCCGAGGAGCCGTGTCTCGTGCTCGACGCCGGGGGCGTGATCATGGGCGCCTCTCCGGCGGCCGTCCGGCTGCTCGGGGCCGAAGCCGCCGACGAATTGCTCGGGCGCGGACTGCTCGAAGACGTCGTCGAACTACTGGATTTCGCCGGTGGCGCCGACCGGTTGCCCGACACGCAGCTGCCCCGGCTTGCTCCGCTGCTGGCGCTCGGGTCCGGGGCGCTGGCGCGGGGGCTGATGCGGATCCGGTCCGGCGGGGAAGTGGTCACGCTGGATGCCGTGTCGACACCGTTGCGCGTCGACGGCGAGCTCGCCGGATCCCTGACGTTCTTCCACCGGCTGTAGTCGCGCTCTCTCGGTACGGCGGGCGGCTCCCGGGCGGCTTTTTGGTTACGGCGCGCGGCCTCCGGGGTGAGCGAGGTGGGGCGGCGAGTTTCCGGCGGCCCATGGTGTGTGAATGTGGCTGGAGTCCCGATAATCACCATGCTTTTTCACGACTCCGGCCGCGCGCCCTTGCGGACGCGCGGCCGGTGGCGGGAAATCACTCGCTCAGAACTGCAGGCCCCACAGGTCGATCTTGCCGGTGTCCTGGGCTGCCTTGTCGGAGACCCGGAGCGACCAGGTTCCGTTCGTGGCCTCGGACGAGGCGTTGACCGTGAAGGTCTTGGTGACGTTGGCGGCGCTTCCGCCCGTGCGGTTCTGCAGGTTGTAGACCGTGCCGTCGGGGGCGAGCAGGTCGACGACGAGGTCACCGGAGTAGGTGTGCTTGATGTCGACCTTGACCTGCAGCGCGGCGGGGGCGTTCCCGGTGCGTCCGGTCACGGCGATGGTGCTGCTCGCGGTGCCGAGGTCGGGGACGGCCACGTCGGTGGCGTTCTCGAAGTAGCCACCCGCGGGCGGAGGGCTCGTCGGCGGGGTGGTCGGAGGGGGCGTCGTGCCGGATCCGGCGAGCTGCCAGATGCCGTACGAGATCGCGTCGCTGTTGTTGTTCAGCGCCGTGTTGTCGAGGTTCGCCGAGGTGTCACACGCCTTGTGGTAGCAGGCGTCGAAGGCCTTGTTGACCGTTCCGCCCCACTTGGCGACCTGCGCGGCGGTCTTGATGTAGTCGGCGCCACTGAACAGGCCGCCGACGTGGACGCCCGCGTCCTGGAACGGCGCGTGGTCGGACCGTCCGTCGCCCTCGGTCTCCTTCTCCGTCGGGATGCCGAGGGTCTGGAAGTAGTTCACGAACAGAGCTTCGAGCGTGGCGTCGTTGCGGTAGACGAAGTAGCCGGGGTTCGGCGATCCGATCATGTCGAAGTTCAGGTACGCCGTGATCTTCGCCTTGTCGGCCGCGGTCAGGCTGCTCACGTAGGCCTTGGATCCGAGCATGCCCAGCTCCTCGGCGCCCCACCACGAGAACCGGACTGTCTGGGTGGGGTGCAGGCCAGCCGCCTTGTAGGCCTGGGCGACCGAGAGCAGGGCGGCCGAGCCGGATCCGTCGTCGTTGATCCCCGGTCCGGCGGTGACGCTGTCGAGGTGTGCCCCGAGCTGCACGATCTTGTTCGGATCGGTCCCCGGTAAGTCGGCGATGACGTTGTACCCGGTGGCGCCGGACGCGGTGAACGTCTTCACGCTGACCGTGTACCCGGCACTCTGGAGAGTGGACTGGACGTAGTCGACGGACGCCTTGTAGCCGGTCCGGCCGTGCGCGCGGTTGCCCGAGTTCGCCGTGGCGATCGTCTGGAGCTGGGTGAGGTGGCCGCGCACGGAGTCGACGGAGATGTCCGGGGCCCCGTTCACGAGGACCGTGGTGGTGGCCGCGCCAGCCTGCGGAGTGACGACGGTTCCCGCCGCGACGAGTGCGGCGGCGGCGATCGCGAGTCCGCCGGCGACGCTGAGAGTTCTCTTCATGGGTTCCTCCACACAGGCGCCGGGCCGCGACCTTGTTGAGGTCACGGCCCGGCGAATGATTTGTGCTAGCGGATCAGAACTGCAGGCCCCACAGGTCGATCTTGCCGGTGTCCTGGGCTGCCTTGTCGGAGGCCCGGAGAGACCAGGTTCCGTTGGCGGCTTCGGAGGAGGCGTTGACCGTGAAGGTCTTGCTGATGTTGGCGGCGCTTCCGCCCGCACGGTTCTGCAGGTTGTACACAGTCCCGTCCGGAGCGATGAGGTCGACAACGAGGTCACCGGAGTACGTGTGCTTGATGTCGACCTTGACCTGCAGGGTCGCCGGGGCGTTCCCGGTGCGTCCGGTGACGCTGATCGTGCTGGTTCCCGTGCCGAGGTCCGGGATCGCCACGTCAGTGGCGTTCTCGTAGTACCCACCCGCGGGGGGCGGGGTGGTCGGCGGCGGGGTGGTGGGCGGAGTGGTCGAGCAGGTCTCGGTGCCGGTCACGCCGGCTCCGGCCCACGCGGCCAGAAGGGTCTGGTACTCCGCACCGCACTTGCCGTACAGGTCCGTCGCGGCCGACAGGGTGCCGGTGCGAGCAGACTTGTAGTTGGTCGTGCTGACCCAGTAGGTGGACAGCGCGCGGTACCAGATCTTCGCCGCCTTGTCGCGGCCGATGCCCGTCACAGCCGGGGCGTTGCAGGTCGGGCTGGTGTGCGGCCCGGCGGTGCTGCCCTCGGCGATCAGGTAGAACGCGTGGTTACCGATACCGGACGAGTAGTGCACGTCCAGGTTGCCGACGCTGGAGGTCCAGCAGTTCGGCGACTGGCCGTCAAGGCTCGGCTGGTACATGTAACGCAGCGGCTTGCCATTGCCGAAGATGTTGATCTTCTCGCCAATGTCGTAGTCGCCCGGGTCGCTCGCGTTGTTGGCGTAGTACTCGACCATCGTGCCGAAGATGTCGCTGTTGGCCTCGTTGAGACCGCCCGACTCACCCGAGTAGTTCAGGTTGGCCGTGCGCTCGGTGACGCCGTGGCTCATCTCGTGGCCCGCCACGTCAATGGCGACCAGCGGGTCCTTGTTGCCGGATCCGTCGCCGTAGTTCATGGCCGTGCCGTCCCAGAACGCGTTCACGTACGAGTTGCCGTAGTGAACCCGCGACGGGACGCCGACGCCGGTGCCGAACACGCCGGCCCGGCCGAGGACGTTCTTGTAGTAGTCGTACGTCTCGGCCGCACCGTAGTGCGCGTCGATGGCCGCGGAGGCACGGTCCGTGGTGGTGCCGTTGCCCCACACGTTGTCCGCGTCGGTCATCGGCGTGCTGCAGGTGCTCGTGCCGCCGTTGAGGTCACAGGTGTAACCGTTGCCGCGGAGCGAGTCCTTGAGCTGGTAGGTCGATCCGGACAGGGTGGTGTCGACGGTCACCGTGCCGGAGTAGATGCTCTTGCCGGTACCGGCGACCTGCTCGACCTGGTCGTGCTTGTCGATGTAGGCGCCGGTGTTGGCGTCGATGATGACGTCGAGGTTGCTCGGCGTCTGGTCGGCCTTGAAGCCCTGGAGGTTCACCTTGTAGGCGAGCCGGGCGTTGCCGCTGGTCGCGTCGACGATGAGGGTCGCCGCACCCTTCTTGCTGATCTTGCCCACGAACGACTTGGTGGCCAGCGTGACGGCCTTCGCGGGGGTGAGAGTGGGCTTGATCGAGCTGACTGCGATGGGCTTCTGCTGGGCCAGGCTCGCGCCGGCGAAGCTGCCGGTCGGCGCGTTGTGGACGACAAAGTCGCCGCCACGGACCTCAAGGCCCTGGTAGGTGCGCTCGTACCGCACGTGGGTCGCGCCGGAGGCGTCGACGATGGTGTCCTTCACCAGGTACTGCTCGCCGGCTACCCCGCGGATAGCGGACCGGTTCTGCGCGAGTACCTGGTTTGCCCGGGCAAGCGCGATGGCCTTGTCAGCCTTCGGCGCTGCCTGTGGCGTGCCGGCCTGTGCGGTGCCAGCCACTGAGACGCCTGCAGCGCCCAGTAACAGGACCGCGATGCCGGTCGAGGCAAGTGTCCTTCTCACCCCGATGCTCCCTTCGTGCGGGTATTGCGACTGTTGTCGCGGATAGAGATATAACCCTTCGGGTAACTGGTGTAAAGACTTGTGTTGAGAGACAGATCGGGATACAGGCTCACGTTCTACGGTTTATTACCAAGGCGTTTCCACCGGGTCATACGCGTCCGGACGACTCTGGTGGAAGCACTTAGGCTGAGTCACTTGTCGGCGTGAAGGCCGACGTCGGCGGGGTATCGGAAGGAGCGGGGACATCGACGGAATCGGTGGACGGCTACATCAGATCCGTAAGGAAAAAGGGCTTACTCAAAAGGATCTCGCTGGCGAAAAGTACTCTTCCGCCTTCGTTTCTATTGTCGAATCGGGCCGGCGCCGTCCTTCTGAAGAAGCGGTGCGGTACTTCGCCGAGCGCCTCGGCATGGAGGCCGACGAGCTCCTCACGGGCCGCCCGGCGCAGCTCGCCACCGACCTCGGGCTCCGCCTGGCCGAGGCCCGGCACGACGTGTCGAGCGGCGACCTGCCGACCGCACTCGACGCCTACACCGACGTCCTCGACACCGCGACCGCCCACGGACTGCCCCGCCTCCAGGCCCGTGCGCTGGAGGGTCTGGCCCGGTGCGCCGAGCGGGCGGGCAACGTGGGCGACGCACTCAAGCACCTCGACGAGGCGCTGGCGCGGCTCGAAGACGAGCCGATCACCGAGCGGGTACCGGCCCTGGTCGCCAAGGCGCGGATCCAGCGCAACCGGGGGCAGATCCGGGAGACCGCGTACATGCTCGAAAGCGCCCTGGAACGGCTCGAACGCGAGTCGCTGCTCGATCCCGACACGATCGTCCAGCTGCAGTACGGGCTCGTCGCCGTCTACATCGACCTCGGGCTGCCCGATCGCGCCGCCCGGGCCGGGGACGCCGCGCTGTGCATGGCCGGTCAGGTGGCGGATCCGGAACACGTCGGCCGGATGTACATCCAGCTCTGCCGGACCTACATGCTCCAGGGCCGGTGGCGCGACGCCGAGGACTCCCTCGACCGCGCCCACCAGACCTTTCGCCAGCTCGACTACGCCGTCGAGACCGCGATGTGCCAGTGGGCGCGGGGCTACCTTCTGCTCGGCGAGGACCGGCTCCCCGAGGCCGAGATCCAGTTGCGGACCGCCCGCGACACCATGCGCGCACTCGGATCCTGGTACTACGCGGGGACGCTGGCCAGCGAACTCGCCACGGTCCTGTGGCGGCTCGGGCGCAACGGCGAGGCGCTCGACGCGCTGGAGGACGCGTGGCGGCTGGAGTCCGAGTCGCGCACCCTCCCGCTCGGCGTCGCGGACGCCTACCGGCTGCGCGGCATGATCTGCCTCGACACCGGCGACCTCGCCGAGGCCGAGACCTCCCTGGAACGCGCGCTCGCGTTCTTCATCACCGCCGAGGCTGGACCGCTCGCCGCCAAGACCGCCCGGGTACTCGGCGACATGCTCATCGACCAGGGCCGGATCGACGACGCAGTGAAGACCTATCAGTCCGGCCTGACGGCGGCGGCCGAGCGCTCGTAAGCCAATCTCCGACGGTGGGAATTCGGGTTCCCACCAGATACTGGTCCGCCGCGAATCGGGAAATTCGGGGCGGGACAGGAAACGTGGGCAAGTTCAGGCGCGTGGGCCCCTGACCAGCGCTCTTCCTCCTTTGGTCGCGGGCCCGGGGGCGTGGCGCTGATCCAGTCAGGGGCGCAATAGCTCGACCAACGCGAGGATCGCGAACAGCGCGAACAATGCCGCCGCCGCGCGCTGCAGCCAATGGATCGGCAGGACCTTGAGCAGCGCGCGGCCGGCCAGCGCGGCAATGACACACACCGCCATCTCGCCGATCCAGGCCCCGGCGAAGACGAGGAGCGGCTGGCCGTACCGCGCCGAAACGGCCGCCGCGGCGTATGCGGAGCCATTCCCCATTGAACCGGATGAAACCCAAGTGGAATCACCCACGCCCGGGCAAACGA
>JAOPVE010000047.1 GCA_025963185.1 Actinomycetes bacterium
ATCCGCTGGACAAGGGTTGGTGGAACACGTTCTTACCGTCCGCGTACCACTTGACCTCGACGTACCCGGCCTTGTTGCGTTTAAGCAGGATCGGCGCGTACTGAGGCTGGGCGGCGACCTTCTGGTCCGGATAGACGTGGAAGAAGACGGTGCCGTCGTCGCCGAGGGATCCGCCGGAGAAGACCGCGCCGCCCTGGACGTGCCGCTGGGTCCACTGCTTCTTGCCCGCGACCGGCCAGCCCCAGGCCTGCCACTGGGCGCACGCGGTCTTGGCGTCGGCGACGGCGTGCTGCCACACGTCCGCGTCGTCCCCGCGGCCGTCTCCGGAGCCGTCGGTCATGCCGGAGCCGTCGGTCACGGCGGCGGCAGCTGGGCTCGGCGCGGACGTGGGCCGCCGGGGTGGCGAGGATCTGCTCTGGGCGTCCGCCGTGGATCCGCCGAGGGCGGCCACGACCGCACTTCCGGCGAGCGCCGCGACGGCGATCGCACCCAGCGCGGACACGGCCAGCTTGGCGGCGTGCGGACTGACACCCATCGACGGCTCCCCGGATCCCGATCGGCCCGGGACCACCCCGAGCCGTGGGGTCCAGCGTGCCGACGGCGAGCCTGATCCGCTCTGGATCGGGGCCCGCGAGGGGCGGCCGTCCCCCGGGGTCGGGCCGAACGCACCCGGGCGAGGGATCAGTCGAGGGTGTCGCGCGCGAGCAGGGTCCCGCCCGCGACGGCGGCCGGCATCAGCAGGATCGCGCCGAGCGGGACGAGGAAGCAGAGCAGGACGGCGATCCCGAACCCGAGCGCGGCCGGGCGGTGACCGCGCAGGCCACGGCGGCGATCGGCGAGCCGCAGTCCGCGCCGCTCGTAGGGCACTCCGACGAGTTCGAGCGCCAGCAGCCAGCCGCCCCCGGCCGCGCCGAGCACCGGTGCGAGGATCTGCCCGGCGACCGGCACGAACCCGATCGCGAACACGGCGATCCCGATGGGGACGGACAGGCCGAGCAGCCGGAGCGCGTCGGTGATCCCCCGGCCCACCGAACGCAGGACCGGCGTGTCCGCCGCTGCCGGGGCGTTCCCGAGTTGCTCCTCGACGTGCGCGGAGATGCGCTCGTAGAACGGCCCGCCGATCGCGAGGGTCGCGGCGGTGAAGCTGACGACGCCGAGGACGACGGCGAGCGCGGCCAGGGCGATCCCGGCGACGATCCGGACGGCCGTGCGCGCGGCCGGAGCCCAGCCGTCGGCGAACCAGGTCACCAGCGCCGACAGGTGCCCGAGGAACACCAGGAACAGGATCAGCAGCACCAGATACAGGACCCCGGTGAGCAGCGCGGGCAGGATCCCGATCACGAGCAGGCGGGGTTTGCGCAGGCAGATGCCGAGGCCGCGGGCCAGGTAGGCGGGGCCGGATACGAACTGGTTCACAGCGCGCACCCTACGGGCGGCGGGGTGTGGCGTCCCAGCCTCGTCCCGCGACCGGCGGTGACGAGCAGGCCGGGGACGCTGGGACGTCCCAGCGTCCCTCGGCCGGGACCGCCGGTTGTCCCGCTCCGTCCGGTCCCGGAAACCTGCCGTTACCCCCGTACGGGGCCGCCGATACAACGGCGGCCCCGTTCCGGGTTCACCCACGAGGGGATCGGCCCGTGCCCGTACACCGCACCGCGGCGATCGCGCGTGGCCGGACCCCGCTACTGGCTGCTCACCTTGGCACCCTTCTCCGGAAGCGCGGCGCTGCAGAACGGCCAGTCACGGAAATCGTGGTGGGCCGCCCACAGGCGGTGCGCCGCGGCGATGTTCCACACCGGATCCAGGGCCTGGCGCGGCGATCCGCCGAGGTCGGCGAGGCGCGCGTCGGAGATCTGGAAGACGCCCCAGTTCCTGGTGCCGTTGGTGTTGGGCAGGATCCACAGCGGATCCAGCAGCGACTGGCACCGGCCGACGGCGACCGCACTGTCCGGATCCTCGGTGAATTCGGCCCGGATCTGCTGCTCGACCTGGGCGGGCGTCCATGTGTGGAGGCTGACCTGCTGGGCGTACAGAGCGTGCTTCGTGGGCTCGTCCACGACGCCCTTGGGACTCAGACGCGCCTTGAGCTGGAACGCGGTGACGCGGCGAAGGGTCTCGGGACCGTAGTCGCCGTCGACGGCGATCGTCGCTCCCGCGGTGTGCAGCAGCCGCTGGACTTCCCGCACGCACCCATCGTGCTGGCCGAGTGCGACCGTGGAAGCGCACGCCGTGCTGAACAGCAGCCGCGAGTCGGCCGAGGCGGTGTGGCCGCTCGCGGCGCCGATCCAGACCCCGGCCGCCACGAGCGCGGTACACGCGCTGGCGACGAGCGCGGCCATGCCGGGCCGGCGCCAGCGGCTGGGGACAGTGATCAGGGCGTTCACCGGCGGGCGGATCGCCACCGAGCGGACGGCCCCCGCGGCCGGCCGCTCGGCGACGGCGACCGCGCCGCCGGTGGAGACCCTGACGGCGACGAGGCCCCTTTCGGTGGCGGCCTGCAGGGCCGGGGCCTGGCCGCGGCTGGCGTCCGCGAGCGCCCACAGCCGGTGCAGGGTGCGCATCTCGTCGCGGGTGGCCCCGCAGACCTGCGCGAACACGTGCAGGACGCCGTAGTCGGCGGGGACGCTGGACCCGGAGCAGTAGCGGTGCAGGCTGGACCGGCTGACTCCGGTCTGTCTGCCGAGCCGGTCGAAGCCGCGTCCGCTGCGGTCTTTGAGCATGCGCAGGTAGGCGGCGAACTGGTCGATCTCGGGTGGGCGGGTCATCGCGCGGCCCCCCGGATCGGAGGGTGGGCGGCGCGCGAGCCCCTGAATAAGGACAGACCTGTCCCTAGAGCTGGTGCTGTGTACATGTGAAGCTCCCCGTGTTGTCGCACATGACGTGCGTGCGACAGTTTGCCA
>JAOPVE010000063.1 GCA_025963185.1 Actinomycetes bacterium
GCGCGCCCCGCCGCGGCGAGCGCGAGCACCGGCGAGGTCAGCACCGCGGTACCGCCGAGCAGCACGGCGACACTGATCATCGACCGCATGCCGCCGCCGAGGCTGGTGCTGAACGGGCTGGAGTCCACATCGGGCATCGGGTACGGGAAGACCACCGAGAGCACCGCGGCCAGCGACGCCATCGTCGCGAGCACGACCAGCCCGAGCGCCAGAGCGGCGGGCAGGTACCCCCAGCCGCTGCCGAACGCGCAGCTCAGGGCGGTGGCCAGCACGACGGGGACCATGCCGACGGTGACCGTCGCGGCGATCCGCCCGGCCCAGTCGGCGGCGGCCGGGCCGGGAACGGTGTGGTGCAGCCACAGTGAGCGGCCCTCGTAGCCGAGCGCGTTCCCGGCCCCGAGGGCGAACAGCCCGGCGGCGTAGCACCCGGCGAACAGGCCGGATCCGCTGCCGTGCCCGGTGAAGACGGACGAGCTGAGGGCGAAGAACGATCCCATGACCAGCGCCATCGCCACCATCGAGCGGCGGTACGGCGAGCGCCAGGAGTACCGCAGTTCGCGCGCGTAGACCGCTCCGCCACGGCTGCGCGGGATCCACCGGCCCGGCCCGCGCGGGAACAGCGACCGCACCGCACCGCCCCGCGCGCCCGAGGACGCGCTGCCCGGCGAGACGAGCGCGGCGGCCAGGGTGCGGCCCCACCACGCCACGACGAGCGCCAGCGTGACGGCGGGTACACCCAGGTCGGCGGCGAGCCGTCCCCAGTGCCCGGCCGAGGCGTCGGATCCGGCGGAGTAGGCGAGCCCCGGCGGGGTCCAGCGGGCGACGGCGCTGACCGCGTTGTAGACGCCCTTCTGGGCGAGCGCGGCGGGCAGGCCGATCGCGATCACGCCCCCGGATCCGGCGAGCAGCACCATGAGCACGTTGCCCAGGTCCCGGCCGCGCCGCGAGCGCAGGATCCCGGCCAGCGCGGCGGCGAGCGCCCGGGACGCGTACACCGACAGGGCGGCGGTCAGCACGGCACCGGCCAGCGCGGCGACGAGGCCGGCCGGGGTCCGGCCCGTTCCGGCGGCGGCCAGCGAGAGGGCGCCGAGGGTAGCCAGCGGCGGGATCCCGATCCAGGCCGCGACCGCCATCCCGGCCATCAGCTCGCGGGCGCGCAACGGCAGCAGCACGAGCCGGGCCGGATCCAGGGTGTTGTCGCTGGCAAACGTCATCACGGGGCTGATCAGCCAGCACAGGAACACCCCGGTGGCGATGACGGGAACGGCCCTGGCGGCCTCGGCCGGCTCGATCACGCGCAACAGGGCGCCCGCGACCAGCCCCGCCGCGCATGCCGCGAACGCCAGCGGGATCGACAGCAGCGTGAGCACCACCTGCCCGGGGCTGCGGCGCAGGCTGTTGCGCAGGAGGACGAGCTTCAGGCGGGCGAACGCCGTAACCACGACAGCTCCTCACCGTTGCTGCGCACCCCGCCGACCAGCGAAAAGAACACCTCTTCCAGCGGACGGCCCGAGCGCACCGACTCCACCGTCCCGGCCGCGCGCAGCATGCCGTCCGCGAGCACGGCCACGTGGTCGCACAGGGTCTCGACCAGCGCCATCACATGGCTGGACATCACCACGGTCCCGCCGGATCGGGCATACCCGGTCAGAATGTCCCGGATCGTGCTCGCCGACAGCGGATCCACGGCCTCGAACGGCTCGTCCAGCACGAGGATCCGCGGGGCGTGCAGGAGAGCACACGCGAGCCCGATCTTCTTGGTCATGCCCGCGCTGTAGTCCACGATCAGGGTGCGTCCGGCCCCGGTGAGCCCCAGTACGTCGATCAGCTCGGCGGATCGCTGCGCCACCACCGCCGGATCCATCCGCCGCAGCAGCCCGGTGTAGGTGAGCAGTTCAGGACCGGTGAGCCGGTCGAACAGCCGCTGCCCGTCGGGCAGGATCCCGGCGAGTGCCTTCGCGGCCGCGGGGTCGGCCCACACGTCGTGGCCGGAGATCAGCGCGGTTCCGGCGTCCGGGCGGAGCAGGCCGGTGCACATCGACAGGGTGGTGGTCTTGCCGGCGCCGTTGGGCCCGACGATGCCGTAGAACGATCCGGCGGGGATGTCGAGCGTGACCGACCGGACCGCGGCCACCCCCGCGAACGACTTGCTCAGCCCGCGTAAGGACAGGGCGGGCGGCTCCGGCGGTACCCCGTGCTCATCCATGCCCCGACGGTACGGGCACGGGCAATCGGCGGCCCTCGGCCGAAGAGCGCCCGCCTGACTCAACTCGTCCGAAGTGCGGTAACCGCCGCCGGTCCCCACCGGCCGCAGTTACCGCACTTCCACGTGTAAGGGCGCCCGCCTGTGTGACCTTTTGCGGGGGAGCCGGCCGCCGGGTGGGGTCCGGGTAGTCTCAGCGCATGCCCGTTTCCCCCGCCGGCGGCCGCCGTGTCGCTCTGGTCACGCTGGGCTGCGCCCGCAACGAGGTCGACTCCGAGGAGCTGGCCGGCCGTCTCGCCGCGGACGGCTGGGAGCTCGCCCCGACCGAGGACGCCGACGTCGTGATGGTCAATACGTGCGGGTTCATCGAGCAGGCGAAGAAGGACTCGATCGACACCCTGCTCGCCGCCTCCGACACCGGCGCGAAGGTCGTCGCGGTGGGCTGCATGGCCGAGCGGTACGGCAAGGAACTCGCCGACAGCCTGCCCGAGGCCGACGCCGTGCTCGGCTTCGACGACTACGGATCCATCGCCGAGCGCCTGACCAGCCTGCTCGCCGGAAAGCCCCACGTTCCGCACGTCCCGCGCGACCGGCGCCAGTTGCTGCCGATCGCTCCCGTGGATCGCCAGGCCGCGGCCACCGCGGTCCCCGGTCACGCGCACACCCCGCTGGCGAACGGCCCGGTGCCGGCGTCCGGTCCGCGGGTGCTTCGGCGGCGGCTCGAAGGCGGGCCGGTCGCGCCCCTCAAGCTGGCCAGCGGCTGCGACCGGCGGTGCTCGTTCTGCGCGATCCCGTCGTTCCGCGGATCGTTCGTGTCCCGGCGCCCCAACGAGCTGCTCGACGAGGCCCGCTGGCTTGCCGAGCAGGGGGTCCGCGAGCTGGTGCTGGTCAGCGAGAACTCCAGCTCCTACGGCAAGGATCTCGGGGATCCGCGGCTGCTGGAGACGCTGCTGCCCGAACTCGCCGCGGTCGAGCGGATCGGCCGGGTCCGCGTCTCCTACCTCCAGCCCGCCGAAACCCGCCCGACGCTGGTCGAGGTCGTCGCGTCCACCCCCGGCGTGGCCCCGTACTTCGACCTGTCGTTCCAGCACTCCAGCGAGCCGGTACTGCGCCGGATGCGCCGGTTCGGATCCACCGAGCGCTTCCTCGCCCTGCTGGAATCGGTGCGCGCGATCGCGCCGGAGGCCGGGGTCCGGTCGAACTTCATCGTGGGCTTCCCCGGCGAGACCGAGGCGGACGTGGCCGAGCTGGAGCGTTTCCTCACCGAGGGGCGGCTCGACGCGGTCGGCATCTTCCAGTACTCCGACGAGGACGGCACCGAGGCCGCCGGCTTCGAGGGCAAGGTGCCCGCCGCCGAGGCCGCCGAGCGCTACGAGCGGCTCACCCGCCTCGCCGAGGAGCTGACCGCGCAGCGCGCCGAGGACCGGATCGGGTCCACCGTGGACGTTCTCGTCGAGTCAGTCGCGGGAGAGTCAGCCGGGGGAGAGCCAGCCGACGGTGAGACCGGCGAGGGCCGGTCCGAGCACCAGGCGCCCGAAGTGGACGGGATCACGATCCTGCACGGGCCCGGCCTGCGCGTCGGCGAGTTCGTGCGGGCCACGGTCACCGGCAGCGACGGCGTCGACCTGATCGCCACGGTCGGTCCATGACCGCCCGGCCGCCGCTGGTCAACATCGCCAACGGGCTGACCCTGGCCCGGCTGGTTCTGGTGCCCGTGATGGCGGGAATGCTGGTCGCGGCGTCCGGCGGTCACGCGGCGTGGCGGGCCGGGGCGTGCCTGGTCTTCTGCGTAGCGTCCGCGACCGACTTCTGGGACGGCAAGATCGCCCGGGCGCGGAACCTGGTCACGCCGTTCGGGCAGATCGCGGATCCGATCGCTGACAAGGCCCTCACCGGCACCGCGCTCGTGGGCCTGTCCTGGCTCGGTTTACTGCCGTGGTGGGTCACGGTGGTCGTGCTGATCCGCGAGCTCGGGGTGACGCTGCTGCGGCTGTGGGTGATCCAGCACGGGGTGATCCCGGCGAGCCGCGGCGGCAAGCTCAAGACGCTGCTCCAGGTCGTCGCGATCACCTGGTACCTGGCGCCACTGCCGAAGGTGCTGGCCGAGGCCGGCCCGTGGCTGATGGGCGCGGCCGTGGTGGTCACGCTCGTCACGGGCGCCGACTACGTGTGGCGGGCGTTCGTGCTGCGCCGTGCGGGGCTCGCCGCCGGGACCGCGGGTGCCACTCCCGCCACGCCGACAGCACACATCCCCGACGTCTGAGCGCCTGTTTCCGCCCCGGCAGCCGTAGAATCGGGCCTTATGGACGAGCATGTGGTGACTGGTAACGCAGCGATCGCGATGTCCGTCCACGAGCTGCTGCGTAAGCGCGGCGAGACCGTCGCCGTGGCCGAGTCGCTGACCGGCGGCCAGCTCGCGGCGTCCCTGGTCGAGGCGCCCGGCGCCAGCGAGACCTTCCGCGGCGGCCTGATCGTCTACGCCACCGATCTCAAGACCAGCCTGGCCGGGGTCCCGGCGTCGCTGCTCGCCGAACGAGGGCCGGTCGACCTCGACATCGCCGTGCACCTCGCGGCCGGTGCCCGTACCCGGTGTGGATCCGACTGGGGCGTCGCCACGACCGGGGTCGCCGGGCCGGATCCGCAGGGCGGCAAGGAGCCGGGCACCGTGTTCGTCGCCGTGTCCGGTCCCGACTCCAGCGACGCCTACCCGCTGGTGCTGCGAGGCTCGCGGGACCAGATCACCGGGGCCACCGTGACCGCCGCGCTGCGGCTGCTGCACGAGGCGCTGGACCGGAATATCTGACCCGCCCGGCGGCCTTATTACCCCACTGTCCACGTGCGCTGCCCGGCCGATCGCTGGGGCGTTCGCGCAGGTGGCACGCCGTGCCGGCGGCCCGATCGGGAGGCCGGCACCGGGTAACCGGAACCGCCCCGCGACCCCACCCGTTACGCCATCGGCAGAACCGGGATGTCGCGCGCGCGGTGCCGTGCCCGGCAAGCGTGCGCGGGGTACCGTGGCGGGAAGTCTGCGAATGTCGGAGAGGGGTGTCTCGTGGTCCTGCTCAGACGGGTCATCGGCGACACGCTGCGTGCGCAGCGGCTCGCCCAGCACCGCACTCTCCGTGAGGTGTCGACGGTGGCGAAGGTCAGCCTGGGCTACCTGTCGGAGGTCGAGCGCGGCCAGAAGGAAGCGTCCTCCGAACTGCTGTCGTCCATCTGTGACGCCCTCGGCGTCCAGCTGTCGGAGATGTTGCGGGACGTGAGTGACACGCTGGCTCTGGCCGAAGCGGCCCCCGTGGGGGTCCTCGAGCCGGTCAGCGACCTGGCTGGCCTCGGCGAACTCGACCGGGTGTCCGAGCCGCGCGCTCGCCTGAGCGCGCACGACGTGGTGGCTGCGGCCTGAGCCACGCACCGTCCGCGCCGCACCGGCCGTCCCTCCACGCGGGGGCCGGCGCGCCGGGCGGCGACGGGCCGCGCCTGCGGGGAACCCGGGTCAGGGCGGG
>JAOPVE010000064.1 GCA_025963185.1 Actinomycetes bacterium
CGGGCGGGTGGGGTAGGTGGCGGTTAGGAGGCGTAGGCGGAGAGGCGGCGGGTCTCCGTTTGGGTTACCAGGGCGGGGGCGAGCGCGAGGGCCTCGGTGTCGCCGCAGGTGGCGAGCCAGTTGGCGAGCATGCGGTGGCCGGCCTGGGTCAGGACGGACTCGGGGTGGAACTGGACCCCGTCGATCGGCAGGGTGCGGTGCCGCAGCGCCATGATCACTCCGGACGGCGTGTGCCCGGTCACCTCCAGCTCGGCGGGCACCGTGGACTCGACCACGGCCAGCGAGTGGTAGCGGGTGGCGGTGAACGGATCCGGGAGCCCGGCCAGGACCCCGGCGCCGGTGTGGTGGACCTCGCTGGTCTTGCCGTGCAGCAGTTCGGGGGCGCGCCCGACGGTGGCACCGAACGCCACGGCGATCGCCTGGTGGCCGAGGCAGACCCCGAACAGCGGGATCGCGCCGCCGAGCCCGGTGACCATCTCGACGCAGACCCCAGCGTCCTCAGGGGTACCCGGACCGGGCGAGAGCAGGACCCCGTCGAAGCCCCCGTCGAGGGCCTGGGCGACCGTGATCTCGTCGTTGCGCAGGACCTCGCACTCGGCGCCGAGCTGGCCGAGGTATTGGACGAGGTTGAACACGAACGAGTCGTAGTTGTCGACGACGAGGATGCGGGTCACGCGGGAATCCTACGGTCCGGTGGTGTCGGCGCCGTCGACGGTGACGTCCCCGAAGGGCAGCAGCGGCTCGGCCCACGGGAACACGACGAACCACAGCAGGGCCACGACCCCGGCGATCAGCAGCAGCATTTGCAGGAACTTGAGGAAGCCGGGCCCGGGCAGGACCCGCCAGATCGCTCCGTACATCTCTACAGGCCTCCGAGTTCGGCCGGCCGGGTGCCGGTGCCCCGCGGATCCTCGCGGGTGAGCTCGGCCTGGATCACGAGCCGCTGGTAGTTGTCCCACTTGGGATTGCAGGTCGTGAGCGTGAGCAGCTTGCGGGTGGCCGGGGTTCCGGGGTGCTCGGGGTTCTTGGCGACCACGGAAACCTGGGTCGGCCGGATGATGTGGTTGCGGGTGACCCGGTAGACGTCCCAGGACGTGCGGGTCTCCACCACGATCGGGTCACCCTCGTGGAGCTGGTCGATGTTCCAGAACACCGACGGCATGCGGTGCCCGGCGACGGCGAAGTTGCCGACCTGGCCCGGAAGCTGACTGTCGGGGTAGTGGCCGGGGGCGAGCTTGATGTCGTGCTTGGTCACGCCCTCGACGACGACCCACTGCATGCCCAGGCGCGGGATGTAGAGCCGGGCGACGCCCTGACCGGGGATCGGCTTGTCCGCGACCGGCTTCTGCCCGGGTCGCGTGGGCGCCTGCTGGCCCCACTGCCGGTCGAGCGCGCTGTCGAGGCGGCTCTGGTCAGCGTGGACCTCGAACGCCTTGCCGTAGACCTCGTAGGCGGCGAAGAGCAGGACGACGACTCCGACGGTGATCAGTAATTCGCCGAGGCTCCTGATCGCGACCCGGATCATCGGCTCGGATGCGTCGCGTAGGCCAGGCTCGGCGGCTCCGTGTACGCCGGCAGGCTCAGTTTCCCGCCCTCGTCGGTGACCGCGTACCCGAGCCCCCACCGGATCGCCGCGTCCTGGAACGCCTGCACCCCCGGCGACTGGTTGAGCGAGGCCCGCATGAGGTTGCGGTCGCCAATGACCTTGATCGTGAACGGGGGGCTGTACTCGCGCCCATTCAGGTACAGGGTATTGCCCACGCACCGTACGGCGGTCGTCGCGATCACGCGCTGGCTCATGATCGTCATCGCTTCTGCGCCACCCGCCCATAGAGCGTTCACCACCGCCTGTACGTCCTGTTGATGGACCACGACATCATCAACTCCTGCCCCGGCCGGAAGCGACCCCGAGTCGGTGTTCGGCGCGTCGTCCAGTCGCACCGTCAGTCCTGGTCCGGCCACTGCCTGGAGGCCGGCGGGGATCTTCAGCCCGTCCGCGACCGCCTGCGGCTTCCGGAGCCGTGCCGTGGTCTTGGCATGATTCTCGTTGGCCGTGTCAATCTGGTCGTGCAGGCCGGCGACGATCCGCTCCGCTTCGTGGACATCGCTGGTACGCGCGGTGATCAGCTGGCGGAGTTCGTTGACGCGGCCGCCACGCAGGTCGGTGCCGCTGGAGGTGTGGGCGCTGGTGGCGAAGAGCAGGCCTGCCACGAAGAGAACAACTGGGAGGAAGACGAGGTTCCAGACCCGCCCGCGGGCGGTTGCTGCGCTGCCTGGCACGTAGCTTCCTCCTCAGCTGCGGTCATTTACTACGCTAACCCGAACCCAGTCACAGGAGACAGCCGTGCCGAAGTCCCGCGTCCGCAAGAAGAAGGTCTACACCGCGCCGAGCGACAAGCTCCCTTCCGCCGCGACGGTGAGGAAGTACAAGCCGAGCCCGCGCTGGGTTCCGGCCGTGGCGGTGACGCTCATCGTGCTGGGGATCGCGTGGCTGGTGATCTACTACCTGACCGCCACCAAGTGGCCGGTCGAGCAGTTCGGGTACTGGAACCTCGCGGTGGGCTTCGGGATGCTCGTGGCCAGCCTGGGTGTGCTGACCCGCTGGCGCTGACGCCCACTATCAGGCGTTTTCGGCGAGAAATCACACTGGTGTAGTTCCGTCCCCAGAGTTGTCCACAACCTGTGGACTGTGGAAACTGTGGACAAGCCTGTGGATAACGCCCGGAGGAACCCTCCGGGCGCTTGTCTGTGTGGTGCGCGCGCCGCGCGATATGGCGCGGGGCGGTCAAAGCAGTTCGAGGATCGTCGCGTTAGCCATGCCGCCGCCCTCGCACATGGTCTGCAGGCCGTAGCGAATGCCGTGGTCGCGCATGTGGTGGATCAGGGTGGTCGCGAGCCGGGCACCCGATCCGCCGAGCGGGTGGCCGAGGGCGATCGCGCCGCCGAGGGGGTTCAGCCGGGACGGGTCCGCGCCGGTCTCGGCGATCCACGCCAGCGGCACCGGAGCGAACGCCTCGTTGACCTCGAACGCGCCGATGTCCCCGATCGCCAGTCCGGACCGCTTCAGCGCCTTCTCGGTCGCCGGGATCGGCGCGGTGAGCATGACCACCGGGTCGGCCGCCGCCACGACGGCCGTGTGCACCCGTACGAGGGGCCGCAGGCCGAGCTCGCGGGCCCGCTCCGGGGTGGTGACCAGCAACGCGGCGGATCCGTCGGAGATCTGGGACGCGTTGCCCGCCGAGACCGTCCCGCCCGGCTTGAACGGCGTCGGCAGGCTCGCCAGCTTCTCGGCGGTGCTGTCCCGGCGGATCCCCTCGTCGGCGCTCACTCCCGCCACGGGCGCGATCTGGCCCGCGAACGCGCCCGAGTCCTGGGCCGCGGCGGCCTTGGCGTGCGATCCGAGGCTGTACTCGTCGAGCTGAGCCCGGGACAAGCCCCACCGCTCGGCGATCATCTCCGCGCCCACACCCTGGTTGAACTGCACGTTCGCGTACCGCTCCGTCATCAGCGGGCCGAACGGCTGGCCGGGACCGTTGGCGAAGTTCGACCCCATCGGGACCCGGCTCATCGACTCCACGCCACCGGCTACGACCACGTCGGCCTGCCCGGACACCACCGAGGCGGCGGCGAAGTGGAGGGCCTGCTGCGAGGATCCGCACTGGCGGTCGATCGTCGTACCCGGGATCGACTCCGGCCAGCCCGCCGCGAGCACCGCGTTCCGTCCCACGTTCCAGGCCTGCTCGCCGACCTGGCTCACGCAGCCCCAGTACACGTCATCGACCACGGCCGGATCGACGCCCGACCGCTCGGCGAGCGCCGCCAGCACGGCCGCGGACAGGTCGACCGGGTGCACGCCCGCGAGCCCTCCGTTGCGGCGGCCCACTGGGGTCCGGACTGCCTCGACGATCACGGCCTCGCGCATGGTGGCTCCTCGGTGGCTCTGGGGGCGATCCGATGCTAATCGCCGTTCACGCGGATCGGCGTTGTGCGAGGCTGGACGGCATGTCCGCGGACTCCGCCCCTGTCACCTCGCTGTCCTGGCGGGTCGAGCCCAAGCGCGTCGCCGCGCGCGCCACGGCCGCCGCCGGGCTCGCGATCGTCACCGCACTGCTGGCCAGGGATCTGGTGACGCTGACCGTGGGGATCCTCGCGGCTGCGGCCGCCGCCGGGTTCGCGATCCGGGACGTGCTCGTGCCGGTCAGGCTCACGGCGGACACCGAGGGGGTGACCCTGCTGCGCGGAGTGGCCGGGCGGCGGACGATCCGCTGGCGGGACGTCGAGCGGGTGCGCGTCGACACCAGGGATCGCCTCGGACTGCGCCAGAGCGCGCTGGAGATCGACGAGGGGCACGCCCTGCACCTGCTCACGGCGGCCGACCTCGGCGCGGATCCGCACGACGTCGCCGCCGCGATCACCCAACTCCGCACGGGCCGCTAGCTCCCCAACGCCGAAGTGCGGTAACCGCGACCGGTCCGGACCGGCTTCAGTTACCGCACTTCGCGAGGTGGGTGGGTGGGTGTCAGGTGCCGAGCAGGACGCCGCCGAAGAGGACGGCGGCCACGACGACCAGGCCCGCGATCTGGTAGGCCGTGCGGTTCTTGCCCGCCGGGGCGTA
>JAOPVE010000068.1 GCA_025963185.1 Actinomycetes bacterium
GCCCTGAGCTGGGCGGGGGCGCTGGACCGGACTGGTCAGAGAGTGCGGCGGCGGCCGAGCAGCACCAGGGCGAGCCCACCGGCGGCGACCATCGACCCGCCCGCGGCGAGCCACTGCACGCTGGCACCGGTCGTCGGCAGGGTGTTCGGGTCACCGGCCGGCGGGACGAAACCGCCGTCGATCCGGATCGTCTGGCCAGCATGGGCGTCCGCCGCGAGGAACGTGCCGAGCGCTGCGTCGCGGGCGAAGTGGCGGGCCAGGTCCGGGTCGAGGTGCCCGGTGTACGGCACCAGCGTGGATCCGAGGACCTTGCCGTTGGGGGCCGTCTTCGTGAGCTTCCAGCCACCGGCGGGGGATCCGGCGATCAGGGTGTAGCTGTGGTCGGTGACAGCGGGCGCCAGCTTGGCGAAGGTGTAGAGGCCGTCGGCGCCGGTGGTCCGCCAGAGGTATTCGTGCTTGCCACCGGCCGTGTTGTGGATCAGCAGGGCCGTCGCGCCCTTGACGCCGGGCTCGCCCTTGTCCTGGCGGCCGTTGTGGTTGGCGTCGGCCCAGATCCGGCCGGTGATCGTGCCGGTCTTGGCCGGTGCGGGGGCGGGCTTGCGCCTCGTGACGACGGCACCGTTGAAGGTCATGGATTGGCCGGCGCTGATGTGGATGCCGTAGGCGTCCACGCCGATCACGGCATGGGCAGGGAAGAAGGTAGAGAGTTTCGGCTTCATGTAGTCCTTGGCCGCGTTGTACGGCTCGAGACCGTCCTTGAGCGGCTCGAACGTGGCGCCGGGGATCGGCGAGGAGGCCGCAACCATGTAGGCCCAGATGCCGGGCTTTGTCGTGGCCAGGCCCGTGAACGCGTACCTGCCGTGGATGTCGGTCACCGTGCGGGCTGCCCGGTGGTACCCGTAGTCCGTGTCGGCCCGCAGCAACAGCACCTCGGCGCCGCGCAGGGCCGGCTCGCTGGCCTGGTGGATGCCGTCGCGGTTGGTGTCCCGGAAGAGCGTGCCCGTGATCTTGCCCGGGGTCGCGGGCTTGGTGGTGGGGACGAGGCCGCCGATGTGCTGCTCGCCCAGGTTGTCGGAGGCGATCCGGTCGATCAGGCCGATCGGAGTCCCGGCCGGGAAGCCCTTGTGGGCGGAGGCCGGCAGTGTGACGAGCGTGTCCACTTCGGAGGAGTGCTGCTGCTCGTGGCCGGGGATGTACTTGGTCCACTGCCAGCCGGTGGGCGCCCCGGCGACGATCGAGTACAGCATTCCGTACCCGCCGCCGGTCAGCGGTACGCCGGTGAAGCGGTAGGCGCCGGATCTGTCGGTATACGTGGTCTTGAGCGCGTTACCGGACCCGTCGTTCGCGCTCAGGATGAGCTTGACGCCTGCGACACCTCCCTTCTCATTCGTGTCGCGGATCCCGTTGCCGTTGCTGTCCTGCCACATGACTCCCTGAATCGTGCCGGCCTGCGCCTTGGCCACCGCCGGTGCGGGGGCGGGCGTGGCGGCGAACGCGGGGGCGGCGACTGCGAGGACGGGAATTGCGGCGGCGGCGATCGCGGCGATCCGCTTCGTGGTGTTCCCGGAGGATAACGAGCGCATGACGACGTACCTTTCTTTACGGTGAATTGACGAGGGTTAATTCCGGGTGAAGTGCATCCCCGTGCCCGCTGAGCAGCGGATATCCCTGCTGGTGGAACAGAAAATAGGGGCTGTTCGCGGCCCTGACAACCCCGAAAATCCGTGTGAGGTGGCTGGTGTGAATTCGGCGTGTGAATGCCGGTGAAATCGCTGTGAGCACCGCCGCCGAATACTGTCCCGGCCTGCCCGGATAAAGCGCGCGTGAAGCCCTTTCGGGCACATGTGACCTGGGTCACTACCCCACGCTGGACCTCCCATGCCGGACCTGCGGAAGTGCGGTAGCCGCGGCCGGTCAGGACCGGCCGCAGTTACCGCACTTCGGAGGGGGGTGGCGCGAGGGGGTGGAGGGGCAGTGCGGTGCGTCACCTCAGCCGGAGGTGAGGGGGTTCCGGACGTAGGCTCGCGGCGTGAACAGTGACGTTCCGCGGCGGCCCCGGGTGGGGCACATCCAGTTCCTCAACTGCCTGCCCATCTACTGGGGTCTGGTGCGTACGGGCGCTCTGCTCGACGTCGAGCTGACCAAGGACACCCCCGACAACCTCAGCGACGCACTGGTCCGGGGTGACCTGGACATCGGGCCGATCAGCCTCGTCGAGTACCTGTCGCACGCCGACGACCTGCTGCTGCTGCCCGATATCGCGGTCGGCTCCGACGGTCCGGTGCTGTCGGTCAACCTGGTCTCGCAGGTGCCACTGGCCGATCTGGACGGACGGCGGGTCGCCCTCGGATCCACCTCGCGCACCAGCGTCCTGCTCGCCCGCATGTACCTCGCGGACCGGCTCGGCGTCCGGCCGGACTACTTCCGCTGCCCCCCTGACCTGGGCGCGATGCTGCTGGAGGCGGACGCGGCGGTGCTGATCGGGGATCCGGCGCTGCGCGCGCTCTACGAGGCACCCGACCGTGGCCTCAACGTCACGGATCTCGGCCACGCCTGGCGAGAGTGGACCGGCCAGCCGATGGTGTTCGCCGTGTGGGCGGTCCGGCGGGAGTTCGCCGAGGCCCATCCGGGGCTGGTCAAGGACGTCCACGACGCGTTCCTGCGCTCGCGCGACCTGTGCCTGTCCCAGATCGACGCGGTGGCCGAGGACGCGGCGCGGTGGGAGGTCTTCGATCCGGCGACGCTCGCGCACTACTTCCGGTCACTGGACTTCTCGCTCGGCGAGCGCCAGCTCGGTGGCCTCCGCGAGTTCGCCCGGCGCGCGTACGAGTGTGGCGAGGTGCCCGCGCTGCCGCCGGGTGGGCCGGAGTTGTTCGAGCGCTGAGCTGGTCTTCCGGCTTTTTCCGGCTCGCGCCTGGATCGGTGGCCGCGGAGGGTTACGGCGGGCCGGCGGGGCGCGGTAACGCGAAACGTTTTTCTAGATGCCGGCCGAGTACAGGTCGAGGCCGAGGGAGTGCGCGGTCGCGTCGGCGCGGCGCCAGGTGTCGGGCGTGAGCGACCGGGGTGCCGGGTTGGACTCCATGGTCGCGGACCGCGCCGCCTCGCAGATCCACGCGGACAGGCTCACGCCCTCCGCGTCGGCGGCTGCCTTGGCTGCCGCGGCGGTTTCGTCGTCGAGGTACACCATCTTGCGCACGGACATGAGCCGAGGGTACGTGCCCGGTGACCGTGAGGTAAGTACCGCGCCGCGCTGTTTTCGTGTGACATCACTTGGCCGTCGGCGCGAAGGAGTGTCACACTGTGAGGAAGGACCTGAGGAGGCGCCGTGAACCGCCCACAGCAGCAGTTCGACGACCTCATCGCCGCCGACGAGCGCATCGAGCCCCGCGACTGGATGCCCGAGGGGTACCGGCGCACGCTGATCCGGCAGATGGCCCAGCACGCGCACTCCGAGATCATCGGCATGCAGCCCGAGGCCAACTGGATCACCCGGGCGCCCTCGCTGCGGCGCAAGGCGATCCTGATCGCGAAGGTGCAGGACGAGGCCGGGCACGGGCTATACCTCTACGCGGCCGCCGAAACCCTCGGCGTGCGCCGCGAGGACCTGCTCGACGCCCTGCACACCGGCCGCCAGCGCTACAGCAGCATCTTCAACTACCCCACCCTGACCTGGGCGGACGTCGGCGCCATCGGCTGGCTCGTCGACGGGGCCGCGATCGTCAACCAGGTGCCGATCTGCCGCAGCTCGTACGGCCCGTACGCGCGCGCCATGGTGCGGATCTGCAAGGAAGAGTCCTTCCACCAGCGGCAGGGCTTCGAGCTTCTGCACACCCTCGCGCACGGGACGCCCGAGCAGCACGCGATGGCCCAGGACGCGGTCGACCGCTGGTGGTGGCCCAGCCTCATGATGTTCGGCCCGCCGGACGCGGAGTCGACCCACGGCGAGCAGTCGATGGCCTGGAAGATCAAGCGGCACAGCAACGACGAACTGCGGCAGCGCTTCGTGGACATGACCGTTCCGCAGGCGTCGGCCCTCGGGCTCTCGCTGCCGGATCCGTCGCTGCGCTTCGAGGCCGGGCACTGGGTCTACGGCGAGATCGACTGGGACGAATTCGCGCAGGTCCTCGCCGGGAACGGGCCGTGCAACCGGCAGCGGCTGGAGCACCGCCGCGCCGCCCACGACGACGGCGCCTGGGTACGCGAGGCCGCGGACGCGTACGCCGCCAAGCACGAGGCGGCGGCCTGATGTTGTGGGAGGTGTTCGTCCGGCCCCGGCGCGGGCTCTCACACACGCACGCCGGCAGCCTGCACGCGGCCGACGCCGAGCTGGCCCTGCGCAACGCCCGCGACCTGTATACCCGCAGGTCGGAGGGGGTGAGCATCTGGGTCGTGCCGTCGTCGGAGATCACCGCGTCCTCGCCGGACGACAAGGGCGAGTTCTTCGATCCGGCCGCCGACAAGGTCTACCGGCACCCCACGTTCTACGAGGTTCCCGAGGGCGTGGAGCACCTGTGAACGCGCAGTACGTCCTCGGTCTCGGCGACGACTGCCTGATCTCCTCGCACCGGCTCGCCGAGTGGTCCGGCCGCGCGCCGGGCCTCGAAGAGGACGTGGCGCTCGCCAACATCGCCCTCGACCAGCTCGGCCAGGCCCGGATGCTGCTCCAGCACGCGGGCTCACTGCTCGGCCAGACGGAGGACGAGCTCGCCTACCTTCGCGGCGAGCGCGAGTTCCGGAACGTCCAGCTCGCCGAACTGCCCAACGGCGACTTCGGCCACACGATCGCCCGGCTGCTCTGCTTTTCGTCCTACCAGGTGGCGCTCTACTCCGGCCTGGCCGCGGGGCCCGATCCGGCGCTGGCGGCGATCGCCGGGAAGGCAGTCAAGGAGGTCCGCTACCACCGCGACTACGCGAGCCAGTGGACCCGCCGCCTGGGCGACGGCACCGCCGAGAGCCACCGCCGCATGGCCGCCGGGCTCGCCGCCGTCTGGCCTTATACCTACGAGCTTTTCGAGGATCGGCACGCCGAACCCGTTCCCGGCCTGACGCGAGCCGGCTGGCTGTCGGATGTCGGTGCGGTGCTGACGGCCGCGACCCTGGAGGTGCCCGCCGACGACGGCTGGCACCCGACCGGGGGACGCGACGGGCTGCACACCGAGGCCCTGGGCTACCTGCTCGCGGAGATGCAGCACCTGCACCGGGCGCATCCGGGGGCGACATGGTGATGGTGTTGTCCGAGGTCCGCGCGGTCATCGAGGGGGTACCTGACCCCGAACTGCCGATGGTGACGATCGGTGACCTGGGGATCCTGCGGTCGGTCGAGCTGTCCGGTGGCCGGGTCGTCGCGACGATCACCCCGACGTACTCCGGCTGTCCCGCCCTGGACGCGATCGCGGCCGACATCGTGACCGCCGCCGGGGCCATCGGGCTCGCCGCCGAGGTCCGGACCGTGCTCGCGCCGCCCTGGACCACCGACTGGATCACCCCCGAGGGACGGCAGAAGCTCCAGGACAACGGCATCGCGCCGCCCGGTCCGACGGTCCTGCTGACGATTCCCTCGTGCCCGCAGTGCGGCTCGGTGCGGGTCCGGGAGGTCAGCCACTTCGGCTCGACCGCGTGCAAGGCGCTCTGGGTCTGCGGATCCTGCGGCGAGCCGTTCGACCAGGTCAAGGCCCTGTGATGCGGCGCCAGTTCCACCGGCTGACCGTCGCCGGGATCGACCGGCTGACCGCCGAGTCGGTGGCCGTGACCTTCTCCGTTCCCGCGCCGCTCGGCGGCGAGTTCGCGTTCCGGGCCGGTCAGCACCTCACGTTGCGGCGCGACTGCGACGGGGCCGACGTGCGCCGCAGCTACTCGATCTGCTCGCCCGAGGGCGGACCGCTGCGGGTCGCCATCAAGGCCGTCCCCTCGGGCGTGTTCTCCTCGTTCGCCCTGGCCGGCCTGGGGGTGGGCGACGAGGTCGAGGTGCTGCCGCCGCTGGGCACCTTCACGCTCGCCGCCGAGCCCGTGGCCCACTACGGATTCGTCGCGGCGGGAAGCGGGATCACCCCGGTGTTCTCACTGGCCGCCACGGTGCTCGCGCGCGGATCCGCCTGCACGCTCGTCTACGGCAACCGCGGCAGCGCCTCGGTGATGTTCCTGGACGAACTCGCCGACCTGAAGGACCGTTACCCGACCCGGTTCCAGCTGATCCACGTGCTCTCGCAGGAGGCTGGCGCGCTCGCCCCCGGACGGCTCTCGGCCGAGAGCTTGCAGCGGATCCTCAACGGCGCCGTGCCGTTCGGCGAGATCGGCGCCTGGTATCTGTGCGGACCGTACGGCCTGGTCACGATGGCCTCGGAGGTCCTCGCCGCTCTCGGCGCGCCCGCCATCCACACGGAGCTGTTCTTCGTCGAGGAGTCCCCACCCGCCGTGACCTCGGCGATCCCGATGGCGGAAGCGAACTCCTCCAAGGTCCTCGTCCGGCTCGACGGCCGCGAGTCCCTCGTCGATGTTTCCCCAGGTGAGCGGATCCTCGACGCCGCCCTGCGGATCCG
>JAOPVE010000097.1 GCA_025963185.1 Actinomycetes bacterium
TGTTGGCTTGAGTCCAGCAATTCTCTGCCGTTGCGCATCACCGGTAGCGGAGGACATTTGCGGATCGTATCGAGAGTCGGCACCGCACCTTGCTTCAGAACGGATGCTTGCCGTAGCACTGCCGGCCTTCCCGGTTGCTATCGATAAGCGAGCCTGAATTCATCTCGGTGACGTCGGTCAGCCATTCGAGGGATCGTGTGCCGACGCGTCCAGCGCGGGCGGCATCTGGTGCGTGAGTCACTCGGCCGGTGACCAGGCCGCACGAAGACGAGCGAGACGACGACTGGCGGGGCGCGCTCAGCGAAAGCGAAAGGGCACCGCACAGTGAGAAGTCGAAAGCGACCAACCGTGCGATCCTCGCCGGTCTTGTGCTTGGGGTACTACCGCCCGTTCTGCTCATCGCACTGATCATTGTGCTGGCGACGGCCTCTGGGCGCGCCTCTACGAGTAGTGAGAGCTCCCCTGCCGCGCAGTGGGGGGCACTTCTGGCCGTAATTGGAGAGATCACGGTTGGTGGTCCGCTCGCGCTCGTGGGCCTGGGATGCCTCTTTTCTCGATCGGCCACTCGTGCATTCGGGATCGCACTGCTGATGACGACGTTCTTGGGCGCCTTGGTGATCTTGATGGTCGCGTATGCGCCCAGATAGGGATCGAGGCTGGGCGTCAGTTCAGGTGCGTGAGAACAGTCATTGCCCAGCCACGAGAGGTGGGGCGTGATACGGCGACGAATCCGATCTCGACAGTCGACGTCCGGCCGGGCAGCACGCCAAGGATTGATGTCCGTAGTCGCCGCCCTGGTGGCGGAGACTGGGTCCGCCACCACCGTCGCGAGGGACGGTCAGGCCGAGTAGTCGACCAGGTCGCCGTTGTCGAGGACGGATCGCAGGGCGCCCAAGTCGACACCCTTGGACTTGAGCAGGTCCACGAGATCCTGGGCGCTGCTCACCGTGCTGACGTCGGTGCCGAGCAGGTCGCTCAGCTTGCTCGACTTGTCCTCGTCGGTGAGCCCGGACACGCTCCCACCCGACGGTGGCCCTCCAGGCCCGCCAGCCCCACCAGCCCCGCGAGGACCGTGCCCGTGGTGGCCAGAAGCGCGGCCAGCACCGTCCGGACCACCAGAAGGCAGGCCCTTCGTCGACGCGATCTTCTCCGCGAACTCCGAGGAGTCGGTGCCGGACGAGCCGTTCGAGGGCATGCCGGACTTGATCGCGGCGATCAGGTCGTCGTGCGAGACGCCCTGTGCGTCGGCGATGTCGGTCATGCTCTTGCCGCTCTTGAGCTGCGACTTCAGGTCGTCGCTGGACAGGTTCAGGGCCTTGGCGACGTTGGCCATCGGGTCCTGTCCGCTCGGGGCGTGCGGACGGTGACTGCCGCTCGCCGAGATTCCGCTGATCGATGTCATCTTCAGGTCCTCCTCCGGGGTCGCCCGCCGACCCGACGGATCACCGATCGGCAGCCCCGCCCGCGCGCCTTCGGCGGACCACGGCGCTCACAGCCAACCCGAAGGTTGGGGGCGGGGTTACGATCCGCGGCATGACCGACGTGTTCGCGCTGGCCGATCTGTGCACGCCCTGGTGCCTTCGCGTCGCCGTCACCCTCGGGATCGCCGAGCAGCTCGCCGACGGTCCTCGCACCGCCGCTGACCTAGCCGAACGCGTCAACGCCGACGCGGGAGCCCTGACCTTCGTGCTCCGCCAGCTAGCCACCAGAGGGCTGTTCACCGAACAAGCCGAACAAGCCGAACAAGCCGGACAAGCCGCACCCGCCGAAACCCCCGACGCAACGGCACCGAAAGCAACGGCACCCACCTTCGCCCTCGCCGACAGCGCCAAGGCCCTGCTGGACCCGGCGGTGAAGCTCGGCCTGGACGTGGACGGCATCGGCGGCCGGATGGCGCAGAGCTGGACCACGCTGCTCGCGGCTGTCCGGACCGGCGAACCCGCCTACGCCGAACGCTTCGGCCTCCCGTTCTGGGCGGACCTCGACGCCCACCCCGAGATCGCCACGAGCTTCGACGAGCTCATGGGCCCTGGCCATGGCCCGGCGGATCCGGAGGTGCTGCCCGCTGGCGACTGGGACGGCGTGCGGACGGTCGTGGACGTCGGCGGCGGGACGGGGTCGCTGCTGGCCGCGGTCCTCGCCGCGCGGCCCCACGTCACGGGCACCCTTGTCGACCTGCCCCGGGTCGCCGCCGGGGCTGCCGAAGTCTTCGCCGCCGCCGGAGTAGCGGATCGGGCGACGATCGAGCAGCGGTCGTTCTTCGATCCGCTGCCTGCCGGTGCCGACCTGTACCTGCTCAGCAAGGTGCTCGGCGACTGGGGCGACGACGACGCCGAGGCGATCCTGCGCCGGTGCGCCGAGGCCGCGGGCGAGCGCGGGCGGGTCGTGATCGTCGGGGACACGAGCGAGGGCCCGCCGAATCCGGAGTCGGGTCTGCTGATGCTCGTTCTGGTGGGTGGCAGGGAGCGCTCTCGCGGCGAGGTCCACGACCTGGTGCGCCGGGCCGGACTCGTTGTCACACGTACCGGACCCAGAGCGACGGAGTGCCGGCCGTCCGGCTCGGTTACCTCGCCCTAAAGGCCGTCCCCTAGTGGCATGACCTGCACTTGTACGGCGTGGGAGTCTGGGTGGTGTCCGGGAGACTCACTGTCCTGGCACTGTGGTGTAGACCAATGCGGGCGTACCGGCGAGCTGTCCCGGGTGGCCGCGGTGGAAGCTCACCCCCGCGCGCCGAAGGGAGGCCACGTGAGTCTGTTCCGGGAGCACCTGCGGCCCCGCGACCGCTCGGCGTCGGCAAGTCCGCTCCTGATCGCTTCCGGAACCGTCGCCATGATTCTCCTGATCTGGTACGCGATCCAGATGTATGCGCCGGTCGGCCCGCGCTTTCTCGTGTGGATCCCCGGGCCGGTCTCGGCGATCCTCGCGGCGGTGTTGTGCGCGCAGAACGCGGCGACCGAGCCGAACGCGCAGTACCGCCGGTTCTGGCGCGGCCTGGCCACGAGCGTCGTGCTGGTCGGGCTCGGTGGGGCCGCCGGTGCGGTCGACGCGCTGACGCACCCGCCGGCGATCATCCACCGCCCGCCGTGGACGAGCATCGCCTGTTACGTGGCCGCGATGGGCCTGCTGCTGTGGCGCCTCTACCGGCTGCCCGTGGCGGCCGAGACGAGCGGCGACCGGTTGCGGGTCTGGCTGGACGCCGCCACCGTCATGCTCGGCACCGGACTGTTCGTCTGGCACTTCCTGATGCTGCCGACCCTGGCGGATCCGCAGGGCGGCAGCACGTCGATCTTCATGCTCGGGCTGCTGCTCATGGCCGTGTTCGCGGGCGCGAAGGTGGCGCTGTCCAGCGGCTCGACGATCAGCAACATCTCACTGTGGCTGTTCGGCGCCGCGCTGCTCAGCGGCGGACTGGCGGCCGGCCCGCAGCAGAGTCTGCTCGAGAACACCCGGCTGAACTCGGTGCACTACGCGATCCCGATGGTGCTGTTCTTCATCGCCTGGGCAGCGGACCGCCAGCGCCGGGCCAACCCCCTGACCGGGGTGCGGGTGCGGAATCCGTTCAGTGTGCTGCCGTACGCGGCCGTCGTGATCGTGGACGGACTGCTCATGCTCATCGTCTGGACCAACGAGCCGCAGGACCTGCGCGCGGTGGCGATCGGCGCGGTGGTGCTCACGGTCCTGGTGGTCGTCCGGCAGGCGAGCGCGTTCCGCGAGAACGGCCGGCTGCTGGCTCGGCTGCACCACGGCGCGACCCACGACGCGCTGACCCAGTTACCGAACCGGGCGCTGTTCGCCGAGCGGCTGCAGGACGCGCTCACGAACAACGACTCGGGCCGTCCGCTGAGTGTGGCGCTCATCGACCTGGACGACTTCAAGCTGGTCAATGACGCGCTCGGGCACGGGGTGGGCGACACGCTGCTGGTGGAGATCGGCAAGCGGCTGCTCGCGAGCATCTGCCCGCAGGACACCGTGGCCCGCCTGGGCGGGGACGAGTTCGTGGTGGTCCTCGACGGCACTGACCCCACGGGCGCCGACATCGCGGTCGACCGGATCCTGTCCTCCCTCTCGGTCCCCGTGGTGGCGGACGGGCACGAGCTGCTGGTCAGCGCGAGCATCGGGATCGCCGACGGCCGCAGTGGCGCCGACGCGGCCGAACTGCTGCGCCAGGCCGACGTGGCGATGTACGCGGCGAAGAAGCAGGGCGGTGCGGGCTTCCTGCACTACGAGCCGGGTATGACGGGCGGTCCCGCGGACAACGCGCACCTGGGCGCGGAGCTGCGGCTGGCGCTCGCGGCCGGTGACCAGCTCTTCCTCGAATACCAGCCGATCGTGGCGCTCGACGGCGGGCTGCTGGCGGGCGTCGAGGCGCTGGTGCGCTGGGCCCACCCGGTCCGCGGCCAGATCGGGCCGGTGGACTTCATCCCGGTTGCCGAGCGCACCGGGCTCGTGATCCCGCTGGGCCGCTGGGTGCTGCGGGAGGCCTGCCGCCAGGCCGCGCGCTGGACCGCCGTGTACGGCCTCGCGACCCCGGTGATGAACGTCAACGTCTCGGCGCGTGAGCTGCGCGAGTCCGACTTCCCCGAGTTCGTCGCGGACGTCCTGGCCGAGACCGGGCTGGAGCCGCAGCGGCTGGTCCTGGAGATCACCGAGACGACGGTGTTCGCCCTCGGCGCCTCGGTGGTCAACCTGCACGAGCTGCGCCGGATGGGCACCCGGATCGCCCTGGATGACTTCGGCACCGGCCAGTCGACGCTGACCCTGCTGCAGGACTGCCCCGTGGACGAGCTCAAGCTCGACCGGTCCTTCGCGACGGTCGAGGCCGGCGAGCACAACACGATGGCGGTCGCGGTGATCAACCTGGCACACGCGCTGGGGCTCGGCGTCGTGGCCGAGGGCGTCGAGACGCTCCAGCAGGCCGAGCGACTGCGGCTGCTGAGCTACCCGGTCGCGCAGGGCTTCTGCTTCGCCCGCCCGATGCACGCGGACGGGGTCGGCCTGATCCTCGCGGCGGGTGGCGTCACCCCGAGCGTCCAGCCCGCCTGACAGCAGACGCGAAACGGGGCGCGGCCCGCAGGCCACGCCCCGTTCTGCGGTCGGTGAATCAGCAGGTCAGCGTGCCGGGGCCCGTCGAGGTGCCGAGGATCTGCACGAGCGCCTTGTACTTGTTCACGCGGCTCTGCATCTGGTCGGGGTGACCGCCGTTGCACTCGATCCCGTTGATGGCGCGGATCGTCGTGCCGAAGCCCGATCCGTTCGTCATGGCCGAGTGGGACGTCATTCCCGCGCTGCCGGTGCCGGTCATCCAGTACCAGATGCCGGTCTTCCAGGCGATCGCCGAGTCGGTCTTCACCAGGTCCGGGTGGTTGAGCAGGTCGACGTTGAGCGCGTCACCGGCGGCCTTGTAGTTGAAGTTCCAGCTGAGCTGCATCGGGCCGCGGCCGTGGTACGCGGTCTGGCCGGCCGGGCAGCCGTAGGACTGGCTGCGGTCGCAGTAGGTGCCCCACACCGCGGTGTTGAGCTCCTCGGTGTAGATCATGCCGCCGGTCTCGTGGTCGATGTTCGCGAGGAACGCGGCCACTTCCTGCTTCTGCGTGTCCGCGGTGCCGGTCTTGCCGAAGGACGGGTACGCGCTCAGGGCGTTGACCAGGCCCTGGTAGTTGTAGAGCGCGTTCCGGCTCGGGAACATCTGGTTGAACTGCGCCTCGCTGACGATGAAGCTGCCGTTGCCCGGGGGCGGGTTGTTCGGCGGGGGCGGCGGCGCGGGGGTGTTACCGCCACCGGAGCAGGTGTACGGGTCCCAGAACCAGGTGCTGATGATCGGGTCGTAGCCGGGGTTCTCGTGCGAGGCCTTGTAGTACTTGCCGTTGGTGTACTTGACGATCGCGCCCGCGGCGTAGCTGGTGCCCGCGTGCCAGTCGGGGTAGTAGCAGGTGCCGCCGCCGGGGGGCGGGTTGTTCGGCGGCGGGGGCGGGGGAGTGGTGCCGCCGCCGCCACAGGATCCCTTGTCGTCCCAGACCCCGGATCCGCCCTTGCTCGGCGTCTCGCCCTGGGTCCACCACTTGGCGTTCCAGTTGTGCCCGCCGTAGGAGGCCGACATGCCGCCCGTGTAGACCTTGCTGCTGCTGTAGGTGGTCGCGCAGTCCGCGGCGGAGGCTGCCGCGATCGGCACGATGATGGCGGCCGCACCGCCGATGGCCGCCAGCGCGGTGGCCGCGACTATGGCGAAGCGCTTCTTCGACACGAAATCACTCCTTCGCACAGCACGAAGCTGCACCGGTTCGAGGGCAGTGTCACCTCACCCGAACGCGCGCACGTGGGGTGAGTAAGGACCACCCGCGATAGGTGGGGAGTTGCGATGTGGGGACGTGCGAGTGGGGTCGCGGGTGGAATGAGGGAACTCAACCGGATTGGTCTAGCCCGGGTCAAGCCGGCAAAGCATAAATCTGTTTGAACCGATGAACCGATCTCCACGTAATGTCCGCGTAAAGCGGCGATGAGCAGCCAAAATAAGCGGATCTAGCGGGGCGAGCCGGACGTTGCGTCCCGCCAGCGCCGATCACAGTAAGTAGCCGCGTGACTCCAATAAGCATTCCGCTTGGACGTTCTTAATGTGTTGGCCGACCGATCGGAATGGCCTCACTTCGCTGTGTTACCGTGCCAAGTCCGGGCCACTATTGGTCGCATGAGGACGGGCGCGCTCCTATTCACTGACCCACAATTGCCAGGGTAAAAGCGCTGCCCGCGCGGCCCGGTGTTCGGATCAGCCGCGCGGATACGGAAGACTGTGGTGGTTCTCGACCGCGCGACTGGGAGTCACCACGTGGAGCTGCTGCACTCGGGCAAGGTGCGCGATGTCTACGCCGACGGCGAGGACCTGATCCTCGTCGCGTCCGACCGCGTCTCCGTATACGACGTCATCCTGCCGACGCCGATCCCTGACAAGGGCAAGATCCTCACCCAGCTCTCGCTGTGGTGGTTCGAGCAGCTCGCGGACGTCGTGCCGAACCACGTGATCTCCGCGGCGGCCGTGCCCACCGAGTTCCTGGGCCGGGCGATCCGGGTCAAGCGGCTGAGCATGGTTCCGGTCGAGTGCATCGCCCGCGGCTACCTCGCCGGATCGGGCTTCTCGCAATACGAGGCCAGTGCGTCGGTGTCGGGCGTCGGCCTGCCGCCGGGTCTCGTCGAGTCCGGACCGCTGCCCCGGCCGATCTTCACCCCGACCACCAAGGCCCCGGCGCTGCCGGGCGTACACGACGAGCCGATGACCTTCGCCGAGGTCGAGGAGCAGGTCGGCGGGGACGTGGCCGAGCAGCTCCGGCGGATCACCCTGGAGGTCTACGCCCGGGGCGCCGAGATCGCGCGCGAGCGCGGCATCCTCATCGCCGACACCAAGATCGAGCTCGGCTGGGACGCCAGCGGCACCCTGACCCTCGGCGACGAGGTACTCACCCCCGACTCGTCACGGTTCTGGCGCGCGGCCGACTACCAGCCCGGACGGCCCCAGCTCGGCCTCGACAAGCAGTTCGTCCGCGACTGGTCGGTCACGAGCGGGTGGGACAAGAAGCCGCCGGCCCCGGAGGTCCCCGACCAGGTGGTCGCCGCCACCCAGGCCCGGTACGTGGAGGCGTACGAATCCCTCACCGGCCAGAAGTGGCACTGACCTCGCTGCCGCTGTGGTCCGACAAGACCTGGCGGGACGGCGCGCTGTCCTGGGCGGCGGATCGCCTCGCCGAGCACGCGCTGGCCGTCACCGGCGAGATCACCCAGCCGCACGCCAGGCTCTGGGCCACGGCGTTCCGCATCCCGACCAGCGGCGGCGTGTACTGGCTCAAGGCGAACAGCCCCGGGCCCGCGTACGAGGCCGGGCTCGTGGGACTGCTGGCGCGCTGGGTTCCCGGCCACATCGTGGTGCCGCTCGCGACGGATCCGGACCGGGGCTGGCTGCTGTCCCCGGACGCGGGCGAGACCCTGCGCTCGCTCGGCAAGACCGAACTCGCGGTGTGGCAGCGCTGCCTGGCCGAGTTCGCCGAGCTCCAGCGGGCCGTGGCGCGGCACGTACCCGAACTGCTCGCCGCCGGGGTCCCGGACCAGCGCCCGAGCGCGATGCCCCGGCACGTGGCCGAGCTGCTGGAACACCGCGACGAGCTGGCCGCGGGCCTCCCGGCGGACCGGCACGACCTGATCGCCGCGCTCCAGCCCGAGTTCGCGCGCTGGTGCGAGGAACTGGACGCCATCGCGATCCCGGCCTCGATCCAGCATGACGACCTGCACGACGCGAACATCCTCGTGGACGGTCCGGCCTACCGGTTCTTCGACTGGGGTGACGCGTGCGTCGGGCACCCGTTCGGGGTCCTGCTCATCGCTCTGCGGGTGGCCAGGCACCAGGGCATGGACGGGCCGGGGCTGGCCGCGATCCGGGACGCCTACCTCGAACCGTGGACCGCCGAGTACGCGATCGACGACCTCCGGCTGGCCGCCCGGCTGGCGATCCGGATCGCGATCCCCGGCCGGTCGCTGTCATACCAGCGCGCACTGTGCACGGTGCCGTTCGCCGACCGCGGCGAGGACTCCGACGCGGTCGGCGGCTGGCTCAACGAACTCCTCGCGCCCGACATCCTCTGACCCGCCCTCCACGGACCACCCTGGCCCGCGCGCCCCGCCCCGCCGCGCGCCGCCCCGAAGTGCGGTAACCGCGGCCGGTCAGGACCGGCACCAGTTACCGCACTTCGCGTGATCAGCGGCGGGCCGGCCGCAGGTCGGCGGCGGGTCGCCGTGGCGGGTCAGGGGCTACGGCGCGAGGACCCAGGCGCCCTTTTGGACGGTCAGGACCGCCAGGCCGTCGCCCTCGGCGCCGCCGTGGTTCTTCGGGCCGAACTCGAAGCTGCCGGTCAGGCCGTCCCACTTGAGGGATTCGAGTGCGTCGCGGACCTGCTGGTGATCCGTCGAGTTGGCCTTGCGGATCGCCGCGACCAGGATGTTCAGCGCGTCCGCCGCGTAGGAGGCGTACCCGGAGAACTCGCCGTACCGCTGCGTGTACGCGGCGAAGAACTCCTTCTGCGCGAGCAGGCTCGGCGTCGTCGCGGTTGTGTGGTCGGCCGCGATGATCTGGTGCTGGATCATGAAGGTGTTCTCGCTGGAGTCCTTGGCGCCCTTGATGAACAGGTCCGCGCCGGCGCCGCTGTCGAAGAAGATCCGGCCCTTGTAGTTCGCGGACTTGAACGCGGTGGCGGCGTACGCGGCCCACGGCATGATCGAGGACACGACGACCACGTCCGGCTTGGACGCGACGAGTGCGTCGACGGGGTCCTGCAGGTCCTTGGCGCCGGCGCTCTCGGGGAACCGCTTGGTGTTCACCACGGACAGTCCGGCCTGGCTGACGCCCTTCTGGATCGCCGCGAGGCTGTTCGATCCGTACGGGTTGTCGACCGCGAGGATCCCGACGGTCTTCGTGCCCGAGGAGACCAGCTCCTTGATCAGGACCTCGACCACCGTGGCGCCGTTCGGCGGGGTCTTGAAGACGTACTGGCGGCCGGTGACCAGCCCGTCGGCCGCGCCCATGGTGACCATGGGCATCTGCTTCTCCTCGACGAGGTCGAGCGCGCCCTGGGCGGCGGAGCTGGTGCCTGGCCCGACAATCCCGGCGACGCCCTGGCTGATCAGGGACTCGGCGGTGGCCTTGGCCTTGTCGGGCCGGCCGGCGTTGTCCTCGATAACGAGCTTGATCCGCTTGCCCAGCACGCCTTTGACGTTGATCTGGTCGGCGACGAGCTGGATCGCGCGAAGCTCGGCTTGGCCGAGGACCTTGCTGTCGCCGCTCTGCTCAATCGAGACCCCGATCGGGATCTCGCCCTCCAGCGGTGCGTTCCCGTTGGCGGTACAAGCGCTGGCGACGACGGAGAGTGTGCAGAGCAGGGCAGCCGAGGCGAGACGGCGACGCATTTCGGGATCCTCCTGGAGCGGCACGGAAGGGCCGCTGACCGAGTTTCGCCCTACCTTGGTGGCGCGCCAGCGATCAGGTCAAGGCGGCTGTACGAAATGCGGTCCGCTGAACGATATCGGTGCCTGTCCGTAGTCAACCGGTCACCAGAGTCGCGGTCCTCCGTCCGGCGCGACGCACCGAGGCAGGTGGCGTGCACCACGTCCGCCGTGGACCCGGTCAGGCCAGCGGTGGATCAGCTGCCACGACCGCGCCGGCATCCACGGGCCGCCCGTCCTGTGACCATTTCCGGGCACTGAGTAATTCCCGCGGCGGACCGGCCCCGCTGGCTTATGCCGTGGTCCGGGCCGGCGCCCCCGCCGGGAAAAGGCGAAACGCCGATTTGTGAAACGTTCGCCCGCGAATAGAGAGCGGCCGTCCGGGCGATAGGTCTTGCATTTCTTGTGACCTGCGACTCGAATGAGAACTCGGCCCGGCTCCCGCCCCGTACCTGGGCACGAGGGCGTCTACCAGCGGGAACGTGCTCGCGCGACCGGCCGGCGATCGGCCACCGCGCCATCACGGATCGCGACGGCATTCAGCTTCTTTTAAGGCCGACTTAACTTGGGGGTACGGCCACTCCGGGTTGACACGCCTGGGGTGGAACCCATACTTGGAATGGCAGTTCAGTGGAATCAGAGAAGCGACGGAAAACATTCTGAATTCCCGTTTGAACCAGCTGGGTGTGTTGGCCGTACCACTGCAAAACTACAGTTTTGAGCCGTGATCGGGTGTGCGGTAGGTAGGCATACCGGGCAGGGCGACCGGAGCATCGCAGCTTCGATCGCCGGCGCCGGTGTGCGGCGGGACTTGTGGTGGAGTCTCGCCCGACGGAATAGGAGTCCAGTGGAGTTCCTGGCAGTACGAACCGCTAGCGAAACCGCGCACATCGTCGCCGCGAGTGTCGGTTTCTTATCGTTCTTCCTTCTGTGGCTGACCGTCATGTGGGGGATCACCCTGCGAAGCGGCTGGGCGCTCACGACGATCCGGCACCACACGCTGTACGGCACCCACATGACGCTGTCCCTCTTCGGGCTGGCGCTGGGGATCGTGCACGCTGCGGCGCAGATGGCGACCGGTGGGGGACCCGTCGGGCTGATCGACGAGTTCGTCCCCTTCACCAACGACACCGACCCCATCGGAGTCGGCTTCGGCACGATCGCGCTGGAGATCTTCGTCGCGCTGCCGCTGTCGGTGCTGTTCCAGAAGAAGCTCGGCTATCACCGCTGGCGCGGCATGCACGCTCTCGCGTACGTCGCGTTCACGCTGGTCACGGCCCACCTCCTGATCTCCGGATCCGAGGTCAGCCCGTTCCCGCCGGTCTCCGCCGCGGTCGCCGGTGCCTGGGTCATCACCGTCCTGATGTGGATCGCCAGCGCGGTCGGCGCGAACAAGGTGCCCAAGGTCATGGGTGGCGAGAAGGTCGCCGCGTCCCGTGCGCGCACCAAGTCGGTCACCGTCAACGTCGACCCGAGCCACTGCGTCCGCTTCGGCTTCTGCGAGCACGAGGCCCCCGAGGTCTTCCAGCTCCGCAACGACGGCCGCCTCACCTACAAGGCGCAGGTCCCGCAGGACGAGGTCGAGCGGGTCATCCAGGCCGCGCAGGTCTGCCCGGCCCGCGCGATCAAGCTGAGCCGGATCCCGACCACGGTCGTCATGTCCGGTGCGAACGCGACCCAGAGCCAGAGTGGCAACGGTGGCGGGGCGCCCGCCGCCGAGACCGCACCCGTTCCTCGCCTTCCCAACCCCCGTCAGCTGCGCTCGGAGCGTGGTGGGCGGTCTGGTCCGACGCGCCTCGGTGACCGGCGCGGCGGGAGGGGCTGACCGAGATGCGTGGCCGCATGGTCTTCGAACCAACCGACCGGATCGTCGTCGCCGGTGGTGGGCCCGCTGGGCTCTCCGCCGCGGAGGAACTGCGCAGGCAGGGCTTCGCCGGCGAGATCCTCGTCCTCAACTCCGAGCCCTACCCGCCCTACGACCGGCCCGCCGGATCCAAGGGGATCGTCACCGGGAAGCAGAAGCCGACAGATCTCTACCTGGAGCTCACCCCCGAAACCGGGATCAACTGGCTGCTCGGCCGTTCCGCGGTCGACCTGGATCCGGTCCGCCAGCAGGTCACGGTCGACACCGGCGAGGTGTACGACTACGACGGCCTGGTGATCGCGACCGGCTCACACTCGGTCTTCCCCAAGTTCTGGGTCGAGGGCGAGCCCGGCCTGCACGCCCTGCACACCCTCGACGACGCCTGGGCCCTGCGGCGCGACCTGCAGCACGCGTCCCGGGTCGCGGTTGTCGGCGGCGGCCTGACCGGCTGCGAGGTGGCGTGCTCGGTGGTGGGCATGGCCCGCGAGGCCGTCATCATCGATTCCAAGGACCACGTCATGGACCGCGCGATCGGCGAGCCCGCCGGAGCGGCGGTGACCGAGGAGCACCTGGAGTACGGCGTCGAGATGAAGCTCGGCCGCCGGGTCGACGCGATCGAACGGCACCGCGGCCGCTGGCGGATCCTGCTCAACGACGGCAAGTACACCTGGGCCGACGTGGTGGTCGTCACGGCCGGAGAGCGGCCCGACACCGAGTGGCTCAAGGAGTCCGGGCTGGACATCTCCGACGGGGTGCTGTGCGACCACGCGCTGCGGGTCGTCGGGGCGAACAACATCGTCGCGGCCGGGGCGATCGCCCGCTGGCCCAACCTGCGCTACGACGACAAGCCCCGGCGGACCGGCCAGTGGATCGCCGCGCTCGAACACGGCCGGGCCGCCGCACAGGCGCTGCTCGCCGGGGACGCCGAGATGCCGCCGGTGACGATCCTCCCGCGGTTCTGGTCGCAGCAGGGCAAGCTCCGGATCCAGGCCTGCGGCGAGCTACTGCCGGACGCCGACGTGCAGATCACCGAGATGCGGCCCGGACGCCGGGACGCGGCCGCCGCGGGCATGCTCGTGACGTATTACTCCGCTAACAGGATGGTGGGTTTGGTCGCGGTGAACGCGCCGCACCCGTTCACCGCGATGACCCGGATGATGCTCAACGACGTGCCGCAGAACATGGAGCTCTCGTCGAATATTCGCTCGATGCGCAGGCTAGTTAACGCGTCGTGACGGCCGCGGCCGGCTGCTCAGCGGCAGGGCCAACCGCACCGGACACGACCCGCGCCGGAGAAGAATCCGCCACCAGGTTCTTCTCCGGCGCTTTTTTCTGTATCAATTCGGAATTGACTCCGATATTCCACCTGTAACAGAGTGGCAACCCTACGGAATCCCGCAATCGTCACTATTGACGACTACTGAACCGTTACACCGCGGATTGGTGCCGGTTTTTGAGGGGTACGGACCCAGGAGGCACGACAACGAGCAAGGCGAGGTGCGATGACGAGCATCGGGGTGGAACGGCACATGCGTGAGCACGACGAACTGCTGACCGAGTACGAGGCGATCACCGCCTACGAGCAACGGGCACTCAGCGAAGAGTTCCGCAACTTCCTCTCTGGAGCGAGAGCCGCGATCAGCTGGGTGCTGGGGCAGACGGTCCAGACTCCGGCCACCGGGCGGCTCCAGCCACCGACGATAGAGAACATGCTCGCCGAAGAGCGCTACTGCGACGCGGTGATCTACTCCGACGATCCGCGGCCGGCTGTCGATCCCGATTTCGCGAACGGCGTCGAGCACGCCCTCTCGTGGGCTCGCAGGGCCGAGGACGTCCCGCCCGCCCCGCTGGAGGCCCTGGCGGTGACGCCGCGGCTGTGCGCCTGCGGCTGAGTCCACTCCTCTGAAGTGCGGTAACCGGGGCCGGTCATGGCCGGTCGCGGTTACCGCACTTCGGTGTGTGGGGGGCCGGTCGCCGGGGACCGCCTACATTTCCGTAGCGTGATATTTACCGATTCCGGCTGTATCGAGCACAGGTGAGGACCGACACTGCTCGCTGGCGGGATCGCGGCCGCGGACACCCCGACGGCAGCCCGCCCCCGGCGGAGGAGGCCACCTCATGCGTGTCCCACGGCTCATGGTGCTCGGCGTCGCATTGATCTGCGGCGGATTAATGATCTCCGGACCGGCCGGCGCGGTGCCGGACAAGCCTGAGGAATCGTCCCCGTACGTGATCGGCGGTGTGCGCACGGTGCAACAGCGCACCGCGATCGCCAGGACCGGCGCGGCCATCGACATCGCCGAGCACGGCGTCGCCACGGTCTCGGCCACGCCGACGGAAATCGCGGCGATCCGGCGGCTGGGGTTCTCCGTGACCGCCCGGCCCAAGCCCGCGCCGCCGGTCAAGGGCGCCAAGGCCTTCGACTTCCCGCCGTCCGACGCGAACTACCACAACTACGCCGAGCAGGTCGCGGACATCGACGCCGTGGTCGCGCAGTACCCGGCGATCGCCAAGAAATTCAGCATCGGGACCTCGTACGAGGGCCGCCAGATCTGGGCCGTGAAGATCAGCGACAACGTGGCCACCGACGAGAACGAGCCCGAGGTGCTGTTCACCCACGGGCAGCACGCGCGTGAGCACCTCGCGGTGGAGATGGGCCTGTACCTGATCAAGGAGCTGACCAGCAAGTACGCCACGGACGCGCACATCAAGACGCTCGTCGACAGCCGCGAGATCGTCATCGTGCCGAACGTCAACCCGGACGGGTCGGAGTACGACATCGCCACCGGCAGCTACCGGTCGTGGCGCAAGAACCGGCAGCCCAACGCGGGCGGATCCGCGGGCACCGACCTCAACCGCAACTTCGACTACAAGTGGGGCTGCTGCGGCGGATCGAGCAGCTCGACCTCGTCGGAGACCTACCGTGGCACGGCGGCGTTCTCGGCGCCCGAGACCCAGCGGATCCGCGACTACGTGCTCAGCCGGGTGATCAACGGCAAGCAGCAGATCACGTCGAACATCGACTTCCACACTTACAGCCAGCTCGTGCTGTGGCCCTACGGCTACACCTACACCGACATCCCCGCCGACATGCAGGCCGACGACTACGCGGTCTTCAAGAAGCTGGGCACGAGCATGGCCGCCACCAACGGCTACACCCCCGAGCAGGACAGCGACCTCTACATCACCGACGGCACGATCGACGACTGGCTGTACGGCGCCCAGCACATCTTCTCGTACACGTTCGAGATGTACCCCGGATCGTCGGGCAGCGGCGGCGGCTTCTACCCGCCCGACGAGGTCATCCCCGCCGAGACCACCCGCAACCGCGCCGCCGTGCTGCAGTTGCTCGACTCGGCGGACTGCCCGTACCGGGTGATCGGCAAGGAAGCCCAGTACTGCGGCACGACGCCCCCGCCCCCGCCGCCGCCCGGATCGGTCTTCACCAACGACACCAACGTCACGGTTCCCGACCTCGGGACCGCCGAGAGCCCCGTGACCGTCACGGGCGTCACCGGGAACGCCCCGGCCGCGCTCAAGGTGGCCGTCGACATCAAGCACACCTACTCCGGTGACCTGGTCGTGGACCTCGTCGCCCCCGACGGCAGCGTCTACAACCTGGCCAACCGCACCGGCGGCAGCGCCGACAACATCGTGCAGACGTTCACGGTGAACGCCTCCAGCGAGGTCGCCAACGGGACGTGGAAGCTGCGCGTGAAGGACGCGGCGGCGCAGGACACCGGCTACATCGACACCTGGAGCCTCACCTTCTAAGAGCGTCGACATCACTCACCCACCCCCGGCGGCTCCGGCCCCGGGGGTGGGGCTGTCAGCGTCGGGAAGCTCGGGCGTGATCGCCACCGACCGGACCACCGCGCCGATCTCCAGCATCGACACGTTGCCCCACTCGATCGTGAGTTTTCCCTGCTCGGTGTCGTACAGCTGGCGGCCGCCGCGGTGCAGGTCGCGCAGAAACTCCCGGCCAGCGGACTCGGGACCGTCGGCCACCCGCCGGATCACCCGCTCGTTGCCGTCGACGGCGATACGGATCCAGTACTCGCGGAGAGTTCGCTCAGGTGCCACGGATCGGAGTCTATCGAACGCGTGTTCGAAAATCACCTCTTGACCTGCGCAAAGTAACGTGGACTATGGTGCCGAAGTGGTTGGCACAGGTGCGCTGGGTACGTAACATCACTACGTCACCCCCGGCCTCTTCCTTCGGCCGGGGGTGAATTTCGCGGATCCCGTCTCGGCAAGCCCCTACGCCGCGCCGTGTGCTTCGCTATCTTGGGCGTTCGCTGGGCCTCCCAGCTTCCCGTAAACGCCCGCAGTAGGTCCGGGGAGAGCAATGGCGCTGCGCGTGATCGCATCGACCGGTGCCGAGGTCGGCCACGTCCTCCAGGGCGGTCTGGTCCGCTCGGCGGAGCGGGCGGTCCGCATCGTCGAGACCCTTGCCACCGATGGCCCGCTCACCCTCACCGAACTCCAGCGCGCGCTCGGCGTCCCGCGCCCTCGGCTGCGCGCGCTGGTCCGCACCCTGTGCGAGCTGCAGTGGATCGAGCTGAGTCCCGGTGGCGGGTACGGCGTCGGTCCGCGCGCGCTGCTCGCCGGGATCAGCTACCTCGACCAGAACCCGGTGCTGCCGCCCGTCCACGAGACGCTGGACGCGCTGCGGCAGGAACTCGGGTACACCGTCCACTTCGGGCGGCTCGACGGCGGCCACGTGCTCTACCTGGCCAGCAGCGCGGCCCCGGCGTCGGGACAGGTCACCTCGCTGGCCGGACGCCGCCTGCCCGCCGCGCGCACGGCGATCGGCCAGGCGCTGCTCGCCGAGCTCACGGCGGACGAGATCGAGCGGCTGGTGCCGGGCCTCGATCCGGCGCTGCACGAGGAACTGGTCCGGGTCAGAGCGCGGTCGTGGGCGTTCGAGCGCGACCAGGCGATCCCGGGGGTGGCGTGTGTGGCGACGGTGGTCCCGCACGTCGTGCCCGCCGCCGAGGCGCTCTGCTGCTGCCTGCCCGGTGCGGAGGCCAGCGACGACACGGTGACCGGGGTGGTCGAGGCGATCGTCCGGCACGGCCGCAAACTCGCGGCGGCGCTGCGGCGGGAGGCGCACTGACCGAGCAGCCTGCCCGGCTCACCGGCCCCCAGCTCGCCCGGCGGCTCGGGGTGGCGGACGCGGTGGTCCTCGGCCTCGGATCCATGCTCGGCGCTGGCGTCTTCGCCGCGTTCGCCCCGGCAGCGGCGGCCGCGGGCGCGGTGGGGCTCGTCGCCGGGCTGGTGCTCGCCGCGCTGATCGCGTACTGCAACGCCACCTCGTCGGCCCGGCTCGCGGCCCGCTATCCCGAGTCCGGCGGAACGTACGTGTACGGGCGGGAGCGGCTCGGCGAGGGCTGGGGCAACCTCGCGGGCTGGGCATTCGTCACCGGCAAGACGGCGAGCTGCGCGGCCATGGCGCTGGCGATCGGCACCTACGCCGCCCCCGGGCACGCCCGGATCGCGGCGGCCGCGGCGGTGGCGATCCTCACGCTGGTCAACCTCGGCGGGATCACCAGGACCGCCCGGCTCACGCTGGTCTTCGTCGTCATCACCCTGACCGTGCTGGCGCTCGTAGTGGGCACGGGGCTGGCCGCCGGGCATGGGTCGGTCAGCCGGATCGCCGATCCGGCGCACCTGTCGCCGCTGGGTGTCCTGCGCGCGGCCGGGCTGCTGTTCTTCGCCTTCGCCGGGTACGCCCGGATCGCCACCCTCGGCGAGGAGGTGCGGGATCCGGAGCGGACGATCCCCCGGGCCATTCCGCGGGCGCTCGGCATCGTCCTGCTGGTCTACGCGATGACGGGCCTGACCGCGCTCGCCGTGCTCGGGGCGGACCGCCTGGCCAGGTCGGACGCGCCGCTGGCCGCCGTCGTGGCCGCGGCGGGGGCTCCGGCCCTCACCGGGGTGGTGCGCGCGGGCGCGGTGATCGCCGTGGCGGGTGTGCTCCTCGCGCTGATCGCCGGGATCGGCCGGACCGCGCTGGCCATGGCCCGCCGGGGCGACCTGCCGCGCCCGCTCGCGGTGGTGAGCCCCCGTCACCAGGTGCCCGCGCGCGCCGAACTCGCCGTGGCCGCCGTGGTGATCGCGCTGGTCAGCACGGCGGATCTCGGCTGGGCGATCGGCCTGAGCAGCTGCACCGTGCTCGTCTACTACGCGATCGCCAACGCCAGCGCGCTCACCCTGCCTGGCGCCCGCCTCGTGCCCGCGGCCGGCCTGGCTGGATGCCTGGTGCTGGCCGCGAGCGTGCCGTGGCGGAGCCTGGCCGCCGGGGCGGTGGCGCTGTCCATCGGTGTCATCGCGAGGGCGGTACGGATCAGAACGGCTTCCGGGTCCACTCCCCGTCGATCATGATCGCGTCGACGGCGAGATCCGCGTCGAGGACCAGCAGGTTCGCGGTCAGGCCCTCGGCGATCGAGCCGATCTCCTTGTCCAGGCCGACTACGCGGGCCGGGGTGGTGCTCAGCGCCGCGCTGACGTCCTGGATCGGCACACCGGAGTTCACGACCCGGCGCAGCGCCGAGTCCATGGTCAGGGTGCTTCCCGCGATCGCGTGGGTGCCTTCGAGCAGCGCGATCCCGTTCTGGACGTGGACCATCTGGGGGCCGAGTGGGTAGATGCCGTCCGCGGCGCCCGCGGCGGCCATCGCGTCGGTGATCATCGCGACCCGGTTCGGTCCACAGTGGTCGAAGACCAGGCGGGTGATCGCGTCGTGCAGGTGCACGCCGTCCGCGACGATCTCGACGACGACCTCGGGGTGCTCCAGCAGGGCCGTGGCCGGTCCGGGCTCGCGGTGGTGGACCCCGCGCATGCCGTTGAACAGGTGGGTGGCGAGCCGGGCGCCGGCCTCCAGTCCTTCGCAGGTCTGGTCGTAGGTGGCGTCGGTGTGGCCGATCGCCGCCACCGCTCCCGCGTCGACGATCCGCTTGATGAGGTCGATCGCGCCGGGTAGTTCGGGGGCGATCGTCACCACCCGGACGTGCCCGCGGCCCGCGGTGAGCATCGCGTCGAGCGCCGCCGGATCCGGAGCCAGCAGGTACGCCGGATCCTGGGCCCCACAACGGATGTGCGAGAGGAACGGGCCTTCGAGATGGATCCCGGCGATGTGGCCGTCGTCGGCGAGATCCGCGAGGACCTCGGCGCCGCGCACGATGTCGTCGATCGGGTTCGTGAGCAGGCTCGCCAGCGAGGTCGTGGTGCCGTGGGTCCGGTGCAGGGCCAGCGCGCCGAGCGCCTCGTCCGCGTCACCGATCGTGAGGCTCTTGCCGCCGCCACCGTGGACGTGCAGGTCGACGAATCCGGGCAGCAGCCAGCGTCCACCGAGGTCGAGCTCGTCGTGACCGTCCGAAGAAGACGGGCGGGGATCCTGCGGGCCACCCACAGCGGCGATCCTGCCCTCGCTGACGGTGATCCACCCGCCCTCGACGACGCCGCTCGGCAGAACCAGCCGGGCCGAGTGCAACACGCTCATGACTGGCTCCTGTCACCATCAAGTAGATCCCAGCCCATGAGGGCTGCACCGAGGGAGCCGGCGGCGTCGCCGAGCTCCGCCCGCACCAGGCGGGGCGCCCGGGCGAAAGTCAGATGTGCCGCGAGTGCCTTGCGCAGCGGCGCGAGCAGCGTCTCGCCCGCGTCGCCCACCCCGCCGCCGATGACGACGAGGCCGGGGTCGAGTACCAGCGTGACGTGGGCGAGGGCCAGGGCGAGGGCCTCGACGGCGTCGTTCCAGACCGCGCTCGCCGCCGGATCCCCGGTGGCGACCCGCGCGGCCACCTCGGCCGCGCTCAGTGCCGTGGCGTTCCCGCCGCGCTTGGCCTGCAGGACCGCGTAGTGCCGGGCGATCGAGGATCCCGAGGCCAGCGTCTCCATGCAGCCCGCGGATCCGCAGCCGCATGGCTCGCCGCCGGGCCGGACCACGATGTGGCCGACCTCGCCCGCCCCGCCGTTCGCGCCGCCGATGGCCTGGCCGTCGATGACGATGGCCGCGGCGATGCCGGTGCCGATCGGGAGGAACAGGAACTGCCGGTAGCCGCGCCCGGCGCCGAGCCTTGCCTCGGCCACGCCACCGGCCCTGACGTCATGGCCGAGTGCGACCGGGACGCCGATCCGCTCGTTGACCAGCTTCTGTAACGGGACGTCCCGCCAGCCGATGTTCGCGGAGAACAGGGCGGTTCCGGTCGTCTCCTCGACGATCCCGGGGACGGCCACGCCGGCCGCGCCGCACTCGAAACCGCGGGTGCTGGCAGCGGCGGCGAGATCCGCGGCGAAGTCCACGATCGCCGTGACCACGGCGTCTGGGCCGTGTTCGCGGTTGGTGGGCCGCCGATCGGTGTGCAGGACGGTGCCATCAGCCGCGGTGAGTGCGGCTTTCATGGCGGTTCCACCCACGTCGAGTCCTATTGCGCAGTGCACTGGAGGCTCCTCGACGCCGCTCAGGAGTGAGCACTGGCCGGCCGCGGCCACGGGATCACCGCGGCGGGGCAGGCACAGCGGCAGTTGAGCAGGCTGGGGAGCACAGTCCACAGCGGGGGCATGGTTACTCCGATCGAGGTCGACTCCCACCCGGATAGTTCCGCGTGGTGCGACAGGCATCGGCCCATGCCTGGACACGTGGCAGCCCGGACCGGGCGCCACGAATGCCCAAATGATGCACGACGGGGGTAGGCGAGGCAAGAGACCGCCGATGTGCCTGATGCCGTCCGCTCACCCTCAGGCGTGGCCGGTACCGAAATTTGGCGCAAAACGAGGGCAATTCGGGCGGCAGGACTTGACGCAGGCTGCCACATAGGTCTAGACCAATATCGCGAGAGTTCAGGTCAGGGCTTTGCCCCGCCTGTGGACTCTCGTTTGCTGCCCTTTCCCCGAAGTCGCACACATCACGTCGCTGGCTGGTGAACGGCCCTTCACCGTCCAGTACGCCTTTCCACCCTCGCGGATCCTGCGCGTGGGTGCGCTTGCCGCATTCCTCCTTACTCCTTGCCGATCTACCCGTTGCCCGATACGGCACGCCCGGCGCGGTTGTCGCCGTGTGCGGTGCCGTGGCGCCCCCGTTTCCGGCGCGCCCGCCGGTCGTTGATCCCGGCATGGGCGCCCCGCGACCGCGGATTAGTCCCAGTTGCCAGGGAACGCACTTTTTACCTCAGCGAGCTACAGTGTTCGCGGCTTCGGCGGCCGCGTGGTTTCCGGGGACTGTCGGGCCACCGTGATTCAATGGCCGCTAAATCACAGTCGTGTGATTGTGGCCCGCTAGGGCCTGTCGAGTTCGAGGAGAGAGATGGACGCCACCGTAGCCAGCGCGCTGTCCAGCGCCCCGGCAGAGGGGGCCGAAGACGGGGGCCTCACCCGGCGAGAACGCGAGATCCTGGCGTTCGAGCGCCAGTGGTGGAAGTACGCGGGCGCCAAGGAACAGGCTGTGAAAGACCTGTTCGACATGTCCGCGACCCGGTACTACCAGGTGCTCAACGCCCTGATCGACCGCCAGGAAGCGCTCGCGCACGACCCCATGCTGGTCAAGCGCCTCCGCCGGCTGCGCGCCGCGCGCCAGCGGGCCCGCTCGGCCCGCCGCCTCGGCGTCCAGGCCTAGCGCCGTACCGCCGAAGTGCCGCCGAAGTGCGGTGACTCCGGCCGGTCCCGACCGGCCGCGAGTACCGCACTTCGAGAGTTCGGCAGCGCGGTCAGGGCTGGTGGGTCTCCGCGTAGGTCGCGAGCCAGGCCACCTGCACCGGGTCGAGTGACGCGCGGGTACGGTCCCGCGCCGCCTTGACGTGTGCCGCCGTCACCTGCGCGCTGGTCATCGACTCGCGCATCGCCGCCAGCGCTGCCTCGCGCACCAGGGCCGCGCAGTCCGCCGCCGAGAACCCGTCGAGTTCCGCCGCCAGCGCCGCGATGTCGACGTCCGGCGCGAAGGGAACGTGGCGCGCGGCCGCCTTGAGGATCTCGGCGCGAGCCTCGGCGTCCGGCGGTGGCACGTAGATCAGCCGTTCCAGCCGCCCGGGCCGCAGCAGCGCCGGATCCACGAGGTCGGGCCGGTTCGTCGCGCCGACCACTACGACGTTGCGCAGGTCCTCCACACCGTCCAGTTCGGTCAGCAGGGCCGCGACCACGCGATCCGTGGTGCCGCCGTCGCTGGCCTGGCCGCGGATCGGCGCGAGGGCGTCGACTTCGTCCAGGAAGACGAGGGCAGGAGCGGCCTCGCGCGCGTGCCGGAACAGTTCGCGAACCGCGCGCTCGCTCTCCCCGACCCACTTGCTCAGCAGCTCGGCGCCCTTGACCGCCAGCACGTTCGCCTGTCCGGTGCCCGCGAGCGCCTTGACCAGGAACGTCTTGCCACACCCCGGCGGACCATAGAGCAGCACGCCGCGGGGCGGGGTGACGCCGAGGCGCGCGAACGTGTCGGGGTAGCTGAGCGGCCACAGGACCGACTCGGTGAGCGCCTGCTTGACCTCGGTCATGTCGCCGACGTCGTCGAGACTCACGGATCCGACGTGGAGCGACGAGTCGGCCATCGACGTCGGCCGGACCACCTCCAGCGCCCCGTCGAAGTCGGCCTTGGCGACCTCGGGCGTCGGATCGTCCTTCTGCCGGATCGCCGCCCGGACCCCGGCCTCGCGGACCAGCGCCATGAGGTCCGCGGCGACGAACCCGGGCGTGCGGGTGGCGACGTCTTCGAGTGTCACGTCGGGCGCGAGTGGCACGGCCCGCACGAGCACGTCGAGCAACTGCCTGCGCTGGGCGCCGTCCGGCAGCGGGATCGACAGCTCCAGGTCGAGGATCCCGGGCCGCCGCAGCGCCGGATCCACGGACTCGGGCCGGCTTGTCGTACACACCACGGCGAGCCCGGCCGCGACCACATCGGCGATGAGCTGGCGCAGCACGGTGGCAACCGGGCCGGGCGAGTCCCGCGGGGCCAGCGCGTCGACGTCGGAGATCAGCAGCACGGCCGGTGCCGCGGCGCGGGCGTCCGCCGCGGCCTTGCGCAGCGCCGTCGCGGCGGCGTCGTTGGTGAGCGCGGCGAGGCCGGGCGCCCACACGGTCACGACCCGGGCCTGGACCGCGGCGGCCACGGCGGCCACGAGGGTCGCCTTCCCGGATCCGGCGGGCCCGGTCACGAGCACCCCGAGCTGCGCGGTCGTGTGCAGGCGGTCCAGCACCTCGCGGTGGTGGAAGCCGAGGTCGAACAGCTCCCGCAGGCGGGCGGCCTGGCTCTCCAGTCCGGCGAGGTCGGCCAGCGAGGGGGCCGGCTCGTCAACGGTGACGGCCGCGGGCGCCGGGGTCCCGGATCCGGCGGTCGCCGCGCCGTCCCGCCACCGGACCATCGTGTCCATCGTCACGAGCGCGGCCTGGCCCGGATCGCAGTCGGTGACCGTGAGGAGCACCGCGGTCCAGCCGACCCCGACCGTGTTGCGCAGGCTCAGCCGGGCCGCGTCCACGAGGTCCTTGTGGGGAGTGGCGGGGGCGATGTCCTGGGGGAGTAGTGACACGTTGTCACCGGACGTGACGACCTTGCCGAGTAGTGCGAGCCGCAGCATCTCCGGCGGCACGGCGGCCACGACCTGCGCCTCCCCGGCCACCGTCACCGACCGGGCCGCCCGCATCGGAGCTGGCTCGACCGTCACCTGGGTCCCGCTGCGCACGCCGAGGTTGCCCAGAGTGACGTCGTCGGCCAGCAGGAGTCCCCGGCCCTGCTCGCCCGCCAGCGCGGCGATCCCCCCGGTCGTGCGGGATCCGCCGAGCAGCACCGGATCCCCGGGGGAGATGCCGAGCGCGGCGAGGACCTCGGGGTGCAGCCGGACGATCCCGCGGCGCGCGTCGAGTGCGGCCGGGCGCAGGCTGGCGGTCAGGGTGAGGCTCGCGGTCGGGAGGCGGTCGGTCACTCCGCGAGCGTAGTCACGACGTCCCGCTGAGAGCCCGCTGAGAGCGTGCGACGACTTGTCAGCGCCGCACCGTACGGTTGCGGACGTGAGCAGAGTGAGCAGGCTGCGCCGGTTCGTGCCCCGGCTGACCAGGGGCAGGGCCATCGCCGCCTGCCTGGCCGTGATCGTGCTCGGCGCGGCGATCGTGGTGGTGAACGCGGGCAACGGCGAGCCGGTGACCAGTGAGTCGCACATGCTGACCGTGAAGTCGGGGCCGGGGCGGGACACGCCGATCAGCCTCGACACCACCCTCTACCTGCCCGAGAGCGCGTCGAAGGACCATCCCGTGCCCGCGGTCCTGGTGGCGCACGGCTTCGGCGGATCCAAGGACAGCGTGGCGACCGACGCGCACGACCTCGCCGCGCGCGGGTACGCGGTCCTGGCGTGGAGCGCGCGGGGGTTCGGGCGGTCGTCCGGCACGATCTCGCTCGACGATCCCGACTACGAGGTGAACGACGCCCGCGGGCTGATCGACTACCTGGCCCAGCGCCCGGACATCCTCCAGCGGCACGGCGACGTCGTCGTGGGAGTCGTCGGCGGGTCCTACGGCGGGGCGCTCGCGCTCATGCTCGCGGGCTACGACACCCGCGTCGACGCGATCGTCCCGCAGATCACCTGGAACAACCTGGCCCGCGCGTTCTTCCCCGAGTCCTCGGCGGGCGGGCCGGCCCAGGGCGTGTTCAAGAGCCAGTGGGCGGGGCTGTTCTTCGGCAGCGGAAGCGGGATCAGCGTGGCGAGCGTGCTGGGCCGCGGCGCCCAGTCCAAGCCCCACAACGACGTGCAGTGCGGCCGGTTCACGCAGGAGATCTGTGCCATCTACCTGCAGGCGGCGACCACCGGCCGGGCCACCCCCGAGGCGATCGCCCGGCTGGAACACAACAGCCCGGCGCCGGTCCTGAACCGCATCACCGCGCCCACGCTGCTCATCCAGGGCCAGACCGACACGCTGTTCCCGCTGGCCGAGGCCGACGCGAACGCCCGGGGCATCGCCGCCCACGGCACGCCGGTCCGGGTCGCCTGGTACTCCGGTGGCCACGACTCCCCGGGGTCCGACGAGGACACGCTGCACAACAAGCAGCTCACCCTGCAATGGCTCGACCACTACCTCAAGGGCACGGGTCCGGATCCCGGCCGCAGCTTTACCTACAGCGCGGCCGGCGGGGTGAGCGCCCGCAACAGCCGCGCGACGACCGTCACCCGGCAGGCCGGCGACTACCCGGGGCTGCACGGCCGCTCGTCCGACACGGTCGCGCTCACCGGGGCTCCGCAGCAGGTGGCGAACCCGCCGGGCAGCACGCCCGCCGCGATCTCGTCCCTGCCCGGGCTCGGATCGGCGGGTGGCCTCGCGTCCGGCCTCTCGATCGACGTCCCCGGCCAGTACGCCACGTTCCAGAGCAGGCCGTTCGCGCAGGCGGTGGACGTGGTGGGGGCTCCGCAGATCCGGGTGCGCGCCAGCGTCGCCACCGCTCCGGCCCGCGAGATCGTGCTCTACGCCAAGCTCTACGACGTCGGGGCGGACGGTAAGCCCAGCCTGCCGCAGGGGCTGATCGCGCCGGTCCGGCTCCCGGCGTCGACCGACCTGGCCAGCGCGGATCCGGTGAGCGTGACCCTGCCCGCCATCGCGCACCGGTTCGAGGCCGGGCACCGGGCCAGGATCGTGCTCGCCACCTCCGACCAGGCCTTCCACAACCTCCCGGATCCGGCCGTCTACACGGTGGCCGTCGCCGGGAACACGGTCACGCTGCCCCTGGTCCCGAGTAGCCCGGTCGGCGGGCTCGGTGCACTGTGGCGGTGGATCCTGCTCGCGCTCGTGATCGCCGTGGCCCTCGGGGTGGCGATCGCGGTGTTCGTGGTCCGGGCCAGGCACCGGCGGGTCGACCGCTCGGTCCGGCCGGGCGCGGAGAACACCCCGCTGGTGATCGAGGGCCTGCGCAAGGCGTACGGCGACGGGTACCTGGCGGTCCGGGACGTGTCGTTCGAGGTCGGGCTGGGCCAGGTGGTGGGGCTCCTCGGTCCGAACGGGGCCGGCAAGACCACCACCTTGCGCATGCTCATGGGCCTGATCTCGCCGACGGCGGGCGAGATCCTCGTGTTCGGCCACCGGGTCTCGGCGGGCGCCCCGGTGCTGTCCCGGATCGGCGCCTTCGTCGAGGGATCCGGCTTCCTGCCGCACCTGTCCGGCGGCGACAACCTGCGGCAGTACTGGCGCGCCACCGGGCGCCCCGAGGCGGACGCGCACGTCGAGGAGGCCCTGGAGATCGCCGGGCTCGGTGCCGCGATCGACCGCAGGGTCAAGGCCTACAGCCAGGGCATGCGCCAGCGTCTCGCGATCGCCCAGGCCATGCTCGGCCTGCCTGACCTGCTCGTTCTGGACGAGCCGACGAACGGGCTGGACCCGCCGCAGATCCGCGAGATGCGTGAGGTCTTGAAGCGGTACGCCACCGACGGCCGCACGGTGCTGGTCTCCAGCCACCTGCTGGCCGAGGTCGAGCAGACCTGCACGCACGTCGTCGTGATGCACAAGGGCGAACTCGTGGCGTCCGGGCCGGTGGAGGACATCGTGGGCGAGTCCACGTCGGTGCTCATCGAGGTCACCGGGGAGGACGCGGTGGCCGCCGCGGTGAAGACCCTGACCGGCATGGCGGGGGTGTCCACGGTGGAGGCGAACGGATCGGGGCTGGTGGTCGACCTCGACGGCACGGCCCGCAGCGAGGTGGTCCGCAGCCTGGTCGGAGCGGGGGTCGGGGTCGAGCGCATCGCCCCGCGCCGCCGCCTCGAAGACGTGTTCCTGGCACTGGTGGAGGACAAGTGAGCACGACGCTGGACGCCGCGCCCGGGTACCGCCCGGGCAAGACCCTGAGCCTGCGCGCCGAGATCGCCCGGCAGCTCACCCGCCGCCGCACCCAGTTCGCGCTCGGCTTCCTGGTCGCGCTGCCATTGGTGCTGCTCGCCGCCTTCATGATCGGCGGCCCCGACAACAACGGCGACGGCGCCCGCGGGGTCAGCCTCGTCGACGTGGCGACCGCGAGCGCGCCCAACTTCACGCTGTTCGCGCTGTACGCGTCCTCGACGTTCCTGCTGGTCGTCGTGGTCGCGCTGTTCTGCGGCGACACGGTTGCCAGTGAGGCGAGCTGGGGCAGCCTGCGCTACCTGCTGACGATCCCGGTGCCGCGCGCCCGGCTGCTGCGGCAGAAGTTCCTGGTCGGGCTGTTCTACAGCGCGTTCGGGCTGGTGCTGCTGCCCACCGCCGCGATGATCGCCGGAGGGCTGGCGTTCGGGTTCGGCCCGCTGCAGACGCAGTTCGGCGAGCAGATCGCGTTCTGGCCGGCCGTGCTGCGCATCCTCGCCGCCGTCGGCTTCATCGGGGTCAGCCTGCTCATGGTCGCCTCGCTGGCGTTCCTGCTCTCGGTGACCACCGACGCCCCGCTCGGCGCCGTCGGGGGCGCGGTCATGCTCTACATCACCTCGAACATCCTCGACTCGGTCGACGCGCTCGGCAGCATCCGCGCCGTCCTGCCGACCCGCTACAACCTGGCCTGGCTGAACATCCTGTCCTCGCCGGTCCAGACCGACGACATCGTCAAGGGCTGCATCTCGGCGATCGTCTACAGCACGATCTTCCTGTCGATCGCCTGGTACCGGTTCTCCCGCAAGGACATCGTGAGCTGATACTGCGCGAGGCTGGCGATCGGCGGCCGCTCGTCGGCGGGTACCGGGTAGTCGGCGGGCGTTACGGCGCCGCCGTTCCTGGCGAACTGGGTGAGCGTCGCCGGGCCGGGGTCGCCGGTCCGGCGGGCGATCGTGTGCAGGATCGCCGCGGCCATCCGCCCGAGTGCCGCGGTGTCCTGGTGGGCGTGGCGGCGCTCGCCGAGGTCCGTCTGCGCGAGCGCACCCAGCCCGTGCCGGGTCACCGTGTCGACCAGCAGGCCGGCCTCGACGCCGTAACCAGGGGCGAACGGCAGGGTCTCCAGCAGCGACCGGCGGGCCGCGTACTCGCCCGCGAGCGGCTGCACGACCCCCGCCAGCTCGGGAAAGTACAAATTCAGCAGCGGACGCGCGAGCAGCTCAGTCACCCGTCCGCCGCTGCCGGGCTCGCCGCCGAGCGGGCGATCGTAGAAGCCCTTGACGAGCAGCACCTCCGGATCCGCGAGCAGTGGCCCGAGCAGCCCCGTGACGAACGACGGCCGGAAGCCGGTCAGGTCGGCGTCGAGGTACACCACGAGATCCCCGGACGTGACCTGTAGCGCCTTCCACAGCACCTCGCCCTTGCCCGGCCGCGACGGCCCCAGTTCGGGCAGCACGTCGTCGCGGTGCACGACCCGGGCACCCGCGGCGGCCGCCACCTCGGCGGTGCGATCGGTACACCCCGAGTCGACGACGACCACCTCGTCCACCAGCGCCCCGAGCGACCGGACCCCCGCCACGATCGCCCCCACGGTCGGCTCCTCGTTGAGCGCCGGCAGGACGACACTCACCGTGGCGGATCCCTTGAGAGCGGCTGCTTCCTTGAGGGCGGCGACGCGCGGGTACGGCCAGTCAGCCGCCCGGTGGGTCCGGGTGGCGAACCATCGCTGGGCATCGGCGCGCATCACCCGAGCGTGCCAGTGCCGTGCCTACCTGTGCCCGCCGATGGGTGTGGCCTTGGGCACTCGGGGAGCAACGCCGTTGACCCTCGCCGTAGACTCCCCACCGACAACTGAATAAGCACGTCTCATCCAGAGGGGCAGAGGGAAACGGCCCGGCGAAGCCCCGGCAACCACCGCATGAGTTCTCCCGCCGTGAGCAATTTCGGCAGCGAGGCCACGTGTGACAGGTGCCAAGTCCGTCCCGTCAATTCGGGAAAGATGAGGGAAAGGCCTCGTGATGACGTCTGTAATCTCTGCTGACCACACCTCCGTCGCGCCGAGTCCGGCGACCGCGCTGCGATGTCGGAACTGTGGCGCCACGTATCCGCTGATCGCGGTCCACGCCTGCGCCGAGTGCTTCGGCCCGCTCGAAGTCGCCTACGACGAGCAGGTGCTCGCCGCGGTCACCCGCGAGCAGATCGAAGCCGGTCCGCACAACATCTGGCGATACGCCCCGCTGCTCCCCGTGGGACAGGATCCGGCGTCGCGCGTCACCCTCGATCCGGGGTTCACGCCGCTGATCCGGGCCGACCGGCTCGCCGCCGAACTGGGCATCACCGGCGGGCTGTGGGTCAAGGACGACAGCGCCAACCCCACCCACTCGTTCAAGGACCGTGTGGTCTCGGTCGCGCTCACGGCGGCCAAGGGGCTCGGCTTCGAGGCCGTGGCCTGCGCGTCCACCGGCAACCTCGCCAACTCCGTGGCCGCGCACGCGGCCCGCGCCGGGCTGCTCGCCACCGTCTTCGTGCCGAGCGACCTGGAGCCCGCCAAGATCGTCAACAGCGCGGTGTACGCCCCGCGGCTCGTCGCGGTCGACGGCAGCTACGACGACGTCAACCGGCTCACGTCCGAGCTCGGCGAGACCGACGAGTTCGAATCGACGGCGTTCGTGAACCAGAACGTCCGGCCGTACTACGCCGAGGGATCCAAGACGCTCGGCTACGAGACCGCCGAGCAGCTGGGGTGGCGGCTCCCCGCCCAGGTCGTCGTGCCCATCGCGTCCGGATCGCTGCTCACCAAGATCGACAAGGCCTTCACCGAGCTGGTCAAGGCCGGGCTCGTCGACGAGTCGCCGTGGGCCGTCTTCGGGGCACAGTCCGCGGGGTGCTCGCCGGTCTACACGGCGTTCGCGGCGGGCCAGGACGTGGTCCAGCCCGTCAAGCCCACGGGGATCGCCAAGAGCCTGAACATCGGCAACCCGGCCGACGGTCCGTACGCGCTCGACGCGGTCCGGCGCACCGGCGGGGCCATCGAATCGGTCACGGACGACGAGATCCGCGACGGCATTGCCCTGCTCGCGCGCACCACGGGCATCTTCGCCGAGACCGCCGGCGGGGTCACCGTCGCCGTGCTGAAGAAGCTCGTCGAGTCCGGCCAGCTGGACCCGGCGAAGGAGACCGTCGTCTACAACACCGGCGAGGGACTCAAGACCCTCGACGCCATCGCCGACCGCGTCGGTCCCACCCACCGGATCGCCCCGTCGCTGCGGGGCGCGCGGGAGGCCGGGCTCATTTCCTGACTACCTCCTCAGCAGCCGGGTGAGGCCGGGCCGCAGCGGCTTGCGTTCGTAGCGGCCCGCCTCCAGCCCGGCCCACACCTCGAACGGGTTGCGGCTGCCCCAGTCCTTGCCGACCAGGTACGAGTACGCGCTCGCCGCGAAATACGCGGGCAGGAACAGCGGCCCGAGGATCGCGGCCTGCACGCTGTGCCGGATCTCGTGCGCGAGCAGGCCGGCCCGGTCCTCCGCGAGCAGGTACTCGGGGCCGTGCCGGGTCGTGACCACGTTCCCGATCGTGAACGCCCCGGCGATCGGCACCTTCGGCCGGTACCCGGTACCGATGTACAGCCCATGCGGACCGCGCCGGACCCTCCCCCCGCCGATCCGGGCCGTCAGCAGCCCCAGCGGCGTCATCAGGTTCACCCAGTTGACGACCGCCTTGAGACGCTGAGCGCCGGTCATGGATCCTGTACTACTCCCACTTCGCCGTTGCTCCCATACGGCTGTGCGGACCATCACCAGTTCGGTGATCTCCGGGTACAGCTCGTGCGGGCGGATCTCGCCGGTCGCCGTGAAGCCCAGCTTCTCGTACGCGGCGACGGCCCGCGGGTTCTCCCTGGCGACCTCCAGCACCAGCTCGGGCCGTCCGTGCTCGATGGACCACTCGGCGATCCGCTGGACGAGGGTGGCTAGCAGCCCCCGGCCGCGGTACGCCGGAGCGATGTAGACACCGACGACGAACGTGCGGGGCGCGCCCGTCTCGTCGGCCCAGCCGCCCGCCGCCCCGGCCAGCTCACCGGACTCGGTGAACGCCAGCAGCTTCGTCATCACGCCACCGTGCTCCTGGCTCGCCGCCGTGCCCCGCCAGTGCTCGTCCGGGCGCGCTTCGGCCTGCGCGGCCGTCTCGCCGTACGCGATCGGGGTGTCCGCGACCATCTCGATCCGCTGCGTCTTCAGCAGGGGCCAGTCCGCGGCCCGAACTCGGCGGACCAGTGTGAGTAGTGGTGGCTGCATTGACGAATGGAACCTGGCTTTTCCGCGCTCAGCCAGCCTTTTTCACGACTTCCTTCCACGCGTGGCGGCATCTTGGGTACCGTTCGATTGGTCGTAGTTCTAGCCAGTTTTCGTGCTCGATCCGGCACTGCGGGGCCTACGAACGAAGACCCGGGCCTCACGAGGGGTGTGGCCCGCCGCACCGGCAGTAAGGAAGTGCACAGTGGCTCAGGGCACCGTTAAGTGGTTCAACGCCGAGAAGGGCTACGGCTTCATCGCGGTCGACAACGGCTCGGATGTGTTCGTCCACTTCTCCGCCATCCAGATGGATGGCTACAAGTCGCTCGAGGACGGCCAGCGGGTCGAGTTCGAGGTCACCCAGGGCCCCAAAGGCCCGCAGGCGGACGCGGTCCGCGTCGTCGGCTGAACGATCCCCACTCCCACGCGAGGCCCGCCCCCCGGGGCGGGCCTCACCTCGTTTGTCCCCCATGCGGCTCCGCCCCCCACTGCCTCGGAAGTGCGTGCCATTGGACCGGCTATCACCGGCGTCGCGGCACACACTGCGCGGAGGCGCGGGTGGTCCGGAGGGCGCGAAGGGGCCGGGGTGCGTCGAGCGAGAACCTGCGGGCGGCGGGGTGGTCTTGGTCGGCGGGCGGAGGGGGTGGTTGGGGGTGGTGGCCTTGCACTCGCTGGGACCGAGTGCTAAATCTTGGGTTGGCACTCGGCTATGCTGAGTGCCAGGTCGGGTCGGTGAGGCCGGTGGCGACGGGCGCGTGAGCCTGTGAGCTGCTCGGTCGTCCGTCGCGGGCACTGTCCCCGGCCGTGCTCACCAGGTTGTGGCGCCGAAGCTGGCGTCACGATGTCAGCCCCGGTGCCGAGAGGCGCCGAGCTGTCCAACCATCGGAGGACCACACCGCATGGCCAAGATCATCGCGTTCGACGAGGAGGCGCGCCGCGGCCTCGAGCGGGGCATGAACATCCTCGCCGACGCCGTCAAGGTGACGCTCGGCCCCAAGGGCCGCAACGTCGTACTGGAGAAGAAGTGGGGCGCGCCCACCATCACGAACGATGGTGTGAGCATCGCCAAGGAGATCGAGCTCGAAGACCCGTTCGAGAAGATCGGTGCCGAGCTCGTCAAGGAAGTTGCCAAGAAGACCGACGATGTGGCCGGTGACGGCACCACGACCGCCACGGTTCTGGCCCAGGCGCTGGTCCGCGAGGGTCTGCGCAACGTCGCCGCCGGCGCCAACCCGATCGCCCTGAAGAAGGGCATCGAGGCCGCCGTCGCGAGCGTCTCCGAGGCGCTCATCGCGGCCGCGAAGGACGTGGAGACGAAGGAGCAGATCGCTTCGACCGCCTCCATCTCCGCCGCGGACACCTCGGTCGGCGAGATCATCGCCGAGGCGATGGACAAGGTCGGCAAGGAAGGCGTCATCACCGTCGAGGAGAGCAACACCTTCGGGCTCGAGCTGGAGCTCACCGAGGGCATGCGCTTCGACAAGGGTTACATCTCGCCGTACTTCGCGACCGACCCCGAGCGCATGGAGTCCGCGCTCGAGGACGCGTACGTCATGATCTACAACGGCAAGATCTCGTCGGTGAAGGACCTGCTCCCGCTGCTGGAGAAGGTCATGCAGTCGAGCAAGCCGCTGGTCATCATCGCCGAGGACGTCGAGGGCGAGGCCCTGGCCACGCTCATCGTCAACAAGATCCGCGGCACGTTCAAGTCGGTTGCCGTCAAGGCGCCCGGCTTCGGTGACCGCCGCAAGGCCATGCTCACCGACATCGCGATCCTCACCGGCGGTCAGGTCATCAGCGAGGAGGTCGGTCTCAAGCTGGAGAACGCGACCCTCGACCTGCTCGGCCGCGCCCGCAAGGTCGTCGTCACCAAGGACGAGACCACCGTGGTCGACGGTGCGGGCGACGCTGACCAGATCGCCGGCCGGGTGAACCAGATCCGCGCCGAGATCGAGAAATCCGACTCGGACTACGACCGCGAGAAGCTGCAGGAGCGGCTCGCCAAGCTGGCTGGTGGCGTCGCCGTCATCAAGGTCGGCGCGGCCACCGAGGTCGAGCTCAAGGAGCGCAAGCACCGCATCGAGGACGCCGTTCGCAACGCGAAGGCTGCCGTCGAGGAGGGCATCGTCGCCGGTGGTGGCGTTGCGCTGCTGCAGGCCTCGGTCATCGCGTTCGAGAAGCTGGACCTCTCGGGCGACGAGGCCACCGGTGCGAACATCGTCAAGGTCGCGCTCGAGGCTCCGCTCAAGCAGATCGCGGTCAACGCCGGTCTCGAAGGCGGCGTCGTGGTCGAGCGGGTCCGCAACCTCGAGGCCGGCTGGGGCCTCAACGCCGCGACCGGTGAGTACGTCGACCTGATCGCCGCGGGCATCATCGACCCGGCCAAGGTCACCCGTTCGGCGCTGCAGAACGCCGCGTCCATCGCCGCGCTGTTCCTGACCACGAACGCCGTGGTCGCGGACAAGCTGGAGAAGAACCCGGCTCCGGCCGGTGGCGACGGCGGCGGCGGCATGGGCGGCATGGACTTCTAAGTCCGACCGCAACACCCGCGAGGCGGGTCCTGGGGTTCGCCCCGGGGCCCGCCTCGTCGCGTGTGCCCGGTGCTGTCAGCGCGCCGCCCGGGCGGCTGTCACCGCGGCGAGGGCGTCGACCAGGCCGGCCGCGTGGCCGCACGAGCTCGGGATCGGGCGGGCGGTGTCCCGAAGGATCGACTCGGTGCGCGCCACGTCCCCGGCGAGCCGCGGGTTCGCCTGCCACATCAGCGCGACCACCCCGGTGACGTGCGGGGCGGCCATCGAGGTGCCGTCGAGCGGACCGTACCCGCCGCCGGGGAGCGCGGACACGACGTCCACTCCGGGGGCCAGCACGTCGGGCCCGGCGGATCCGCGGCTGGAGAACTCGGCGATCCGGTTCGCGCGGTCGACGGCCCCGACGCTGAGCACCTCGGGGTAGATCGCGGGCGGGTCCTCGATGGATCCGCACCGGGGGCCGGAGTTGCCCGCCGAGACCACGGCGAAGATCCCGGCCGCCCGCAGGGACCGGATCGCCGGGAGCAGCGTTCCCCGATCGCAGCCTTCGAGGTCCGGGCAGCCCCACGAGTTGTTCAGCACGTCGGCAGCGTGGGCCGGATCGCCGTCCCGCAGCGGATCCCCGGACTGCGGGTACGGCGCGAGCATGAACTGGAGGCAGGTCACGTACGCGCCGGGGTTGCCGAGGTTCCGGGCGAGATTGACACAGCCGATCCAGCGGGCACCCGGGGCGACGGACATCGCGATCGCGGTGGTGTGGGTGCCGTGGCCGCCGACATCCGTGGGGGTGCGGGTGTGGTTCCACGGATCCAGCCAGCGACCGCCGTACGAGCCGCGCAGGGCCGGGTGGGTGCCGTCGACGCCGGAGTCGGACTCGCCGATGACGATCCCGGATCCATCGACTCCGAGTGCGGACCGGGCCTCGGGCACCCGGATCGCCTCCAGGTTCCACGGCCGGACGGGCGCGGGCAGCGATCCCCGCATCGGAGGTTCGGGAGCGGGAATCGGCCGCAGCCGCGGGCTGTGCAGCACCCGGTCGACCTCGGGCCGGGTGGCGAGCCAGCCGCGCAGCACCGGATCGTCGGGCAGCTCGATGGCGTTGACCAGGTAATACGGCGTGTAGTGGACGTGCCAGCTGCGAAGCTGGGCGCGGATCGGGCGCTGGGCGCGGTCAGCCTCGGCGACCAGCCGGTGGTAGACCTCGGCCCGGCGCGCGGCGATCCCGGTGGGGAGGTTGCCCAGGTCGGGCTGGGACTTGAGGATCACGAAGATCCGGTCGCCGTAGAGGCCGGGGTGGCCGAGCGAGATCCAGACCGTGCCCGTGGTGACGGCCAGCAGCGCGGCGGCACCGGCGAGCACCCGGCGGCCGCCGAGCCAGACCAGGCCCAGCGAGAGCAGCCCGGCCAGCGCGGACAGCAGGGCGGCGATCAGCGCCCAGTAGTCCACGTCGTGCAGCCCGAGGATCAGGGTGAGCTGCTCCGGATCCACGAACGCCAGCGGACCGGCCGCCGCGAGCGCCACGAGCAGTCCCGGGCCGGCGGACGAGGGCCGATCGGCGATCGCCGCCGCGGCGAATCCGGCGGGTGGCAGGACGGCGAGCAACAGCAACTGGATCCCCGCCGGGCCCGCCCCCGCGGCTATGGGCACCAGCGCGACGGCAGCGGCGAGGCCCCCGAGCAGGATCCGCATCCACCGCGGCGCGCCGGCGAGCGGACGCCAGAGGAACCGGGCGAACAGGGCTGCGGTGAACAGCCCCAGGGCGGCGGCAGCGGCGAGCGCGGCGAGGGTCTCCCACCACGATCCGAGGGCACCGGCGAACCACCACGGCAGCAGGATCGCGAGGCCCGCCGCAGTCCCACCGAGCAGCCCGCCGCCCGCCACGCGCACCCTGAGCAGCGCAAACGCCAGCAGTAACAGTCCGGCGACGACCAGCAGCGCCACCGGCGACCACGGCAGCGGAAGCGCCCGCGCCACGCCGAGCACCACCAGGGCGAGCGCCGCGACGGCCCAGCAGCGCGCCACGGATCGCAGCACCGGGTGCCGGATCGCCAGCGCGGCCGGCCCGACGACCACCCCGATCGCCACCCCGCCGCCGAGGCACACCAGCGGATCGCCGAACCGCGGCCATCCCAGCTCGTCCACGAGCAGGGTCTGCTGGACGAGCCAGGCGACGGACTGGGACAGGACGACGACGCCGCAGATCCAGGCGCCGGTCAGGGACAGGGCCGTGGGCTCGATCCAGCGCCGGGCGGTCACCCCCAGACGTTATCGGTCCCCCGCGGACGCTATCGGTCACCCACGGAGGCGATCGGCGGCCCGGACGGCACGGACGTACGGTGTACCGGTGCGACGCGATCCCGAGATATCACGGTTCACCGCGAGCAGGCTCGGCCCGGAACAGCGGGCCAGGGATCTCGCGCGGATGCGATCCGAGACGTTCGACGTCGTCGTGGTCGGTGGCGGGGTCACCGGAACGGGGGCTGCCCTCGACGCGGCGAGCCGGGGCCTGTCGGTGGCGCTCGTCGAGGCGCGGGACTTCGCCGCGGGCACGTCGAGCCGGTCGAGCAAGCTGATCCACGGCGGGCTGCGCTACCTCGAACAGCTCAACTTTCCGCTGGTCAGGGAGGCGCTGAAGGAGCGAGGGCTGCTGCTGACCCGGCTGGCGCCGCACCTGGTCCGGCCGGTGCCGTTCCTGCTGCCGCTCGACCACCGGGTCTGGCAGCGGGCCTACTACGGGGCCGGAGTGGCGCTGTACGACGTCCTCGGATCGCTCTTCGGCACTTCGCGAGGCGTTCCCCGGCACCGCCACCTCACCCGGACCGCTGCCAGGCGGCTGTTCCCCGGGCTCCGGCGCGACGCGCTCGTCGGCGCGATCCAGTACTACGACGCGCAGGTGGACGATGCCCGGTTCAGCCTCACGCTGGCCCGCACGGCGGCGAGCTTCGGCGCGGCGATGGCCACGAGCACGCGGGTGATCGACGTGCTCAAGGACGTCCGCGAGGTGGTCGGGGTGCGGGTGCGGGACCTGGAGTCCGGCGAGGTGTTCGACATCCGGGCCCGCACCGTGATCGCGGCGACCGGAGTGTGGAGCGACGACCTGTCCGAGATGCTCGGCGGGCGGCCTGGCCTGCGGGTCCGCGCGAGCAAGGGGGTGCATCTCGTCGTGCCGCGCAGCGCGATCGCCGGGGACGACGGGCTGATCCTGCGGACCGAGAAGTCCGTGCTGTTCGTGATCCCGTGGGGCGGCCACTGGATCATCGGGACCACCGACACTGACTGGAACCTCGACCGCGCCCACCCGGCCGCGTCGAGTTCGGACATCGACTACATCCTCGACCACGTCAACCGGGTCCTGGACCGCCCACTCACCCATGACGACATCGAGGGCGTCTACGCCGGGCTCCGGCCGCTGCTGGTGGGGGAGTCCGAGGCGTCGAGCAAGCTGTCCCGCGAACACGCCGTGGTCGAGCCGATGCTCGGGCTGATGCTCGTCGCGGGTGGCAAGTACACGACCTACCGGGTGATGGCCGCGGACGTGGTGGACCTGGCCGCGCGCCGGCTCCAGGGCACTCCGCCCAGCCGTACCGAGGAGGTCCCGCTGCTCGGCGCGGACGGGTTCGCCGCGGCCTGGGCGGTGCGGGCCGAGACCGCCCGCGCCCACGGCATCTCCGCCGGGGTGGTCGAGCACCTGCTCGAACGGTACGGATCGCTCACCAGCGAGATCCTCGCGCTGGTGGACGATCGGCCGGAACTGGCGATCCCGCTCACCGGCGCGGCCGAGTACATCGCCGCCGAGGTCGTCTACGCCGGGATCGCCGAGGGCGCCCTGCACCTGGACGACGTCCTCACCCGCCGCACCCGGATCTCGATCGAGACCCCGCACCGCGGGCTGAACTGCGTCGAGCAGGTCGCCGACCTCCTGGGGGGAGTGCTCGGCTGGGACGCGGCGACGCGCCGGCGCGAGGTCGAGCACTACCGGGCCCGGGTCAAGGCCGAACGTGAGTCCCAGCGCAAGCCCGACGACCGGACCGCCGACGCGGCCCGCCTCGGAGCTCCCGACGTCCGCAGGCTCTCGGACAGCCACCGCGCGGCCGTGGACGAGGTGCCGTGACGGTCCTGATCGATCCGCCGCGGTGGCCAGGGCGCGGCCGGCTGTGGTCGCACCTGGTCAGCGACGTGTCACTGGCCGAACTGCACGCGTTCGCGGAGATGCTCGGCGCGCCCGCGCGCGGGTTCGACCGGGACCACTACGACGTGCCGTCCGAGCGTTACGCGTCCGCGCTGGCGCTCGGTGCGGTTCCGGTGCCGAGCCGCGAACTCGTGGCCCGGCTGACCGGGGCGGGACTGCGGCGGCCGAAGCGGCGCGGGATCAGCGGTACTCGCCCGGCTGGGTGAGCCACTGTGGGGTCGCGCTGTCGCGGCCGGTCCGCTCGATGACGAGTTCGCGCTGGTCCTGGGACGCGGTGCGGGCGCGGGCCCAGAGCCCCGCCGCGAGAATCATCCCTACCGCCAGCACCGCGAGCGCGGAGAACAACGAGAGAGCGAGTCCGGTATCGGTCATGGGTCGAAAGGCTGGCGTCTCACACCGGATCCGTCAAGACTGACAATTCGTTGTCCAGGTTCGCCCTGGCCCGTTTTTCCCACGTGCTCCGGTGTGTGTCCAGGTGAAACAGCGCGGGAAGGTCCAGCAGACTTTTCAGGATCGCGGCCCGGCCGCGCCGGAAGTTCTGGTCCGAAACGTGGGCGTACTCGCGGCGGACGTTCGCCGCGTACTCCGCGTACTCGGCCGCCGGTGCGGCGAGGATCGCCAGGTCCGCATCGCACAGCAGTTGCCCACTGTGGTCACCAGGATCCGGATCGTGCGTCGCCGTGAGCCGGACCAGCCGCGCCACCTCGGCACCCTCCGTTCCCAGCGAACCGAGGGCGGCGAGGGCGAGATCCGCACTGGCGTCTTCGTTGCCGGTGCGCCGCGGATCGTAGATCGCGTCGTGGAACCAGCACGCCAGCACGACCTCGGGCGGGCCGGCCTCGCCTTCCACGATGGACAGCATCGCGCTCAGGTGCCGCAGCGTGTGGTAGTGCCGGTGGGGTTCCTGCCAGCGCCGGATCAGGTCCCGGGCCACCGCCTCCGCGCCCGGCGCGCCGGGAACCGCCCGGGCGAACTCCGCGACCAGGTCGTCCATCGCCGCTCCTCCCGTGACTGGTCCGCGCCGGAAAGTTAGGGACCGCCGGGGCGGAACCGCCCCGCCGCCCGATTCGTCTCATGGGCATGCGTCTACGGAATCTAGCCTTCGTGAGTCTCGTACTGATCGCCGCGTGCGCGTCGCCGAAGGGCAGCGGGGGCAGCGACACGGCCGGCCCGGGCAGTTCGCCCTCCCCGTCCCCGTCCCCGTCCGCGGTGCCCGGCGCCGAGATGCCCGCCGTCAAGGTCGCCCGCAGCGGGGGCATCGCCGGGTTCAAGGACGAGTACACCGTGAACCCCGACGGATCCCTGACGGGCAAGACCAGGGCCAAGCCGTCCATCGCCGCCACGCTCAGCGCTGCCCAGCTCAGCGAGCTCAAGAGCCTGGTGAACAGCGACTCGCTCGCCGCCGAGGCGGCCAAGAGCCCGATCGGTCCCAAGAACTGCGCGGACGGTTTCATCTACAGCGTCAACGCGGGCAAGGCCACGGTCTCCGGCACCGACTGCGGCGGGCTCGCGACCGCCGCGCCGACGATGTGGAAGATCGTCCAGATCGTGCGGACGGCGGCCGGCGGCTGATTAGCCCGGCCGGGCCCGGGTAGGCCATGAGGGACCGCGACGAAAGGAGCGAACCATCATGACCGCCCAGCTGACCGGCAAGAAGGTCGCCTTCCTCGCCACCGACGGCGTCGAGCAGGCCGAGCTCGACGAGCCGTGGCGGGCGGTGACCGAGGCCGGCGCCGAGCCGGAACTCATCTCGATCAAGACCGGTGAGATCCAGGCCTTCCAGCATCTCGACAAGGGTGCGACCCGTCCGGTCGACAAGCTGGTGACGGACGCCGATCCCGCCGACTACGACGCGCTCGTGCTGCCCGGCGGGGTCGTCAACGGCGACTTCATCAGGGCCGACGCGGACGCGGTCGCCTTCACCAGGGCGTTCGTCGAGGCCGGCAAGCCCATCGGATCGATCTGCCACGGCCCCTGGACCCTGATCGAGGCCGGCGCCGTGCGGGGCCGCACGGTCACCTCGTGGCCGTCCCTCAAGACGGACCTGCGCAACGCGGGCGCCGAGTGGGTGGACGAGCAGGTCGTCACCGACAAGGGCATCGTGACCAGCCGCAACCCCGGCGACCTCCCGGCGTTCAACGCCAAGCTGGTCGAGGAGATCGCCGAGGGGATCCACCGCAGCCGCCAGAAGGCGAGCATCTGACCCGACTACGCAAGTGCGGTAACTGGGGCCGGTCCTGACCGGCCCCAGTTACCGCACTTCGCCGTGTGTGGCGGGACCTGGCTGGCGGTTACGGGACCTCGGGGAGGGGCGGGCCGAGCACGTCGTCGGCGTCCACGATCGTGTACGAGTAGCCCTGCTCGGCGAGGAAGCGCTGGCGGTGCGCGGCGTACTCGGAGTCCAGCGTGTCGCGGGAGACCACCGTGTAGAAGTGCGCCTGGCGGTGGTCGGCCTTGGGGCGCAGGACCCGGCCGAGGCGCTGGGCCTCCTCCTGCCGGGATCCGAACGTGCCCGACACCTGGATCGCCACCGCGGCCTCGGGCAGGTCGATCGAGAAGTTGGCCACCTTCGAGACCACCAGCGTGCGGATCTTGCCCTCGCGGAACAGCCCGAACAGCCGCTCGCGCTCCTTGTTGGTCGTGGATCCCTGGATGATCGGCGCGTCCAGCTCGGCGGCGAGGTCGTCCAGCTGGCCGAGGTAGGCGCCGATGACCAGCACCGGCTCGTCGGGGTGCCGCTCGACCAGCTTGCTGACGACCGGGAGCTTGGTGCGGGCCGTCGATGCGACCTTGTAGCGCTCCTCGGGCTCGGCGGTCGCGTACGCCATGCGCTCGGCGTCCGTCAGCGTGACCCGGACCTCGACGCACTCCGCGGGCGCGATCCAGCCCTGCGCCTCGATGTCCTTCCAGGGCGCGTCGTAGCGCTTGGGACCGATCAGCGAGAACACGTCACCCTCCCGGCCGTCCTCGCGGACCAGCGTCGCCGTGAGCCCGAGCCGCCGGCGGGACTGCAGGTCGGCCGTGAGCCGGAAGATCGGTGCGGGCAGCAGGTGGACCTCGTCGTACACGATCAGGCCCCAGTCGCGGGCGCCGAACAGCTCCAGGTGGCGGTACTCGCCCTTCCGGCGGGTCGTCATCACCTGGTAGGTGGCGATTGTCACCGGGCGGATCTCCTTGCGCTCGCCCGAGTACTCGCCGATCTCGTCCTCGGTCAGGGTCGTGCGGGCCACGAGCTCGCGCTTCCACTGGCGTCCGGCGACCGTGTTGGTGACCAGGATCAGCGTGGTCGCCTTCGCCTCGGCCATCGCGGCCGCTCCGACCAGGGTCTTGCCCGCCCCGCACGGCAGCACCACGACCCCTGACCCGCCCGCCCAGAACCCCTCGACGGCGTGCCGCTGGTAGTCGCGCAGGGTCCAGCCGTCCTCCTTGAGGTCGATCTGGTGCGCCTCGCCGTCGACGTACCCGGCCAGGTCTTCGGCCGGCCAGCCGACCTTGAGCAGCGCCTGCTTGAGCCGTCCCCGCTCGGAGGGGTGGACGGCCATCGTGTCCTCGTCCACCCGGTCGCCGAGCATCGGCGCGATCTTGCGGTTGCGGATCACCTCGGCGAGCACCGCCCGGTCGAGCGCGTGCAGCGCCAGCCCGTGGACCGGGTGGTTGAGCAACTGGAGGCGGCCGTACCGGTCCATGGTGTCGGCCACGTCGACGAGCAGCGCGTGCGGGACCGCGTACCGCGAGAACCGGACGAGGGCGTCCACCACGCTCTCGGCGTCGTGCCCGGCCGCGCGCGCGTTCCACAGCCCGAGGGGGGTGAGCCGGTAGGTGTGGACGTGCTCGGGGGCACGCTCCAGCTCGGCGAACGGGGCGATGGCCTGGCGGCAGGCGCTCGAATCCTTGTGGTCGATCTCCAGCAGCAGGGTCTTGTCGGACTGGACGATGAGCGGGCCGTCGGTCACGGGGCCTCCGGGTTGAACGGGCGAAACCACCATTGTCCCAGGCTCTGCCCGGAAGTACCCCCGCGGCTTTACGTCCGGCTCACGGCCCATGGTTGACAGTGCTGTGTGCACCCCGGATTCCCGGACGTGCCCACACTTTTCACCCCCGGGGGAAACCATGGCTTCTCTGGCAGGCAAGGCGGCCGCGATGATCGCGGGCGCGGCGGTTCTCGGCGCGGTCGGCGCGGGCGTGTACTCGATCATGCCCAACGCTTCGGCGGACGAGAAGGTGGCCGGCGACAAGGCGGCGGCCGTCACTTCCATCCCACAAACCCCGGAGAAGCCGCCACCGACCGCGTTACTCGACCAGCCCCCGGCCGAGCCGTCCGCCCCGGCCACCAGTGCGCCGTCCGCCGTCGTCACGAAGGCCCCCGCCGCGCCGGTCGCGGTGAAGCCCGGCACGCCCGCCGAGGTCTGCCGGGGCACCGGACCGGGCCAGCTCGCCGTCGAGAAGTACCTCGCCACCCACACCGAGTTCGGTCCCGTGACGGTCGACGGCAAGCAGAGCGCCCAGGACTGTGCGGCGATCAAGAAGTTCCAGGCCCGCTACGGGGTGCTGCCGCTCGCGGGGTACGCGGGGCCGGTCAGCGGATCCGTGGCGACCCGCCTGAGCAGCGTCGCCACCGCGAAGTGCTCGGTGAAGGGCCTGACGGTCTGCGTCGACCTCACCTCGCAGACGATGTGGGTGGTCTCGGGCGGCAGGACCGTGCTGGGTCCGGTGCCGATCCGGACCGGGCGGGCGGGCAAGGCCACGCCGCCGGGGTTCTACTCGATCCAGGACAAGAAGAAGTGGACCACGTCGTCCGAGTTCAAGGACGTCCCGCTGCCCTACTGGGAGCGCTTCAACGGCGGCATGGGCTTCCACCAGACCCCGAGCTACCTCTACGACCAGAACTCCCCGGGCTCGCACGGCTGCATCAACCTGCTCCGCCGGGACGCGATCGCCCTCTTCGGACTGACCCACAGCGGCACCCGCGTCCACATCTTCGGCGCCAAGCCCGGCACCTGATCGCGGCGCTGCTCGCCGGTGCCTTGGCGATCGGGGTGTGGGTCTGGAATCGGCGCCCCCCTCGCCGCAGGCTGCGCGCCCCGGCGGGGTGACTCCGATACGGTCGCCTGTACACCAAGGAGGCCGGTATGGGCACATTGCTGGACGCGATCGCGGCAGGCGACCTCGACCGGGTGAAGGAGATCATCGAGGCGCATCCCGAGCGCGCGGCCGACCGGGGGCCCGATGGGGTCTCGGTGGTCCTGCGCTGCCTGTACTCGGGCCGCCTCGAACTCGCCCAGGCCGTGCTCGCCGCCCACCCGCCGCTGGACGTGTTCGACGCCTCGGGCCTGGGTGACATCTCCTCGCTCGCGAGCATGCTCGCGGCCGGCGCGCCGGTCACCGAGTACGCCGGGGACGGCTTCACCGCGCTGCACCTCGCCGCCTTCTTCGACGCCCCGTACGCGGCCGCGCTGCTGGTGCGGGCGGGTGCCGATCCGGAGGCGGTGTCCGACAACGAGATCCGGGTAAGGCCGCTGCACAGTGCGCTCGCGGGACAGTCGGTGGGGGTCGCGTCGATGCTGCTGGCGATCGGTGCGGATCCGGACGTGGTCCAGCACGGCGGTTTCACCCCGCTCATGGCCGCGGCCCAGAACGGCGACGCCGAATTCGCGGATCTGCTGCTGGCCTGCGGTGCCGATCCGCGCCGGGCCAGCGACGACGGCCGCACCGCCGCCGATCTCGCCCTCGCGGCGGGCCACGCGGCGCTCGCCGAGCACCTCTAGGAGTCCGCCGCCGCCGGCTCGTCCGTGAGGATCGCCGAGGTGATCCGGTGCAGGGCGATCGTCAGGGTGATGTCGGCGTTCTCGTCGTCCGCCCGCAGGTAGCCCGCGCCGATCGACAAGGGCCGCAGCAGCCGCCGCAGCGTGCCGCCGTGGGGGTCCACGTACCCGAGCCACACCTGCCGGCGCTCGCGGGCGGCCTGCTGGAGCACCGCGATGGCGGTCGCGGCCGTCGCGCCGGGCGCGTCCAGGGTCGTGACCGGGGCCCGGCGCGCCGAGCGGGCCGCGTCGTCGCCCCTCCGCACCGCCCGGACGGCCTCGGTGAGCTGATCGTCCGACAGCGTCGGCAGGTCGGCCCCGGGCCTGGTCAGCCTCGGCCGGGGCGCGGCGCGGCGCGCGTCCGGGCGGCTCAGGACGAGTGTGCCGAACTCGTCCTCGATGACCGGGGCGTACCCGGCCGTGCGCAGCCCGTCGATCAGCCGGTTCGGGGTGGCCGTCGAGATCAGGACCGTGGGAGCGAGCCGCCGTAGCCGAAGCGCCTCGCAACGGCGATCCGCGAGGATCTCGGTAAGCAGCGTCTCGTCGTCGCTGCGCAGGTACGCGGAGGCGGATCCCGACCGCAGTCCGCCGTGCCGCCGGGCCACGTCGTCGATCAGGTAGGTCAGCGCCTGCGGTACGGCCGTCCGCGAGCGCTCCTTGAACAGCAGGTGCAGGTCCGAGGCCGAGCGCCCGGCGTCCAGTGCGCGCCGCACGCTCGCCGGGGTCACCCGGTAGACCGTCGCGCTGCCCGCCGACTCGACGTCCGCGACGAGCGCGAGCTGGGCGGCCAGTTCGGGCTGGAGCGGACCGGGGGCGACGACGGTGAGATCCGCCTGGACCAGAACGTGGTCCAGCGGATCGGGGAGCTGGGCCGCGAGCACCGGCGCCGGATCGGTCCCCGCGAGCAGGGCGCGGCCGTAGCTGGTCAGGGCCCCGCGACCGGTCACGCCGAGGATCGCCGCCTCGCCGAGCGCCCACCGGACCGCGTCCTCCCGCCGCCGGCCGCCCCGCCGCGGCGAGCGCCAGTGCAGCAGGGACAGGACGTCCTGGGGCCCGGCCGCCGCGTTCTTGGGCAGCCCCGCGAGCACGGCCAGGGTCATCCGGCGCAGCTCCGGCGCGCTGACCCGCTCGGCGTCGAACGAGAGCGGGGCGATGATGCGGTCCTTGTCGTCGCGCTGGCCGATCAGCCCGGGGAGGCGGGTCATGCCCAGCCACGCGCGCGCGATCCACGCCCAGCGGACCTCCTGGGTCTCGCCGGTCCACGTGTCGTAGCCGGGGGTGGGCAGCCACTCCGGATCCCCGGAGCCGGTGTCGTCGAGCAACCCGGCGGAGCGCGCGAGTTCCAGCAGCAGCGGGAGGCTCGGCTCGTCGACCCCGGCGGACTTGGCCAGGCGCCGCGTATCGCGCACGCCGATCCCACCGGAGCGCAGCACCCCCGGCGGATCCGCCGCGCAGGCCTCCAGTACCGCGTCGACCAGCCGGAGGACCTCCGTGGCCTGCCCCGATCCGGCCCGGTCCGCGTCGGGCTGTTTCACCGAGGGGATCTCCGGCGGGCTCGGATGCAGCTCGCCGAGCACGTTCGCCTCGCGCAGCACCAGCCCGACCTCGCGCGGCAGCTCGACGCTGTCGTCGTCCAGGGCCATCAGCAGCCCGTGCGCGAGCAGCCAGCGGACCGGCGTGTCGGTCTCGGCGGCGGGCACCGAGCGCCGCGCCTCCCGGACCGCCCCGAGCGGCGGGCCCTCCGCGAGCTTGCGCAGCACCGCCTGGGCCTCGGGCGGGGCGAGGTTGACGAGGTGCTGCACCCGGTGCCGCTCGCCGAAGGCCTCCGCGAGCAGGGCGCCGGCCTCGGGCTGGCTCGTCGGCGGGAGGCTGAGCGCGTCCAGGATCGGTGCGAGCTGGGCCGTGCTGTAGGTCGTGACCAGCGCGGACATCGGCCTGCCGAGCCCCGCGGGGTACGGCGAGCACGTCTCGTCGGCCGCCGCCGTGACCCTGAGGTGGTCGCCGTCCGGCCAGACGATCCCCAGCGTCGTGAGGGTTTTCACCGCCTCCCGGACGGCCGCCTCGGGTGCCCCGGTACCCGCGAGCGCGCCGAGGGCGTCGACGCTGGTCTTCTCGTGCAGCCGCAGGCCGTCGAGGATTTCGAGGGTGAACAGGTCGAGATGGTCGAGCGCCCTGGCCACCGACATCCGGGTCTGCGCGCGGCTGGCGAGCACCGAGACGTCGATCGGGACGGGAACTGCCAGGTCAGGGCGGGCACGCAGCAGCGCGGCGAGCTCCTCGTCGGGCAGCGCCCTGAGGTGCTCGGCCAGGGTGCGGTGCGCCGGCCTGCTCATCAGCGTCAACGTTATCCGCCGGCCCCGGCCGCGTGGTGCTTGCCCGTAGCCGGTTGGATCGGTCATCGTTCAGGCGACCACGCGTTACGAGGAGGAGTCATGGAGTCCGAGACCCGTCCGGCCAGCAAACCGGGCAAGGGGAAGAACCCCGCTCCTAAGGACGGCTACCTGCCCGTCAACGAGATGCTGGGGGAGTACCAGGGCGCGAACAGCCCCTTCGGCGACGAGGTCAAGTTCCCCCTCCCGCTGGACCAGCTGAACTACACCCACCCCGATCCGCTGGCGCCCGGCGGCGAGTAAGGCCCCTCTTCTTCCGAAGTCTTCCGAAGTGCGGAACCTGTGACCGGTCATAGCCGGTCGGAGGTTCCGCACTTCGCGTTTGTGGGCGTCTAGAGCAACCGAAACGCACCCGGGATCGGCTTGCGATTGTTACGGGCACACTTCCGGCATATCCCGATATCCACTATTCGGTGCGACCGATATAGGTAATTAATCCGGTCCTCGTCACACAAAGATCATTCCGGATCCTACAGAGAAACGGACATTCGGTATTCCTCGGAGCCCACTCCACAGGTTCTGATTCCGGCGGCCGATCTGGACGGGCGAACGGAGGTCAGGCGATGCGATCGACGCGACCGCAGCGCGCTTACCGAGTTCGTCCGAGAGTCCCCGTCGCCGGTTGGTTCCTGCCGCCGGCGACGGGTGATCGGAGGGACGCGGCAGCCGCTCTGCGATCGGCGGCGGCCGCACTCACTGTCCGGATCGGCCACCTGGACGCGGCGGCGCGCCGCATTTCCCGGTGGCTGGTTTCGGCCGGCCAGCGGCGCGTCGTCGCCCCGACTTCCCCAGGGACGACCGGAGGAGATTCTGATGGGTACCGCGGTGGATCCGGAACTGCTGGTGTGCGCCGAGCGAGTGCTGGAGCGGCACCGTCCGCACCTCGCCGAGGTCGGGCGGCCGCAGTGCGAGTACTGCGCCGAGGCGTGGCCGTGCCCGTCCGCGGAGTCCGCGCAGCAGGCGGCGACGCTGGCCGGCGGACCGCACGTGACGCTCGTCGAGGTACCCACGCAGCGGTCTCCAGGCGACTCCTAGGCCAGTTCCGTAGGGTCGGGGGCATGCGCCCTCCCACGGTCGGGTTCGACCTCGACATGACGCTGCTGGACAGCCGTCCGGGCATCGCGGCGGCGTACCAGGCCCTCTCGGCCGAGTACGGGGTCGAGATCGACACGGCGCTCGTGGTCAGCCGACTCGGTCCGCCGCTCACGCACGAACTGGCGAACTGGTTCGCGCCCGGGCAGGTCGAGTCGGTCGCCGCCCGCTACCGAGAGCTTTATCCGGGGATCGCCGTGGCGGCGGCACCACTGCTGCCCGGCGCCCGCGAGTCGGTCGAGGCCGTGCGCGCCCACGGAGGCAAGGCGCTGGTGGTCACGGGCAAGTTTGCGGCCAACGCGCAGCTCCACCTGGACCACCTGCGGCTCACCGTCGACGCCCTCTACGGCGACGTGTGGGGAGCCCAGAAGGCGGACGCCCTGACCGAGCACCACGCCGAGATCTACGTCGGCGACCACGTGGGGGACATGCTGGCCGCGCACGAGGCCGGGGCGGTCGCCGTGGCGGTCCAGACCGGGGGCTGCACGGCAGACGAGCTGCGCGACGCGGGGGCGGCGGTGATCCTGCGGGACCTCACCGAGTTCCCCGGATGGCTCGGCGAGTACGTCCTCGACGGCAGGCTCGCCGCTCTCGACGCGGCGCTGCGGGAGCTGGGCAGCGTGCTGGTCGCCTTCTCGGGCGGCGCGGACTCGGCGTTTCTGCTGGCAGCGGCCGTGCGCGCGCTCGGACCGGAGAACGTGGCCGCCGCCACCGCGGTGTCCCCCAGCCTGCCCGCGACCGAACTCGCCGCGGCGGCCGAGTTCGCGCGCGGCCTCGGGATCCGCCACCTCACCCCCCGGACCGACGAGATGAGCCGCGAGGGCTACCGGGCCAACGCGGGGGACCGCTGTTACTTCTGCAAGGCAGAGCTGCTCGACACCGTGCTCCCGCTCGCCGCCGCGCACGGGCTCGCCCGGGTCGCCACCGGCACCAACGCCGACGACGCCGTCGCCGGGTTCCGGCCGGGCATCGGAGCGGCCGCCGAGCGCGGCGCGGCGACCCCGCTACTCGCCGCTGGACTGACGAAAGCCCAGGTCAGGGCCGCATCGAGGCGCTGGGGGCTGGCCACCGCCGACAAGCCGGCCGCCGCGTGCCTGTCCAGCCGGGTGGCCTACGGGATCGCGATCACCCCGTCCCGGCTGGCCCGGATCGAGCGTGCCGAGGCCGGGTTGCGATCCGCCCTGGCCGAGGCGGGGATCGGTGTGGCGAACCTGCGGGTCCGTGATCTCGGCGACACCGCTCGCGTGGAAGTGGACGCGGCCGCCGTGCCCCTGCTGGCCGCCCACCCGGCCGTCCTCGCCGCCGTCGAGGGGTTCGCCGAGGTCACGGTGGATCCGCGGGGCTTCCGGTCCGGATCCATGAACGACCTGCTCAGCCGGTCCGCGGAGCAGGACAGGGCGAACGGCTGACGCGTTCCCGTTTGCCGTCCGCCCGGGCATCGCTAGCCTTGAAGTGCGAGGCAGCCGTTCGTGCTGCCTTTCTTTGTCCCGGACGAGCAGAGCTGAGGTCAACGTGCCTACCGGCAAGGTGAAGTGGTTCGACGTAGAGAAGGGCTTCGGCTTTCTCTCCCGGGACGACGGTGGCGACGTCTTCGTGCACAAGGGCGCGCTGCCTCCCGGCGTCACCGAGCTGAAGCCGGGTGCGCGGGTCGAGTTCGGGGTCGCCGCGGGCCGCAAGGGCGAGCAGGCGCTGTCGGTGGAGTTGCTGGATCCGCTCCCGTCCGTCGTGCAGGCCCACCGGCGCCCGGCCGAGGAGCTCCACGGCATGGTCGAGGACATGATCAAGCTGCTCGAGGCCAAGGTCCAGCCCGACCTGCGCCGAGGCCGCCACCCCGACCGCAAGACCGCCAAGAAGATCGCCGAACTGGTGCACGCCGTCGCCAAGGAACTCGAAGTCTGACGTCAATGCGGGGCTGCGGTGGCAAGCCGGCCGTATCTTGTGCGCGTGACGCTGCCTCCCGAGCAGCCGGGACAGCACCCGGCCCCGCCGCCCTCGCTCCAGTACCCGCCCCCCGGATATGCGCCGCCTGGGTACACCCCGCCCGGGTACACACCGCCTGGGTACACACCGCCCGGGTACGCACCGCCCGGGTACCCACCACCTGGATATGGGCCGCCCGGGTCTGCGCCGCCTGGGTACCCGCTGCCCGGGGGCGGCTGGCCGCCGCCTCCGCCGCGGAAGAACAACCAGGCGCTGATCATCACGCTGAGCGTGATCGGCGCGGTCCTCGTGCTGATCTGCGGGGGCGGCGCGCTGGCCGTGGCCGTTTTCGCGACCCGCGTCGCTCCATCCGTCAGCCGCGCGGTGAATGCCGCCGACGGGATCCGGACCGGTGCGCGCGCGTTCCTCGATCCGCTGGTGGCCGGCGAGCCGTCCAAGGCGTTCAAGGCCACCTGCGCGGAGGTCCAGACCAACTACACGGCGGACGACCTCACCGACATCGTCGCTGACCGCTGGCCCGCCACGTACAAGATCACGTCAGTGCAGGCCACGGGCACGGACAAGGGCATCGCGAGCGCGACAATCTCGTTCCGCAGCGGCGAGACCTACAGCCACGACTACCCCCTCCTCAACGAAAACGGCACCTGGCGAGTCTGCGGCGACCCCATCTGACCCCCGAAGCGCGTGCCGTTGTGCCGCCCAGGGCCGGTCTGATGGCACAGACTTCGGCGGATCGGCGGGGGGTGCGTCGGCGGCGGGGGGTTCGGCGGCCGGGTCGCTGGGGGATCCGCTGAAAAAGTTTTGCGGAAAGTTGTTGGTGGTGGGTGGGGACGGATCTCACAGCTCCGAGAAGCAGGACCACTCGGACTAGGGAGATCCCGATGAGCAGCCGCCGCCAGAACCGCTCGACCGCCTCGCTTGCCGCTACTCAGCCGCGCTGGGGCTGGGGCTGACCCCGATCCTGGGAAAGAACGATCCCCCGAAGTGCGGTAACCAAAGCCGGTCGGGACCGGTCGCAGTTACCGCACTTCGGAAAGAAGCGAAGGTTGAACTTAGAGGTGGATCGGGGGGACCAGGCCGGCGTTGGCGGCTCGGGTGAGGAGGGCGCGGGCGGCGGCGAGGCCGTCCGTGCCGAGGTCTTCGGTGAAGTGGTTGACGTACAGGGCGATGTGGGCGTCGGCGACGGACGGATCCAGTTCCTGGGCGTGGGCGAGCACGTACTCGCGGCTCGCCGACGGATCCGCCCACGCGGCCCGTACCGACGCGCGGATCCACGAGGTCAGCTCGTCAACCGGCAGCCCGCGGCGAGCGATGATCGCGCCGAGCGGGATCGGCAGGCCAGTGTCGGACTCCCACCAGTCGCCGAGATCCGCAACCGCGTGTAGGCCGTACTTCGGGTAGGTGAACCGGGCCTCGTGGATCACCAGCCCGGCGTCGACCACCCCGTCGCGCACGGCGGGCATGATCTCGTGGAACGGCATGACCCGGATCTCGGCGGGCGGGAACCCGGCGGACCACAGCCGGAACAGCAGGTACGCGGTGGTGCGATCACCGGGAACGGCCACGGTCGAACCGGCGAGCGACGACGGATCCCGGGGCGAGCCGGTCAGTACCAGCGGACCACACCCGCGCCCGAGCGCGCCCCCGCACGGCAGGAGCTCGTACTCGCCGAGCAGCCACGGCAGCGCCGCGTAGGACACCTTGACCACGTCGAACTCGCCGCGCTCGGCCGCGGTGTTGGTGACGTCGACGTCGGCGAAGGTCACGTCGAACGGCGGCGCGCCGGGCACGAGCCCGTGGGTGAGCGCGTGGAAGACGAACGTGTCGTTGGGGCAGGGGGAGTAGGCCAGCGAGAGGGTCATCGGGTCACCACGTCCATCGCCTTGCCGAGAGCGGCGAACGCTCGCGGGATGTCCCACATGGACTTCTCGCGGCGGCCGATGAGGTTGCTGACGGCCCGCACCTCGGCCCACGGCAGTCCGTGTTCGGTGGCGGCCCAGGCGACGCCGTAGCCCTCCATGGCCTCGGCGAGGGCGTCCGGGTGGGCCGCGCAGAGTGCGGCGGCGGCGGTTTCGGTGCCGGTCATGGTCGCGAGGGTGAGGACCGGGCCGGTGAGTGGCAGGTCCACGGTCGCGGCCCGCAGCGGGGCGCCGCCGGGGAAGCCCAGGTCGGTGACGTGCAGGAAGCCCTCGTCGGTGTCGGCGCCCAGGTCGGCGAAGCGCGACTCGGTGGCCGCCACGACGTCCCCGATGACGGCCCGGCCGTCGAACGCCCCGCCGATGCCCGCGGAGATCACGAGGGCGAACTGCCCGAGCGCGATCAGCCGCGCCGTGGCGACCGCGGCGGCCACCGGACCGACGCCGCCGGCCGCGACCACGACCCGCCCGTCACTCACCGCCCCGTACGGCAGCCCCCGGACCGGCGCGAAGTCCGCCCGCCCGGCCACCACCGCGTCGCGCTCGGCGGCGACGGCGGTGACGACCAGGATGCGCACGCGATCAGCCCACGTCGCGGTTGCGCAGGTGCAGTTCCCAGATGCCGGACGGCTGCCCGCTCGCCGCGTCGCCCCCGGGCAGCGCCACCACCTGGAGGTCGAGGGAGCTGGCCTGGCCGAAGTCCGCGGAAAGCTTGAAGTAGCTGCTGTCCTTCTGGATCGGCCCGGGCGTGATCTGGCCGTTCGCCCCGACGAGGCGCACATACCAGCCGTGCTGGCGGACCTCCTGCGGCACTTCGAGCGACACCGGCGAACTGGGCCGGACCGTCACCGTGCGGGTCACCTTCGCCTCCCGGCACGACCCGGGACCGGTGTACCTCTGCCCGCCGAAGCAGAACACCGACGCCGGGATCTGCACGAACGCCCCGTCGGCGAGCGCGGTCACCTCGGGCACCGGCTTCTGGCAGCCGGTCAGCGCGAGCGCGGCCAGGATCGCGGCGGCGGCACCGGCAGCGCGTCGGCGGGTGAACATGGGACGGGCCCCCAGCGGATCAGGTTGTGGGACGAGCGAGAATCAGGCTACCGGCCGCGGATCCGGCTGTTTCACGCGAAGTGACCAAGCCAACGTCACGGATCGCCCGGCCGCCGCCGCGACGAGGATCCCGGCCGCGAGCAGCCCCCACCGCCCGCTGACGGGGATCAGCCCGAGCGCGCCGCCGGCCACCCACGCGACCTGCAGCAGCGTCTCGGAGTGCGCGAACGCGCTCGCCCTGGACTCGTCCGGCAGCCGCTCCTGGATCACGGCGTCGACCGACAGCTTCGCCAGTCCGCTGCCCACGGCGGTGACGAACGCGAGCGCGGCGGCCGCCCACAGGCTGTACCCGATCGCGGCTCCGAGGCAGGCCACGGCGGCCGTGGCGAGCGCCAGGGACTGGACGATCCGGGGGTGGCGCAGGCCGATCCGCGCGCCGGCGAGGGTGCTCGCGAAGGATCCGGCGGCCAGCGCGGCACCGATCACTCCGAGCGCGGCGGCGGGCGGGAGGGTGAGGTGGTCCTCACGGGTCCGGAAGGCGAAGAACAGGGCGAGGAACCCGTAGAGGGCGCGCAGGGTCCCGGAGGCCAGCACGGCAGCCCACACGGGCCCGT
>JAOPVE010000117.1 GCA_025963185.1 Actinomycetes bacterium
GGCCGTGAGAGCGTCCTCGCGCAGCCCGTGGGCGTGCAGCGCGGCGGCGAGCGGGCCGGCCTGAGCGGCGATGGCGGCGGACCGGCGAGGTCCCGGTCCGGCGGCGAGTTCAGCCCTGGCGACCAGCAGCGACGCGAGCGCGGTCCAGGTCTCGTTGCCGCGCCGCGCGAACCGGGCTCGGGCCTGCCGTGCCCACTGGCGGGCCGCGGCGGGCCGCCCGGCGAGCAGCGCGGTCCCGGCCCGCGCGAGCAGTGCCTCGGCGTGGTCCTGGCTGAGCCGGTGCCGCCGGAACTCGGCCAGCGCGGCGGCGAGTTCGGCGTCGGCGTAGCGGTAGAGGCCGGCGGCGAGCAGTGCGCGCGCCTTGTCCAGGGCGAGCACGGGCAGGACGGCGGGCGCGTGTACCGCGTAGGCGGCGGCGACGGTGTCGAAGGCGCGTAGCGCGCCGGGCAGGTCGCCGGCGAGGAAGGCGAGGTAGCCGAGGTTGTGGCTGGCCTTGGCGGCGATCCGGGCGTCGCCGTCGCGGACCGCGAGTGCGGCGCAGCGGCGCAGGTCGGTCCTGGCCGCGGCGATCCGCCCGGCGAGCAGGTGCACGACCGAGCGGTTGAGCAGGATCCGGGCCAGTTCGCGGGGCTCGGCACCACCGCGCAGCAGGGCGACCGCCCCGTCGAACTCCCGCAGCGCGTCCGGCGCCTGCCCGGTGCGCAGCAGGAGCAGCCCGCGCTGGCCCCGCAGCACCCCGCGGCGGGCGGGCGGCAGCAGCGGCTCGGCCTCCCCGAGCAGCGCCAGGCCCTCGACGACGTGCCCCTGTTCGGCCTCGGCGTGGGCGAGGCTGACGAGAATCCGCCCCCGCAGCTCGGCGGCATCGCCGGCAAGATCAAGACCGTCCGGCGGATCGCCGGGAAGCGCCCCCAGGGCCCCCCGGAGCAGCCGGCCGGCCGCCCGCGGCCGGTTCTGCGCGGTCGCGGTGACCCCATCGGCATGCAGGGCGCGGGCCGCGCCGAGCCCCGGCGCGGCAGCGAGCCGCCGGCCGGGCACGGTCGCGGCGGACACGGTCACAGCTGGATCGACGGGGTGACCACGACGCTGGCTGCCCCGGACCCGGGGTGGACCACGAGCTGCGCGAGCCCAGGCGGGACCGCGGTGAACACGAACCGGCCGCCCTCGTCGGCGCAGGCGTGCAGCACCGGACTGGTGGCCAGGCGCAGCTCGACGCGCAGCGGCGCGGCGGGCGCGAGCCACCCGTCCAGGCGGATCGCGCCGTCGTCCGCGGGCGTGACGGTCACCATGATCGTGAGACTGTCGGCGTCGAAGGTGACCGTGCGGGCGCGTTCCTCTCCGCGCGCCCCCGCGAGCAGGTCCTCGTGCAGGCGGGACACCTCGACGTCGACGTTCTCCAGCGCGATCGCGAACAGCACCCGTTCGTCGAGATCGGGCGGCGGCGGATCGGCGGCCGCGTACAGCGCCGCGAGCCCGTCGAGGATCTCGTGGTCGGCCGAGTCGAGCGGATCCCCGGCGGTCACGACGGGCTCCAGGCCGGATCCGCGAGCAGCAGTTCGCGCAGTTTGCCCAGGCACCGCCCGCGGGTGGGCCCGATGCTGCCCCGCGGCATGCCCAGTGCCTCGGCGAGCGTGGTGTAGTCGGGCCGGTCGGCGATCGCGACCACCCGCAGCAACTCCCGGCAGCGGGCGGGCAGCCGGTGGAAGTTGCGCCACAGCGCCTGGGACCGCTCGCCGTCGCCAACCCCGTGATCGGCGGGAAGAGCGGGTTCGAGCGCCGCGTCGAGCGTGTCGGGCTCGGCGGCGGACGAGCGCCGGCGCCGCGCGTTGGTGTGCCAGGCCTCCCGCCGGGTCGCGGTGACCAGCCAGGTCGTCAGCGCGGACGGCGAGTGGATCTGGTCGAGGCGGCGCAGCAGCTCCAGCCAGGTGGTCTGCACCACGTCGACGGCGTCGTCGGCGGACAGGTCCTGGGACCGGGCCACGTGCCAGAGCAGCGGATTGAGCTCACGGACCACCTCGTCGAGCGCGGAGACCTCCCCGCCCTGGGCTCGCTCCAGCGCCCGCGCGAGCCGGGCCGCACGCCCGTCCCGCGCCGAGGGAGCAACCGGCCCGGCAGCGGAGGCCGGCGGCGATCCGGCCACGTCCGCCCGCCGGGAACCGGCTACATCCCCCGACCGCGATCCGGCCTCGTCCGCCCGCCGGGAACCGGTAACGTTCCCCGACCGGGAACCGGTAACGCGCCGCCCTGGCTGCGCCGGCGGGCCGGGATGTGCGGTGCCCGCGGTCATGGCGCCAGCACCTCCCCGAGCGCGTCGTGCACCCGGGCGGCCGCCGCGACCGGATCGACGGGCGCCAGCACGCCCTCGCCGCAGGCCGACAGCGACCTGGCCAGCCGCGCGGCGAGCACGGGCGCGGCGAACGAGGTGCCGGTCCAGCGGCCGAACCCGCCGGAGTAGTCGTCGGGGTCCAGCCCCTCGCGGAGGATCGGGGTGCCGACTTCGAGGCCGGGGCTGCGGCTGCCGCGGAACGTGGTCGGGAACGTGCTGATGATCGCGCTGCCGGGCGCCCACACGGTCACCCACGGGCCCTCGTTGCTGTAGATCGCGCGGGTGCCGTTCGGGTTGAGCGCGCCGACGCTGACCAGCGGCACCGCCGGGGCGTTCGCGGCGCCGCCGAGCGCGGCCGGGAACAGCGGCCGGCTCGTGGCGTCGTTCCCGGCGGCGGCGACCACCGCGACGCCGAGGTCGCCGAGTTCCCACAGCAGCGTGGACAGGATGCTGGTGTAGGCCGTGTCCTCGGGACGCTCGTCGTAGTAGCCGAGCGAGAGCGAGACGACGTCGGGGAACACCTCGGGCTTCCCGGCGCGGGCCAGGTCCCGGATCGCCGCGAGGGCGTTGAGCAGGTCACCCTCGTGCACGACGCCGTCGCTGTACATGATCCGCAGTGGCAGGACCCGGGCGTCGGGGGCGATCTGGCGGACGATCCCGGCGATGAAGGTGCCGTGCCCGGAGTGCGAGTCGAGTTCGCCGAGCAGCGGCGCGAGCAGCCCGCCGCCGGTCTCCGGATCGGGGATCGACGCCCCGGACCACCCCGCGACCGACGGATCGACGAGGAAGTCCTCCTGTCCTGCCACGGCCGGATCGAGCCATGGGTGCAGGCCGCAGCCCGTGTCCAGCACCGCGACCAGCGGCCGTCGCCCGGCGGTCAGCCCGGATGCGGGACGGCGGGGCGGGGCGCCGGCGATGACGTTGACCGCGACCCGTCCCACGTTGGACAGCGCGGCGTCGGGCAGGCTGTGCCCCTCGGTGACGGGGTGCCCCTCGGTGACCGGATCACCGGTGATGGGCCCGGCGACGGATCCGAACAGCAGGTGCTCGACCGACATCCGGGCCGCCGGGGCCTCGTTGCGGGTACCGCGGGCCAGGAAGCGCAGTTGCTGGAGCGATCGCCAGCCGTCGGCGGGCCGGTCGGGCAGCCGGTCCGGCAGTGGCTGCAGGTGCAGGGTGCGCACCGCGGGGCCGCCCCGGGCATCGTCGCCCTCGTCCCACCCGAAGCCGGAGTCGTCGAGGGTGTCGCGCAGGAACGTGCGGAATTGCGGATCGGCGAAGTCCTGCGCGGTGACGAGCATCGTGCCGGACCGGTAGACGGTCGGCTGCACGGCGACGCCGTCGGCGGTCGGGACGGCCTCCCCGGGCCGCAGCACCTTCGCGCCGTGCCGTTGCAGCAGCGCCTCGGACGGGCCCGGCGGGGTCGCCGGGGCGCCCGTCGCGGGCCGGGTGCGCCGCGGCGGCTGGTAGGCCCGCGTGGGCTCGTTCTTGTCGTTGCGGGGACCGGCCATCAGGAAGCCTCCAGGCGAGGGATGAGTCCCAGGTGTCGATCCGGCGGGAAGAGCCGGACCGTGACGCGCTCAGCGCACTGCGTGAGAAATCTTGCCACCGGACCGGTGCGCCGGACCCCGGGTGGAACGGCCCGGTTCCCGGCGAGCCGCTCACTGGTTTCGGGAACCGAATCCTCCCGCGGATACACGGGCCAGCGAGGATGTTGTCGCGATCTCGACACGAGGCGGGTGAAGATCAACCCTCCAGCTCAGGTTCATTCGCCGGACAACTCGCACGTATCAACGCGAAGGCCCCGCCGAGACTCGGCGGGGCCTTCGCGTTGCGCGATCGGAACGAGGGTGCTGGCGGGATCGCCAGGAACGGGTCAGCTGTCCT